>JAZKHN010000117.1:0-35628 GCA_040385325.1 Pseudomonadota bacterium
CCCACGACCCTTGGCTTCGGAGGCCAATACTCTATCCACTGAGCTACAGCCGCATGCTGTGAGGTGTGCTCCCGAAGGAAGCAGCGGCTGATTCTACCAGCCGGCCACCGGCAGAAGCGTCCGGAAAGCCGTTGTTCACGAGGGCGCAGCTATAATATGAGGTTGCTGCGCAGAGCCTGTATCAGCACAGAACAATCCCGATATTCGCCCCCCGATTACAGTTTTTTGAGGACGCCATGAGCGCAAACGATCAGAACACGGCCCACGAAGAAGCCCATACAGGCCCCATCAAAACCCCGGGACAACTGCTTGCAGCGGTCTTTTTCTCATTTGTCATCCCCATTTTTGCCATCATTGGCCTGGTGTACTTTGTCACCTCGGCCAACAAGACTGCACCCGGTGCGGCTGATGTGGAAAAGTCAGTGGCCCAGCGTATCCAGAAAGTCGGCAGCGTCGAGATTCGCGATGCCAACCGCCCCCTGAAAAGCGGTGAAGAAGTCTACAAGGCCCAGTGCGTGGCCTGCCATGGTTCAGGCGCTGCAGGCGCACCAAAATTTGGCGATGTCGCAGCATGGGCGCCCCGCATCAAGACAGGCTTTGAAGCACTCTGGAATTCAGCGCTCAAAGGCAAGGGCGCGATGGGCGCGCAGGGCGGCGGCGACTTTGACGATATCGAAATAGGCCGTGCAGTTGTCTACCTGGCCAATGCGGCCGGTGGCAAGCTTGCCGAGCCGGTCAAGCCTGCTGCTGCAGCATCGGCGGCGGCAGGTTCGACCCCTGCGCCTGCAGCTTCTGCACCCATGGCTGCAGCCAGCGCGAAAAAGTAAGCGCGGCAAGCGCTTCAGACCTCAAATAGCCGGTTTCAGCCGGCTTTTTTATTGCCCGTATACCGGTCAACACAGGTCGCTACTGTCCCTGCAGGGCCTGCGGACTCATGACATAGCCGTATTGCAGGGGTAAATCGGCAGCCAGCGCGTGCTGGGGCACCCACAAGCCCTGCTCTACCGCATCGGCCGCCAGAGTCATATCCTGTGTATGCACCAGGCCAAAGCCGATATCGGTTTCAAAATACAGGCGGCCCGCCTCGTCGAGCAGGCAGCGCTGCGGCCTGGCGGCAAGGCCGGTATGCGCCGTTAAAGAAAAATCTGCTGCGACACGCCATACATGGGGCGTGGCCTCAAGCTCGACATACACACGCTGCGGGCCATTCTGGAAGTACCACTGCCCCTGCGCGTCGCTCTCGTAGTTGCGCTGAATGAAGTCGATCAGCTTGTCATGCCTGAGGAGCGAGCCTTTACTGGCCATTTGCCGCGCATGGTCATCCAGCACCGCGCCAAAAGCGCCTGCAGCCTGTGCCCTCTCGTCACGCATATACCAGTTGCCCCGGGCGTCCAGCCCAAGCCAGCCATAGCAGTCCGGTACGTTGGGCCATTTGGCCAGCGCGGCCTTGACGATGTCATCCATGATTGATGGGTCCGTTCGGGGTCAAAGGTGAGCAGAGAAAAATGCGGCAACCGCCTCCGGCATGAACTGGACGCTGCCCGGAAAGCGGCCAGACGGAAAACCTACGTGACCACCCTCTTCAGGCTGCCACAAAGTCACGCTGGCACTGACGTCGCCAGGCGCGGGCAGGCTCCACGCCGGAATGAAGGGGTCATTGCGGGCGTTCAATGCGAGTGACGGCACGCCAATCCTGTTCATATGCGGCTTTGCGGAAGCACGGGCCCAGTAGTCTTCGGTATTTTTGAAACCGTGAAGTGGCGCTGTAAAAACATTGTCGAATTCATACAGGTTCCGCGCGGCCAGCAGCCGCTCGCGGCTGAACAGGCCCGGGTGCTGGTCAAGTTTAAGCAAGGCCTTGGGCACCATACTTCTGAGAAACATGCGCGTGTACACCTGCCGGTTGAAACCGCGGCCTATGGCCCAGCCGCCTGCGGCCAGGTCCAGGGGTGAGCAGACCGAGGCAACAGCCGCCACAACCTCACTTGAAGTTTCGCCCATTTCACCAGCCCAACGCATCAGCGCGTTACCACCCAGAGAAATGCCGACGGCCAGCACAGGCCCGTCATGTGATGCACGGAAGCGGCGCAGGATCCAGTCGATCTCCTCGAAGTCACCAGAATGGTAAGCGCGTGGTGCATGGTTGAGCTCGCCAGAGCAGCCCCGGAAGTGCGGCACTGCGCAGGCCCAGCCGCGTGCGCCTGCAGAGCCCGCCAACGCCTCTGCATAGTGGCTGGCAGAAGACCCCTCCAGCCCATGAAACACCACCATCAGCGGTGCATCATGGGCCACGGGATTCTGGAGAAAATCCACATCGACAAAATCGTTGTCGGGCGCATTCCATCGCTCACGCCGAAACCTCGGCTTTGGACCTGAAAAACGGCGTGCCACCATGGCCGCCCATATCGTCTGAAGGTTGCCGCCTGGCAGCCACCAGGGTGCCGTGTAGTTCATGACTCAAACACCATGCCCATCATGTCAATGCAGCACCTGCGGGCCGTCAAGCAGCTCCTGCATCTCGCGCGGCGTACCCGGACTTGCATGGTGAGCCACCATGCGCCAGCCCTGCACCGTCTTCTGATACACATTGGTGGCAATCACATAGGCGTGGCGCGGACCTTCTTCTGTCAGTACCTCGATGCGTTCCAGGACACTGTGCACACTGGCACCCATGGATTCGATAACACGAATTTTTTCAGGTTGTACCTGGATGGTGCCGTTGGCGAACATTGCATCAAAAGAAGCCCGGATAGCGCCCGGGCCGAGCAGCCTGCCGCCACCGGGATGCACGCAAAGAATGTCGTCCTCATCTGCCCAGCAGGCCATCAGTTTTTCAATGTCGCCGCTTTGCAATGCCTCGTAGAACAAAGCTTCGGTATCGTGCGCGCTACCGCCGGTGACAGCAGAAATTTTCGGTTTTCGCATGTGTTGTTCTACAGGTTGCGAGTCAGGGTCGCGACGCGTCCAGTCTGCCATTAAGCCATGCCTGCACGACGCTGTGAATACTCTCGACGTGAAGGCCTTTACCGCTACTTTGCGCCGCCTGCCAGAGAAGCTCCGGCGATGCGACATGGGTTCCTGGCGGCAACACCCGCAACGCCGCCTCAATGAATTCCGCAATCTTTGACGGGCGTACCGGTTGCTCGCTCACGGGAACCATGTAACTCAGCGTCGACAGCATCCAGGCGGCCGTCTGCCTGAAGAAACCTGCAGGCTTTGGGGCCTGCCCCTTCTGCGCCGAACGGACAAACAGCACCCGTTCAAACCCCACTGCGGCCACAGCATGTTCATCGAGTGTGGCCAAACCGCTCTTGAGGGCTTCCGGCAACCGGCCCTGGATGTGTGGCATGACCATCACCAGCGTCTGTACGCCGCAACGCCGAAACCATCGCGCCAGCGCGGCAAGCTGCTCCGGTGCCGGTGTCCACAATGCGCGTTCACGGTCGTAATAAAGGCGGGGCGGCTCAAACATCACCACGCCTACCGTCGCCCCGGCGCTTGCCAGCCAGTCTTCCGGCGGAGTATCTGCTGCCAGAAGTATGCTGACCCCCTGCACGCCTGTCGTCATTGGCTCGCGGGCCATGACCTGGGTGTGGCCAAAGCGTCCGCTGCCAGCCAGGCGGCGCAGCACTTCTGCACCCAGAACGCCGGTGGCCCCCGCCACCAGCAGTCCCGGCCTGCCATGCGTGGCCGCTGACTGCGGCCGAAGAGCGCCCCGCAAGGCATGAGAGGTGGAGTCCATCAGGCTATATTAATCAGTATGGCCCCATCGGCACTTAAAGACCCTCTACAAAAAACCATGACAGACAAGATCATCGCCGTATTGCCAGCACCCGTTCAGCCTTACCTTGACGGAAGGTTGCCCGACTGGCTGGAGGTGCGCTGGTTCAAAAGCAGGCACGATGCCTGTGCCCTTGGATCCGAGGCAGATATCGGCTGGTTTGACATGCACACAAAACCCGACATGGCAGCCGCCATCAGCCTGGCCACACGAATGAAGTGGCTGAATTCAGGCCTGGCCGGAATGGATGGGCTGCCACTGCGCGAACTGGAGCTACGCGGCGTCACCGTTACCAATGGCGCGGGCATCAATGCCCTCACCATTGCCGAGTATGTCGTTATGGGCATGCTGAACATCGCCAAGAATTATCGCGAGGTGGTGCGCGCACAGGATAGGCACGAATGGCTGCGTGATTCCCCTGGCAAAGTGGAGCTTGCGGGCAGCCACGCCCTGGTGGTGGGCTATGGCGCTATCGGGAAGATGGTCGAAGAGCGCCTGAATGCGTTTGGAGTGAAGGTCACGGCTGTGCGCCGCAATCCGGATTCGTCAGGAAAAACGCTCGGCCCCGACCAATGGAAGGACATGCTGGGTGAGTTTGACTGGGTCATTCTCGCGGTGCCCGCCACGAGTGAAACCGAACACATGATTGGCGCCGCCGAACTGGCACGCATGAAGCCAGAGGCTGTGCTGATGAACTTTGCGCGCGGAAGCATTGTTGATCAGGAGGCGCTGGTTTCGGCGCTGAAAAACAAACGTATTGCGGCCGCATTTCTGGACGTGACAGACCCGGAGCCACTGCCACCAGACCACCCGCTCTGGAGTCTGGACAACGTGCATATCTCCATGCACCTTTCCGGGAGATCACAGACAAGAATGTTCGAACGTGCGGCCGAACGCTTTCTCGACAACCTCGCACGTTTTCGTGCCGGTGAGCGCCTGCAGTTCCAGGTTGATCTGAATACCGGCTACTGACTCACAAAAGCTCAAGCCGCGCCAGCTGCATTGGGGAGGCACCAGACCACCTCGCCACCGACAGGATAGACCTTCAGGCCTGGTTCGGTCTTCATGGACCAGCCGCCTGTGAACTCACCAAAAGCCGGAAGAACGGCACGCCGCTCTTCAAAGCAGAAACATGGCAGGCGCAGATGGTCGCGGCCTCGCCCGCGCAGGCTCACCACGGGGTGCAGATGGCCGGCAATCACCGCGTGTGTGGCATGGCTCTGTGGGTGGTGGCAGGCGGCAAACGGGCCGATGAGCCAGGGTTCTTCAACCACTTTTATGTTCAGCGATTCAGGCGGGTCGCCGGCACGGCTGTCGTGGTTGCCGCGCACAAGCAGAACGTCGATGTCGGAGAACTCCTGCCGCCACTCGTCCAGTGCATGCAGAACCGACGGAGTTCGGGCTTGCGCCGCATGCAGGAAATCCCCCAGAAATAAAAGCAGCGCGGGCCGGTACTGCAAAAGCAGCCGGCTGATACGCCGCAGGTTCTCTCTGGTGGTACCCGAAGGTACAGGTTGCCCCAAATTCCGGTAGGTGGCAGCTTTACCGATATGCAGGTCAGCGATCATCAGAACGCGCTGTGCCGGCCACCAGAGCGCCCGTTCAGGAAGCAGCAGCAACTCTTCGCCAACCCAGCTCACCGCCAGCGGCGTTCCCGGTCCCGGGCTATCTGTCATGCACTGTTTCCTTTGCGGGGTCTGCGTCGACCGGCTTTGGGTGACGCACTTTTGGAGGCGGTGTCCCGACCAAAAGCCAGGGTCTTGAGGACCACATCGCCGATGTCCTGCGCTTCGTGCTGTCCGGGCGCGGTACGACCCTTCACAGGCGGAAGTTCACCTGCAGCCCTGTCAAGCTGTTGCACCATGCGCGCAATGCGGTCGGCCACTTTTTCGTTGGACAACTGCTCCCGGAAGCGCTCTACCATGAGCGGAAAGGAAAAAGGTGTGGGACGTTCCGGCGTCATCAAGACAAGCTGCTGCGCATTCATGCGTTTCAGGCTGGCGCGCAGACGCCTGATTTCAAGTTCCTGGGCCAGCAGTTCCTGCTCAGCCTGAAGCAGCAGGCGATTGGCAGGATCGTATTTCCGGAAGACTTCGAAGAAAAGCGAGGAGGAAGCCTGCAGTTGTTTGTTGCTTCGCTTCTCTCCCGGATAGCCCTGGAAAATGAGGCCAGAGACGCGGGCAATTTCACGAAAGCGGCGTTGTGCCAGTTCACTGGCATTCAGGCTTTCAAGCACTTCATGCAGAAGTGCCGTGCGCTCGCCCTCCTCGCCTGCATCATCAAACATGGCACTTTTTGCCTCTGCGTCGTGGCCAGGTCTCAGCACCTCTGGCAGCAAGGTTGACCAATCCACCTCAGCTGCGCTTAGCAGTTCAAAGCCGTAGTCGTTCACGGCAATTGAAAACGTACGTGGTTGATGCTGCGCCACACGCCATGCCAGCAGGCTCGCCAGGCCAAGATGCACGTGGCGACCTGCAAATGGGTATAGAAAAAGATGCGTGCCTTCACGCGTTGTCAGGACCTCCGCCAACAGGGTACTGGGTGTCGGCAGCGCCGACCATTGCTGCTGCAGCTCCAGAAGCGGGCGGACACGCTCTAGCTCTGGCGAGTCATAGCGGCCTTCTCCCGCCAAGGCAAGCTGCCGCACCACCGCATCGGCCAGCGTGGTGGACAGCGGCATGCGCCCGCCATTCCAGCGTGGAACCGCCGGGCGTTTGCCGCTTGCACGCCTCACCCATGCCGTCATGTCGTGGATGCGAACAAGCTCAAGCAACCGGCCACCGAAAAGAAAACAGTCTCCCGGCTTGAGACGTGCAGCAAAGCTTTCTTCGACAGTTCCTATGCGACTTCCACCAAGGTACTGCACCGACATACTGGCATCACTGACTATCGTGCCAATGTTAATGCGGTGACGGCGCGCCAGCCGGGAATCGGGTACGCGCCAGATGCCGTCTTCGTCCGGCACCGCACGCCTGTAATCCGGGTAAGCTGCAAGTGACGGGCCTCCCTGGCGTACGAAAGACAGGCACCACGCCCAGCTTTCTGGAGACAGATGCGCATACGCTGCGGTGCCGCGCACTTCTGCATACAGCTCTGCGGGTTTGAAGCCACCACCCAGTGCAATGGTCACCAGATGCTGGACCAGCACATCGAGCGGCTGCTCCGGTGACAGCCGCTCCTCAATGTGGCCGGCTGCAATGGCTGCGCGGGCTGCCGCACCTTCCACCATTTCGATACTGTGTGTCGGTACCAGTGTGATGCGTGACGGGCGCCCCGGCGCATGCCCGGACCGGCCTGCGCGCTGCAACAGGCGCGCCACGCCTTTGGGTGACCCAATTTGCAGCACCCGCTCCACGGGCAGGAAGTCGACCCCGAGATCAAGACTGGACGTACAGACAACGGCTCGCAACTCCCCGTTTTTGAGTCCTGCCTCGACCCACTCACGCACACCCCTGTCGAGAGATCCATGATGGAGGGCAATCAGGCCCGCCCATTCGGGGCGCGCTTCCAGCATGGCCTGGTACCAGATTTCGGCCTGTGACCGTGTGTTGGTGAACACCAGCGTCACGCTGCTATTGGCGATCTCGGTAATCACCTGGGGCAGCATGGTGAGCCCCAGGTGTCCGCCCCACGGAAAGCGTTCTGCCCTAGCCGGCAAGAGCGAGTCGATGATCAACTTTTTTGGCACCTGCCCCTGGACCAGCGTGCCGCCTTCGCGGCCGAGCAGGGTACGCATGGCATCGTCAAGATTACCCAAAGTGGCAGACATGCCCCAGATGCAAAGTTCCGCATTCCATTTTTTCAGTCTTGCCAGAGCCAGTTGAACCTGAACACCACGCTTGTTGCCCAGCAACTCATGCCATTCGTCCACGACAACCATCTTCACGCTTCCAAGAGACTCATGCGCGTCGGCACGTGACAGCATCACAGACAGGCTTTCCGGCGTGGTAACCAGCACGGTGGGCAACCTGGTGTTCTGGGCATTGCGTTCGGCTGATGCGGTGTCTCCACTGCGGACGCCGGCGCTCCAAGGCTTCACTTGCGTTCCCCCCGAATCTTCCAGTAGCTTGAAAAGGGCCAGCGGCTGTTCAAGTGCTCGCAAAGTGTCAGCTGCAAGTGCGCGCATCGGGGTGATCCACAGTACCGTCAACGGCTGCGTGACCGGGGAGCGTACAGCCCCGGGAACCTGACGTTTCCCCTTCACTGCTGCAGTTTTTGATGTCACAGTCATCAAGCTCATCAGCGCAGCCAGCCAGACCGCATAAGTCTTCCCGGCGCCCGTCGTAGCGTGCAGCAGGCCTGACTGGCCGCAAGCGACAGCCCTCCAGACTTCTTTTTGAAATCTGAAGGGCTTCCAGCTTTTTTCAGCAAACCACGCGTCCAGGGTTTGCCTGACCAATACCCGGGCAGCACTTTTGGCGCTGTTGAAATCACCCTTCATGTGACGGACTTTTCTGGGGCTTGCATGGGTTTATTTATGTTAGTGTGACGGCTTGCATTCAGGAGGCCCCTTCATGAAATCCCGTTTTATCAAACTGATGCTGGCAGCTCTTGTCAGCGCAACCAGCCTGTTGCTGACAGGCTGCGGCTACAACGACTTCCAGCGGCTGGACGAGCAGACCAAATCTGCCTGGTCCGAAGTATTGAACCAGTACCAGCGCCGTGCCGATCTGGTGCCGAATATCGTGGCCACTGTCAAAGGCGAAGCAGCTTTTGAGCAGGACACACTGACCAAAGTCGTCGAGGCGCGCTCAAAAGCCACCTCCATCCAGGTCACACCCGAAACGCTCAACGACCCGGCTGCTTTCAGCAAATTCCAGGCGGCGCAGGGTGAGCTGTCTTCCGCGCTGTCCCGGCTTCTTGTCGTGACGGAAAACTACCCCAACCTGAAGGCCAACCAGGGTTTCCAGGATTTGCGTGTGCAGCTGGAAGGTACCGAAAACCGCATCACGGTGGCGCGCAACCGTTATATCCAGACGGTGCAGGAGTACAACGTACTGGCACGCAGCTTTCCCAACAACCTGACGGCCATGGTGTTCGGCTACGGTGTGAAGCCTAACTTCTCGGTACAGAATGAGGCCCAGATTTCTGCGCCGCCCGCTGTGAGCTTCGAGAAGAAATAGGCACAAGACGCTTGTGACCTTCATGCGGCCTGCGCCGACAGCATCTTTTTTGACGGCTTTTTGGCTGTCTGCTCTGCTGGGCTGGTTCATGCTGACTCAAGCCGCGCGTGCACAGGATCTGGTGGCCATCCCGGCATTGACGGCGCATGTGATTGACACCACAGGCACGCTGGATGCATCACAAAAGCAGGCGCTGGAAACAAAGCTGGCAGCGTTTGAAGCCAGCCGCGGCGCGCAGATTGTGGTGCTGATGGTGCCGACCACGCAGCCAGAAGACATCACCGGATACGCACAGCGTGTAGGCGACGGCTGGAAGATCGGGCGCAAGGATGTTGGCGACGGCCTGCTGCTGGTAGTTGCCAAAAATGACCGAAAGGTTCGCATCGCCACTGCGAAAGCGCTGGAAGGCGCGATTCCGGATCTCGCAGCCCGGCAGATCATTGACAGAGCCATCACGCCGCGATTCAAGGAGGGTGATTTTGCTGGTGGTCTGAATGCTGCGACCGACCAGTTAATCGCCCGCATCAGCGGTGAGAACCTGCCATTGCCCGAGGCTGCCGGCAAAGTATCCGTCGACGAAGGTTTTCAGTGGGCAGATCTTGCTGTTTTCCTGTTTTTCGCTGTGCCGATAGGTGCCCGTCTGCTGTCAGGTGTGTTGGGACGCAAGGGCGGAGCTATGGCGACAGGGGGTATCGTGGGCGTCATGGCCTGGATCTTTACCAGCAGTCTATTGCTGGCGATAGGTGCAGGAATAGTCGGCATGGTCTTTGGTTTGATAGCCAGCCTCGGCTCGCTCGCCGGACTCGGGCGCGGATCTTCGGGATGGGGTTCTGGCGGAGGCACTGGCTGGAGCGGTGGCGGTGGATTCGGTGGAGGTGGCAGCAGTTCGGGAGGCTTTAGCAGCGGAGGCGGCGGCGACTTCGGCGGCGGCGGTGCCTCGGGTGACTGGTAGGTAACGCAGATGAATAAACCACAGCTCATGCTCAAACACCTCTGGCTGGATGCGTCAGACGCAAGACGCGCCATTCCGCCCGACATGCGGCTCAGACTGGCCAGGCGCACCACTGCGAGTGAAGGCCGCCACACCGGGCAGATACGCATATGCGTTGAGGCCTCATTGCCCATGAGCTACCTGTGGCGCCTGGGCAAACACATGACGATGGCACAGCTTGTTCACCAGCGTGCGGTCATGATGTTCAGCAAGCTGCGTATATGGGATACGGAGCACAACAACGGCGTCTTGATATACCTGCAGCTTGCAGAGCGGGCCATCGAGATCGTGGCCGACCGCGGCCTCAACCAGCATGTAACATCGGAGGAGTGGAAAGCCATGACGAAGCGCATGGCCTCGGCTTTTGCGGAAGGAAACTTTGAAGATGGCCTGACGCAGGCACTTGAAGAGGTATCTGCGCTGCTTGTCGGGCACTTCCCGACATCAGCCAGTGATCGCAGAACTGACGGCCTTTCCGACGAACCGGTTCTGGGCTAGGTGCCCGACAAGCCGCCGCCGGTGTGGTGAGCTGCATCCAGCTCCTGCTGCAACGCCCGGCTCAATCCACCCAGCGTCCTGATCTTGCGATTGGCCTCCCGCAGCCGGTCCGACAGGCGCTTGGAGATCGCAAGCATCAGGCGTGCTGAAACTGCAGGGTTCTCCTTGATCAACGTGAGCAAGGCATCCCGTGAAAGCACTGCCACCGCAAGATTTGTCGTGGCGGTACAGGTGGCAGAGCGCGGTGCACCGTCCAGCACACCCATCTCGCCAATCAGGCTACCCGACCCGATAACAGACATCACCATGCTGTCTTCCATGGACGTCAACTCGTTATCAACCAGTACTTCACCATCAAGGATCAGCATCATGAAGTCGGTATGCGTGACTTCACCCTCCTTGATGAGGACCACGCCATGCTGCACACGCCTGAGTACCATCGCACTCACCACTGCACGCGCGTCGGACAGGCTCATGTCCGCCAGGGCTGTGCTGGTAATCAGCAGCTGCGCGGCCTTCTCCTTGTTGCTGTCCTTGAAAGGAGCGGTGAGTCTGGAAAAGAGCATTACGTAATTGTAGGAGGCGACAGCCTCTTGCAATACACATCGTGCGTATATTCCGGGCAAAAAAAAAGCCCCGTCCGGAGGTCGGGGCTTTTTGTGACGCACTGAATGCGCCAGACATGCTACTTTTTCTGGCGGTATTTACGCAAAGCGGCGATCTGGGCAGCCATAACAGCCAGTTCGGATTGCGCCATGGCGATATCAATCTCGCTCTTGGCATTTTTTAGCGCCTCTTCAGCCGCAGCCTTGGCGGCCACCGCCTTGGCTTCGTCCAGGTCCTTGCCGCGGATAGCGGTATCAGAGAGGACGGTCACGCTGTTGGGCTGAACTTCGAGCAGGCCGCCGGCGACAAACACAAACTCTTCCGTACCGTCGGATTTTTCAATGCGCACGGCACCCGGCTTGATGCGCGTGATCAGCGGTGTATGGCGTGGGTAAATGCCCAGTTCGCCAGCCTCGCCGGGAAGCGCGACAAAACGCGCTTCACCGGAGAAGATCGACTCTTCGGCGCTGACGACGTCCACGTGAATGGTGTGGGTCGAGTCCATGTGTTAGACCTTCTTGGCTTTCTCAAAAGCTTCGTCGATGGTGCCGACCATGTAGAAGGCCTGCTCCGGCAGGTGATCGCACTCACCAGCAACAATCATCTTGAAGCCGCGAATGGTCTCTGCCAGACTGACGTACTTGCCAGGTGAACCGGTAAACACTTCAGCAACGTGGAAAGGCTGCGACAGGAAACGCTGGATCTTGCGTGCGCGGGCCACAGCCAGCTTGTCTTCAGGGGCGAGTTCGTCCATGCCCAGAATCGCAATAATGTCGCGCAGTTCCTTGTACCGCTGCAACGTGCCCTGCACCGCGCGGGCCGTGGCATAGTGGTCTTCACCGACGACGTTCGGGTCAAGCTGGCGGCTGGTCGAATCGAGCGGGTCAACCGCAGGATAGATGCCGAGCGAAGCGATGTCACGCGAAAGCACCACGGTTGAATCCAGGTGGGCAAAGGTCGTGGCAGGTGAAGGGTCGGTCAAGTCATCGGCAGGAACGTAAACGGCCTGGATGGACGTGATGGAGCCGACTTTCGTCGATGTAATACGCTCCTGCAGGCGGCCCATTTCTTCAGCCAGCGTTGGCTGGTAACCCACGGCGGAAGGCATACGGCCCAACAAAGCTGACACTTCAGTACCGGCCAGCGTGTAGCGGTAGATGTTGTCGACGAAGAACAGCACGTCGCGGCCTTCGTCACGGAAGGACTCGGCAATCGTCAGGCCGGTCAGCGCCACGCGCAGACGGTTGCCTGGGGGCTCGTTCATCTGGCCGTAAACCATCGCAACCTTGGACTCGCCGAGGTTCTCGAGGTTCACCACGCCGGAGTCGGCCATCTCGTGATAGAAGTCATTGCCTTCGCGGGTACGTTCACCCACACCGGCAAACACGGACAGGCCCGAGTGCGCCTTGGCGATGTTGTTGATCAGCTCCATCATGTTCACGGTCTTGCCGACGCCGGCGCCACCGAACAGGCCGACCTTGCCGCCCTTGGCGAACGGACAAACCAGGTCAATCACCTTGATGCCGGTTTCCAGCAGTTCCTGTGATGGGCTGAGTTCGTCGTAAGCAGGGGCTTTGCGGTGAATCGGAGCGGTCAGGGTCTGGTCGACAGGGCCACGCTCGTCAATCGGAGCACCCAGCACGTCCATGATACGGCCAAGCGTTGCCTTGCCGACCGGGACAGTGATGTTGGCACCGGTGTTGTACACCATGTTGCCGCGGCGCAGGCCATCGGACGTACCCAGCGCAATGGTGCGCACGATGCCGTCGCCGAGCTGCTGCTGTACTTCAAGGGTCAGCGCGGAGCCTTCCATCTTGAGCGCGTCGTAAATCTTGGGCATCTGGTCGCGTGCGAATTCAACGTCAACCACCGCGCCGATACACTGAACAATCTTGCCTTGAGCTTGAGCCATGACTGGATCCTTTTCCGTTCTTTAAATCTTGTAAATCTGGGCGGCGCGGTTCAGACCGCTGCAGCACCTGCGACGATTTCCGAAAGTTCTTTCGTAATCGCCGCCTGACGCGTCTTGTTGTAGACCAGCTTGAGTTCACCGATCACGCTGCCGGCGTTGTCGGTTGCGGCTTTCATCGCCACCATGCGGGCCGATTGCTCCGAGGCCATGTTTTCAGCAACGGCCTGATAGACCAATGCTTCAACGTAGCGAACCAGCAGGTCGTCAATCACCGTTTGCGCATCAGGCTCATAGATATAGTCCCAGCCGTGCTGGTCCTTGTCGGCCTGGAGGTGGGCAGCGGTCAACGGCAGCAACTGCTCGACCACCGGTTCCTGGCGCATGGTATTGATGAACTTGGTGTAGCAGAGGTAGACCGCCTTGATCTTGCCTTCGCTGTACGCATCCAGCAAGACCTTCACGGGGCCGATCAGCGCATCGAGGTGCGGCTTGTCACCCAACTGGGTCACATGCGAGATTACCTTGGCGCCGATGCGGTTCAGGAAGCTGAAGCCCTTGTTGCCAATGGCCACCGCGTTGGCCTCTTGGCCGGAAGCGTGCAGTTCCTTGAGCTTGGACGTCACGGCGCGCAGCACATTGGTGTTGAGGCCGCCGCACAAACCCTTGTCGGTCGTCACCACGATAAACCCGGTCGTCTTGGTGTCGTTGGACTCCATGAACGCGTGGGTGTATTCGGGGTTGGCCTGTGCAAGGTTGGCCGCAATGTTGCGGATCTTGTCGCTGTACGGACGGGCGGCGCGCATCCGTTCCTGCGCCTTGCGCATTTTGGACGCTGCCACCATTTCCATGGCCTTGGTGATCTTCTTGGTGTTTTCCACCGATTTGATCTTGCCGCGAATCTCTTTACCTGCTGCCATATGAGCTTCCTGGGAGTTGCTTGCCTAGAACTATGAGGTCAGTGCGTATCAGGCGAATGACTTCTTGAACTCGGCCACGGCCGTGTTCAGTTCAGCTTCTGCATCCTTGTCCATGGCCTTGTTGGCTTCGAGCTTGGCCATCAGGGCCGCATTCTTGTCCTTGAGGTAGCTGTGCAGACCGGCCTCAAAAGCCAGGACCTTCTTGACTTCAATGTCGTCCATGAAGCCCTTGTTCACTGCGAACAGCGTGGCACCCATGTTGGAGATCGACAGCGGCGAATACTGTGCCTGCTTGAGCAGTTCGGTCACGCGTGCACCGCGGTCCAGCTGCTTGCGGGTGGCTTCATCCAGGTCGGAAGCGAACTGCGCGAACGCAGCCAGTTCGCGGTACTGGGCCAGATCGGTACGAATACCACCGGAGAGGTTCTTGATCAGCTTGGTCTGTGCAGCACCACCGACGCGAGACACCGAGATACCGGCGTTGATCGCGGGACGGATACCGGCGTTGAACAGACTGGTTTCCAGAAAGATCTGACCGTCGGTGATCGAAATCACGTTGGTTGGCACGAAAGCCGACACGTCACCAGCCTGCGTTTCAATGATTGGCAGGGCGGTCAGGGAACCGGTCTTGCCCTTCACAGCGCCTTTGGTGAAGTCTTCAACGTATTTTTCGTTCACGCGCGCAGCACGCTCGAGAAGACGGCTGTGCAGATAGAACACATCGCCAGGATAAGCTTCGCGACCTGGTGGACGGCGCAGCAGCAACGAGACCTGGCGGTAAGCCACGGCCTGCTTGGACAGATCGTCATATACGATCAGCGCGTCTTCGCCACGATCGCGGAAGTATTCGCCCATGGTGCAGCCAGAATAGGCGCTCACATATTGCATGGCCGCCGATTCGGATGCGGATGCGGCAACCACAATGGTGTATTCCATCGCGCCGGCTTGTTCCAGCGAACGCACAACGTTCTTGATGGACGAAGCCTTCTGGCCGATAGCGACATAGACGCACGAAACGCCCTTGCCCTTCTGGTTGATGATGGCGTCAATCGCGACGGCGGTCTTGCCGGTCTGGCGGTCGCCGATGATCAGTTCGCGCTGGCCGCGGCCGACAGGAACCATGGAGTCGATGGACTTCAGGCCGGTCTGCAGGGGCTGGTCAACGGATTTACGGGCGATAACACCAGGCGCAACCTTTTCGATCACGTCGGTCAGCTTGGCGTTGATCGGGCCCTTGCCGTCAATAGGCTGGCCGAGTGCATTGACCACACGGCCAAGCAGTTCAGGGCCGACCGGCACTTCAAGAATACGGCCGGTGCACTTGACGGTGTCGCCTTCAGCGATGTGCTCGTACTCACCCAGAATCACGGAGCCGACAGAGTCGCGCTCAAGATTCAGGGCCAGGCCGTAAGTGGCGGTGCCATCAGCCGTTGCCGGGAATTCAAGCATTTCGCCCTGCATCACATCGGACAGGCCGTGAATACGCACGATACCGTCGGTCACGGACACCACGGTGCCCTGGTTCCGGACATCGCTGCTGGCAGTCAGGCCTTCGATACGGCTCTTGATCAGTTCAGAAATTTCTGCGGGATTGAGTTGCATGACTCTTTCCTTCTTTCTTCGGTTTGTTTGGCTAAAAATCCGGTCGTTATGCGAAGCACAACATCACGAAACCAGCGCTGCTCTCATTTGCTCTAAACGGGCTTTGACCGAGGTGTCCAGCACCTCGTCACCCACCACGACACGTACGCCGCCTATCAATTCAGGCTCAAGTTCAACCGTCAGGTTGAGCTTCCTGCCAAAGCGTTTTTCCAGCGTTGAAGCCAGGTCAGCCAATGCCGTGCCATCCAGCGCAAAAGCGCTGTAGACGGTTGCATCGGACGATCCGCTTTTTGCATTTTTCAGCACACGGAACTGGGCGGCGATCTCCGGCAGGACGCTGATGCGGCCGTTGTCGATCACGGCGCGCAGGAAGTTTTTCGCAGCTTCAGGCAGTGCCGTTTTGGCGACGCCGGAAATCACGTCAAACGTCTGTGCCGACGTCACGCTGGGGTTGCCTGCATATTGCTGCAACTGCGCGTTCGAGGCAATCGCAGCCAGTTCATCCAGCCAAGCAGCCGTGCCTGCAAGGTCGGAACCCGCAGTCTTGAACAGCGCTTCGGCGTAAGGACGGGCAATGGTGGCTAGTTCGGCCATAGTGATGCTCGCTTGAATGGTCTCTGCGTTGAAATCAAAGTTCAGTCTTCAGGCGACCCAGCAAGTCAGCATGCACACCGGCATTGACTTCCTTGCGCAGGATCTGTTCAGCACCCTTGACGGCCAGAGCGGCAACCTGATCACGCAGGGTTTCGCGGGCCTTGACGGTCTGCTGTTCAGCTTCAACCTTGGCGGCTGCAATGATCTTGCTGCCCTCTTCGGTTGCTTTTGCCTTGGCTTCTTCAATCATGGCTTGCGCGCGGCGCTCGGCCTCGGCCAGACGCGCGGCGGATTCGTTGCGTGACTTGGCCAGCTCTTCTTCCACGCGCTTGTTGGCGACGGAGAGTTCAGACTTGGCTTTGTCGGCAGCGGCGAGGCCGTCGGCGATCTTCCGGGCGCGTTCGTCGAGGGCGGCTGCAATCGGGGGCCACACGAATTTCATCGTGAACAGCACCAGGATCGCAAACACAACGAGCTGCGCAAAGAATGTGGAGTTAATACTCACAGCAGCACCTCTCTAGGTTGATGTCTGGAAAGGCGGATTACTTGAGGACAAACGGGTTCGCGAACGCGAACAGCATGGCGATACCAACGCCGATCAGGAAAGCCGCGTCGATCAGACCGGCCAGCAAGAACATTTTGGTTTGCAGTTCGTTCATCAGTTCTGGCTGGCGTGCAGCTGCTTCAAGGTATTTGCTACCCATGATGCCGATGCCGATACATGCGCCGACAGCGCCCAGGCCAATGATCAGGCCAGCGGCCAAAGCGACAAAACCGAGTACGTGTTCCATTTAATGCTCCTATGGATTTAACTAACTAACAAAAATAAAAAAGACCGAAACCGAAAGAAAACTGATTCAGGGAATCAATGGTGATCATGGGCCTGGCCCACATACACCAGCGTCAACATCATGAAAATAAACGCTTGCAGCGCAACGATCAGGATGTGGAAGATGGCCCAGCCGGTACCTGCCAGCACGTGGCCGATGAACAGGAAAATGCCGGTGGCAGAACCAAAGCCGACAGCACCCATCAGAGCGATCAGCATGAAGAGGAGTTCACCGGCATACATGTTGCCGAAGAGTCGCAGGCCGTGGGATACCGTCTTGGCAGCGAACTCAATCATCTGCATCAGGAAGTTGACGGGGTAGAGAAACCACTTGTCGCCAAATGGGGCAGAGAACAACTCATGCACCCAGCCACCGAAACCCTTGATCTTGATGTTGTAGTAAAGGCAGACCAGCAACACACCGCAAGACATGCCCAGCGTGGCTGAAAGGTCGGCCGTCGGCACAACGCGGAAGTAATGGATGGTGCTGTCAAGGCCGGTGGCCGCGAAAATACTGTGGAAGAGGTCGACAGGTAAAAAGTCCATCGAGTTCATCAGGAAGATCCAGACAAACACGGTCAGCGCCAATGGACCGACCATCTTGCGGGATTCAGCGTTCTTGACGATGCCTTTGGCCTGGCTGTCAACCATTTCAAGCAGGATTTCAACGGCGGCCTGCATGCGGCCGGGCACACCGGAATGCACATTTTTCGCGACGCGCCACATGACAAACAACCCAATCACACCGAGGGTGATCGACCAGAAAATAGTGTCTATGTTGAAAACGGAAAAATCGACGATGCCAGTCTGCTTGTGATTTTGCAGATGGACCAGATGGTGGCCAATGTATTCACCAGCGGTCAAAGCGTTTCCAGAAGATTCGGCCATCTCTCAAGTCTCTTTAATTGATTACGCTTAACTTTTTCAGCCTCGGCTGGAGCAGGAGCACCAGCCAGACCACCTTCATCGTCACCACCAGCCCGACAAGCATGGCCGGCCAGCTCAAATCCGAAACCATCCGGGGCGCAGCAAACAGCATGGCGATTACCATGCCGATCTTGACCATTTCCCAGAGGAAAAACCCGGCTACTGCAGCGCCCGCATTCATGGACGCCACCTTGCTCATCAAACCGCGGGCAAACAAAGCGCCCGGTACAACCACAGCCAGCGCACCATACAGGGCGGACCAACCGATGTTTTGCCGACCCGTCAGGCCCCACGCGACGAACGCCACAACGACTCCCGTCAACGACTGGCCCGCCAATACCACCCAGGGCGATATTGAAGGGCTGTCCTCCCTCAGCTTCTGTGCCTCATCACGGGTCAGCGGCCTGAAAGCCGCATCATCCGGAATTGCCGACCCAGCGTCTGAATCCCATTCATCTGCGTTGTGCGCTCTGGCCGCCATCTTCGTATTTGCCGGATCTTCTATTTTGTTCATCACAAATTACAGGAAGGTTACAGGGCCGTTACGAACTGGCAGCTTTCGCCGTATTTAGCAAAGCCCCTGATTATACGTAGAAACCCCCGCACCTCTTCAAAAACCCTCCATCCCGGTTTGAAAGCGCACGGGATGCCGTCCGGCAGACATGCATTTACGGGCTCGTTCACAATGGGTGCGCCCGCCCACACACCGCCCATCATCACGGGCCGCAAGCTCAAAAACCAAAAAAGGACCCCATGTCTGCCCTGATGAAATTCCTCCACATTGCCGCCGCCATCACATGGCTGGGCGGGGTCAGTTTTATGCTGTTTGCACTACGTCCGGCCGCCGGGCAGCTCGCACCAGCTCAACGCCTGCCGCTGATTGCACAGGTGCTGCGCCGCTTTTTCATGCTGGTCTGGCCATCCATCGCCATCCTGCTGCTCACGGGCCTGGCCATGCTGCTGCGCGTGGGCATGAAGAACGCGCCCATGGGCTGGCACCTGATGTTCGGTATTGGCATCGTGATGTTCCTGCTCTTCGGTCACCTGTACTTCGGGCCGTTTCGCCGCCTCAAACTGGCCGTAGCTGCCAGCGACTGGCCGGAGGGCGGGCGGCGTGTCGGCCAGATCGCCACGCTGGCTACCGTCAACCTGGTGTTGGGCGCAATTGCGATTGCTGCGGTGATCTTTCTGGTTTGACCTGCTCCTGGCAGACATATGCGATTCACCCTTGCCAGCCTTCTACTCACACTTCTTGGGGGCTGTACTGCCGTGAACCCGTACTACGACCCAGCCAAACCGCACCACACGGCAGAGGGCTTTAAAAACAATTACATCGGCTCGGTCAACAAGAAGTTCAGCGAGCTGGTGCGGTGGCAGATCGAGCGGCGTCAGCAGGACCTGCCCAAACCACCTGAAAAACCAGTGCCCACGCAGGCCGCAGACCTGGCCGCCATCAAGGCCTACAACACGACCGGAGCGACACCCAGGCCACCGGTCATCACCTGGATAGGCCACGCTGCCATGCTGGTGCAGGCCGGCGGGCTGAATGTGTTGACCGACCCTGTGCTCTCGGAGCGCGCCAGCCCGTTTCAGTTCCTCGGTCCGAAACGGGCGCAGCCGCCGGGAATCGCACTTGCAGACCTGCCCCTCATCGATGTGGTGCTGATCTCACACAACCACTACGATCACCTCGACAAGGCCTCGGTGCTGGACATTGCAGAGCGCTCAAAGGCCGCGGGCAAACCCACGATGTTCCTCGTGCCCTTGGGCATGAAGTCCTGGTTTACAGACCTGGGCATAGGCAACGCCGTCGAGATGGACTGGTGGGACAAACAGGTCGTCAAGGGTGTGGAGTTCAACTTCACGCCGGTGCAGCACTGGTCGGCCCGCAGTTTCGGTGACCGCAGCCAGACGCTCTGGGGCGGCTACGCCGTGTTCGCGCCAGACCTGCACTGGTACTTCAGCGGCGACACGGGTTACTCAAAAGATTTTGCGGACACCAAAGCGCGTTTTGCAGACAGGCTGTCGCCAGACAAGGGCGGCGGTTTTGACCTGGCATTGATCGCCGTCGGTGCTTACGAGCCACGCTGGTTCCTGGCCGAGCAGCACGTCAACCCGGCAGAAGCGGTGCAGATCCACAAGGACCTGGGCGCCAAGCGCAGCGTAGGTGTGCACTGGGGAACATTCGAATTGACTGACGAGTCGCTGGACCAGCCCCCCAAAGACCTCGCCATTGCCCGCACCGCACAGGGGCTCAGCGATGCAGACTTCAGCCTGATGGCGATTGGTGAAACCCGCGTGCTGCCAGCCCGCCCCCAGCCATGAGCCCGCGTAAACGCGTCGAAGAGAAACCACACTGGACACAGCGCTGGAAGGCTTCCATCCCGACCCGCGATGTGCTGGCCGCCCACCCCTGGCTCAAACCTGTGGCCCACCGGGTGCTCGACCCGGAACTCTGGCGTCTGCGCAGTGAGCCCGTGGCGCGCGGTGCCGCGATAGGCGTCTTCTGGGCTTTTGCGATTCCCTTCGCGCAAATCCTGGCGGCTACCGTGCACAGCGTCTGGTGGCGCGCCAATATTCCCGTCGCTGCCGGCATCACGCTTTTAACCAATCCACTTACGGTGGGTTTCTGGCTCTGGCTGGCCTACCAGACCGGCGCATGGATTTTGGGTGCCCCGCCTGCCGAGCGCCGCGCAGAAGGCGAAAGCGTGATGGCCTGGCTAACGTCTTTCGGCGGCCCCGCCATACTCGGCATGGCTATTTTTGCGGTTGCAGGTGCTGTGATCGCCTATGTCGGTGTCAAACTGGCCTGGCGGGTGCGCATCTGGTTCAAGCGCAGGCATCGTTAGCCCCCACGCTCCGCCGCTGCGCGGGTCGCTGCCCCCCGAGGGGGCCGTCCGCCTGCAGACCGGCAAAGCCGGATCTGCGGCTCCGCTGGAACAGATGCTTCGTTTAGGTGACGCCGAGTATCCGGAGGCGCGACAATTGGCACTTCCAACGCTATCGGCAACTTCACATGACCCAACTGCCTGTCCAGCCGCAGCTCCCCGACACCCTCTGCTACCTTAACGGTGAGTACACCGCCCTCAAAGACGCCAAAATCAGCGTGCTGGACCGCGGCTTCATCTTTGGCGACGGTGTTTACGAAGTCGTGCCGACGTATGAAGGCAAGCTGTTCCGTTTTGCACACCACATGGCGCGCCTTAGCCGCAGCCTGGCCGAGTTGCGCATCACCAACCCGCTGACCAAAGAGCAATGGCGGGGCATAGCCGACAAACTCATCACGGCCTATGCCAAGGCCGCGGGCGCACCATCGCCCGGCAACCAGATCATCTACATACAGGTCAGCCGCGGTGTCGCCATGCGCGACCACCCCATGCTGACCGGCCTGACGCCCACCGTATTTGTCATGACCAATGCCATGAAGCTGCCCAGTCCGCAGCAGCGCAGCGAGGGCGTGGCCTGCGTCACGGCCGACGACTTCCGCTGGGAGAAAGCCCACATCAAGAGCACCAGCCTGCTGGGCGCAGTGTTCTCACGGCAGATCAGCGTCGATGCCGGCGCGCTTGAAACCGTGATGTTCCGGGGCGACTACCTCAGCGAAGCCGCCGCAAGCAATGTCTGGGTCGTCAAGGACGGCAAGGTGTCAGGCCCCCCCAAGGACAAACTGGTACTGGAAGGCATACGCTACGGCCTGATGGAAGAGATGTGCCGGGCCAACAACATCCCCTTCGAGCTGCGCCGCATCACACGCGCCGAAGTGCTGGCGGCCGACGAACTGCTGCTGTCATCGGCTACCAAAGAGGTTCTACCCATCACACTGCTCGACGGCCAGCCAGTCGGCCACGGGCTGGAAAAAGGCAGGCCAGGCCCCATCTACAAAAGCTTGTACGACGCCTATCAAATCGAGAAGGCAAAGCAGGAGCCCTCAGCATGAACGCTACACCCGACAACAGCCCCAAAATCATTGGCCAGGCCGACAAAGCCTCGTCCACTCAGGAATCGCTGATCGAATACCCGTCGCAGTTCCCCATCAAGGTCATGGGCGAAAAGGTCGACGGCATGGTTGCGGCCATCACCTCAATTGCCCACCAGTTCGACCCCAACTTCGACGCATCGACCATCGAGTTGCGTGAAAGCAAGGGCGGCAAGTACCTCGGCGTGACGGTGACCGTGACAGCCACCAGCCGCGAGCAGCTGGACGAGCTTTACCGCACGCTGAGCACACACCCCATGGTGAAAGTGGTGCTTTGAAACGCATCATTTCACTCAATTTGCTACTATTTTAATAGCTGCTTACGTACGTATTCATTGGCCTGCAGCCCGATTTGATGTCTAAAAATAGCCATTTTTGGGCTTCGAAAGCCTTTCTGAGGCCGTTTTGACCGCCCAAAACAGCTGAAAAGCCGAAATGTTAACTTCCAAGTTAACATTTCGGTCTTCCAGGGCACTTTTTGCCCAAACAACCTGAATAACAGCCCTGCATGCCAGCCACCTCAGCCATAAAGACCATCGCCAGGGGCCAGGTCGACTACCTGCCGACCTTTGAAGCCATGCAGGCTTTCACCAAAGCCAGGAATGCATCAACGACGGACGAACTCTGGGTCTGCGAGCATCCACCCGTCTACACCCAGGGCCTCGCGGGCAAAAGTGACCACATCCTGAATCCGGGCGATATTCCCGTTGTGCAGACGGACAGGGGTGGGCAGGTGACCTTTCACGGTCCGGGCCAGGTGGTGGCCTATCCGCTCATCGACCTCAAACGCGCCGGTTACTACGTCAAGGAATACGTCTACCGCATTGAAGAGTCTGTCATCAGGACACTGGCGCACTTTGGCGTGACCGGCCATCGCGTCGCTGGCTCGCCCGGCATCTACGTCCGGCTCGATGACCCCCTCTCACACGCTGCCCTCACCGGCCCCCTCAACCCGCTGGATCCCTTCAGCGGCCTGGGCAAGATCGCCGCGTTGGGCATCAAGGTGAGTCGGCACTGCACCTATCACGGGGTGGCCCTGAACGTGGCGATGGACCTTGAACCCTTCTCGCGCATCAACCCCTGCGGCTATGTCGGGCTGAAAACCACAGACCTTTCTACAATCGGGGTATCGGCAAACTGGCAGGACGCCGCGGATGTACTGGGCCAAAAGCTCGCCACTTACCTCGCGCCCTGACCACACCCCCACAAAGAAGCACACCATGAGCACCCAGGAAGTCGTTCGAGATATTCAGAGCCAGGAAGACTACAACCCGCTGGCCAAGCAGAAGGCAGCGGCCAAGCTGTCGCGCATCCCGGTCAAGGTGGTGCAGGGTGAATTGCTCAAAAAGCCCGACTGGATTCGCGTCAAGGCCGGCAGCCCGACCACGCGTTTTTACGAGATCAAGCAGATCCTGCGCGAGAACAAGCTCAACACGGTATGCGAGGAAGCCAGTTGCCCCAACATCGGCGAGTGTTTCGGCAAGGGCACGGCGACCTTCATGATCATGGGCGACAAGTGCACCCGCCGTTGCCCTTTCTGCGACGTGGGCCACGGCCGGCCCGACCCGCTCGACGTCAACGAGCCCCTGAACCTGGCCAAGACGATCGCAGCCCTGAAGTTGAAATACGTGGTGATCACCAGTGTGGACCGCGACGACCTGCGCGACGGCGGCAGCGGCCACTTTGTCGAATGCATACAGAAAATTCGCGAACTCTCGCCGGAAACCACGATTGAAATCCTGGTGCCGGACTTCCGTGGCCGTGACGACCGCGCGCTTGAAATCCTGAAAGCCGCACCGCCGGACGTGATGAACCACAACCTGGAAACCACGGCCCGCCTGTACAAGGAAGCGCGCCCTGGCAGTGACTACCAATTCTCTCTAAACCTGCTGAAAAAATTCAAGGCCCTGCACCCCGATGTGCCGACCAAGAGCGGCATCATGGTCGGCCTGGGCGAGACTGATGAAGAAATCCTGCAGGTCATGCGCGACATGCGCGAGCACAACATCGACATGCTGACGATTGGCCAGTACCTGGCGCCGTCGATTTCGCATCTGCCGGTGCGCCGTTATGTGCACCCCGACACGTTCAAGATGTTTGAAGCAGAAGCCTACAAAATGGGCTTCACCCACGCCGCTGTCGGTGCCATGGTGCGCTCAAGCTATCACGCCGACCAGCAGGCCCATGCTGCAGGTGTGTCGGACAGGCCTGTGGCGGGTGTCGCAAACACCTGAGTGAGCTGCCGGTCAGGCCTCAGTACCGATACGGGTCGGACGGTCGGCGGTCTACACGGTTGGGTACGCCGTCACCATCGCGGTCTCGCCGGTAACCCTGCGCTGGCGGAGGTGCCTGACGGTAATGCGGGCCGTTGTCGTATCCCACAGGGTAGGCCACGCAGCCGGACAATGCGCCCAGTCCGGCCAGGCTCACCAAAAGGACTGAAATCTTTCTCATGCTGTTTCTCATGCGGTTCTCCTTGATGCGGTGGTTAAACTTCCGCTCTTTCATTTCAGCGCCTGGGCATGGCCGCATGGTGTAGGCCGCGTGCCTGTAGCGTGAAGCTGGTTACCGGATGTAGAACAAAAATGCCTGCCAACCTCTACGCGCTTGGCGCGATTGCCCTTTGGGCCCTGCTGGCCTCACTCGGTGTGTCGCTCAGGCATGTACCGCCGTTTTTACTCACCGGCCTCGCGCTGCTGATTGGCAGCTTGCTGGCCCTGCCGTTTGTGGCCCGCGATAAATCGCAGTGGCTCATCCCTGCGCCTACTCTGGCGCTGGGTGTCTACGGCCTCTTTGGATTCCACTTTCTGCTTTTCATTGCGCTGCGCCTCGCGCCTCCGGTAGAGGCCAACCTCGTCAACTATTTGTGGCCGCTGTTCATGGTGGTGCTGGCACCGCTCTTTTTAAAAGCGGTGCAGCTGCGCGCCCAGCATGTCGTCGCCGCATTGCTGGGCTTCGCCGGTGCGGCCGTGGCTATTCTGGGCGCCGGCAGCGGTGCGGCCTCGGCAAGCTGGTCCTGGGGCTACCTGCCGGCCCTGGCATCTGCGTTTATCTGGGCGAGCTACTCGCTGCTGACACAGCGCGTGCCGCCTTTCTCAACTGCGGCTGTCGGTTTGTTCGGAGGGGTGTCAGGGCTGCTCTCCCTGCTTTGCCACTGGGCCCTTGAGCCACAAACTTCCTTGTCGACACAGGACTGGCTGCTGATTGGGGTGATGGGACTGGGCCCGCTGGGTGCCGCGTTTTTTCTCTGGGACAAGGCGCTGAAACTCGGGGACGCACGGCAAATCGGCATCCTGAGCTACATCACGCCACTGGCATCGACTGCCCTGCTGATGCTGGTGAGCGGCAGGTCACTGAGCTGGAGCATTGGCGTGGCAGCCGCGATGATTATTGGTGCGGCGGTGCTGGGGACACGCGGCAAATAACGGCCTGTATCACCGCCGTGCAATCACTTCACCTCTTCGACAGACACCATGGCCGCTCCGAATGCATCGGAGCAAAGGGGGTTGTTTTTGCGGTTTGAACTGGTCTGGCATGCCTGGCTCGTGACCGTGCTGGAGGTTGCCATCAAAGCACCCAGTTTTGCGCGACCTTCCGCATCATTGAGGGACATCAAAAACGGCCCCGCCTTTGAAGCAGAAAGCTGGCCCAGGTCACGCGGTCCGTCTGCAACAAATACAAGCAGGTTGTTGGTGCCGGCCGGTCCGCCGGCCCTGACACGCCAGTTGTCGCGTGGTAATTTCAGGGTTTCGCCGGCTGCTATGCGGTTGTTCTGGTCCAGATCGTTGGGAAACAGCATGTACACCGACTTGTTGTCTGATCCGGCAAGCGCCACATACACATAACCCGGCTTGTCGGACCGCACGCTCAGGTCCAGCGTGTCCTGCGCAATTTTGAGTTGTGTTTTGCCCAGACTGACATTCACGCGGCGCTTGGCATCACGTTGCTCGAACATCTGCCTGAGCGCCTGCTCGCCCGTCAGTGCTGCAACCACTGGTGCCGGGGGGGCCACTACCACGACCACCGGCGCAGGCAAGGGTGCGGCAACAGGCACGGGCGGTGGCGGCTTGATGGGCACGGGGGCCACGACCACTGGCGGCTGCACCATTGGTGGCGCAAGCTGCAAGGCCACGGTTTGGGCAAGCGGGGCGGCAGCGAGCTGCACCTGGCTGAACCAGGCCGGTACAAAGCCGATGTTGCCCGACAGCATCAGGTTGTGCGCCTTGTAGTTGGCGTCGTTTTGCATGCGCTGGTTGATTTTTGTCTGTGCGCACTGCCTGATCTCATCCATGCTGATGGCACCGGACTTGTCGAGGTCTACCGCATCACGCAGCATGCAGTCGCGTACAAACTGCGTGGCCAGACCGCCCTTCAGCGAATCGTCAAAGCTCACCTCGTTGTCGCGTGATGCACTGATGTGGATGATGTCCTGCGGCAAGGCGCCTGTGGAGACGCTCTCTACAAGCAGGTTGCGTGTCTTGACATTGACCGGCCGGCCGCACTCCTCACTGATATTCGCCACCCTGGGACTCAACAGCCCTTCGTCGTTGCCGTTGCCGAACGGGTCCATGCGGGAACCCGCCATGCCGATTCCGCGGGTGCGCACAGTAGAGGCATTGCTCACAATCCCGCCGGAATGGCAGGCGTCATACATCACAAAAAGCTTGTCAGTCTTGTTGGTGATCGGCTTGAGCAGGTTGGCCATCTCGCGATTGGTGAGCAGGGCTTTGGTGGTGCCCTCATACCCCAGCAGGGCTTCCACGCAACCACCTGCCTGGGCGTCGTAGGAGCGTGTGCCGTGACCAGAATAATGGATGAACACCCGGTCGCCCTCCTGAACACGGCCTTCGAGATTCCTGAGGGCCGTACGTATGTTGTCGCCGGTGGCCTGTTCATCCTGCAGGTAGCTGATATTGCCCACAGGTATCTGCATGGCGGTGGCCATCTGGGTGGCACTTTCCCTGTCTATGCGCGCACCGGGCAGCGGTGAAATACCCGGATCGCCGTACGTGCTGATGCCGATGATCAAGGCGTGGCGATTGCTGCGGGCAGGCAGGCTGCGGACGCCCAGAGTCATGGCCGCGTTGCCGCCCGCCAGGCGACCGCTGGCCAGCCCCGCCGTTGTCGCCACCTGTGTCGCAAGGTTGAGGGCGCTGGCACGCACCCAGCCGGTCACACGGCCTTGTGCCGACTCCTGGGTGACCTGAGCCCATCCCCCCTCCACAGACATCACGTTCAGGGAGGCGCCGGCGGGCACCGCAGACAACACCGCCGCAGAAGCCAGTTTGTCCGACCGCACATCCGCGGCCCGCAGCACTGTGACCGTCTGCGCCCATGCAGCACAGCACAGTGAAGCGCTGACCAGGGCGAAAAACAGTTTGCCGGACGATATCTTCATGGTGATGGTCTTTCTGGTGAAGTTTTTTCTTGTATTGGTGCTGCCACTCCGGCGACTGCCAGTGCGATCTTCTGCGGCAGTGCTTTCAACTCAGCCCATGCAGTCATGCTGCTCTGAACAAGGGTACTTCGGTCAGCGGCTGCACCCATCGCAACGGGCGTACCGAAGACGGGATCAATGCCCGGGCCGAGGTCGGCCTTGATCGCATCAAGCGCGGCAGACAAGACATCATGCGGGCCAACGATTGCCGCATAGCCAGCCAGCTCTGGCCAGCGCAGGTTGCCGCTTGCATCCGATACAAGCACCCGGCAGGAAGGCGCGCGGCTTTCCAGCGCGCTGATCAGACGATCAAGGACTTCACCCTTCCAGGGTTTGCTGCACCACAGCGGCAGCAGCATCAACGCCGTGCGCCCGGACGCCGGCGGCTTGAGCCAGTACTGCTGCCGCAATCCGTTCCAGTAGCGCAGGGCACCGAGAAACAACAGTGCCAGACCAGCAGGCAGATTCAGGTCCAGAAAAAACGGCATCAGGTTAAGGCTTGCAAAACTGATCACCACCAGCGTCGCCGGCAGGGCGACCAGGGCTGTACCCAGGGAGTCAATGCCCCGGGCCTGCACCCACCACGCGATGCCCATACACATGGCAATCGCAAAAGCCGCCTGAAACCAGTCCGGCAATTCAGCCAGCTTTCGCTGGTTGATGGCGTTGTCGATGACTGTTGCCAGTGTTTCAACGCCAGGTTGTAGTGGGGACAGAGGTGTGGGGTGAATGTCGTGCAGGCTGGGCGCGGTCGAGCCGATGAGAATGATCTTTCCACCGAAGGACGGAATCTTGCCGGTTGAAGTTTCGCCTTCCGCAACGGCAAATACATCGGCGAAGCTGACTCTGGGATAAGCCTGTGATTTTTTGCGCCAGGCTATCAATTCGTCTGAGGTCGATGCAGCAGCAGCGCTGGTCCCAGTGCCGCCGACCAGAACGCTGCCGGCAACGGAGCTGGCCAATGACTGGATCCGGCTGCCATCGGGAAGAACCTCTTGATGACGGTAGCGGCGCAGCATGCCATCGCCATCCGGATACCCGTTGTTAAAGCCCAGACGGGAAGCGGCGACAGCAGGCAAAACCGGCGCAATCATCGCCACGCTGCTGGCAGGCGTGCCCGAGCTACCCGTCGACCACAAGCCCGGTAACTGCTGGCGCGTCAACTGGCTGGCCTTGTCGTTGGCAGGCGGAAGGCGGACCACGGCAAAGTGACTGTGCGCACTGCGGGCCACTGCCGCATCAAACGCCTTGTCGCCGCCAGGGCTGAGCACATCGGCATCAGAAAAAACAATGTCCCAGACGACTGCAGCCGGCTGCTGCTTTTCAACAAAATCAAGTACGGTCGCCAACGTGTCACGCGGCCAGGGCCAGCGGCCGAACTCTTTACCCATCCGCGCCAGCGATGCCTCGTCAATGTCAACGATCACCATGCGCGGATCGGGCGCAGCGGCAAGCACACGCCCCCGCACCATGGCGTCGTAGCTGGACCGGGCCATACCGCTGGTGACATGCAGCACAAACACGTCCAGCAAGATCCAGACGGTAAACCCGGCCACCAAACCCCATGTCACGCGCCTTGCGTTCAACGAGCCCAGCCAAAGCGTCAGGGCTTCGAAAAACAGCGGGTCAAGTTTTGCCATTACACGCCTGCGGCAACAACATCATGATGAACAGCCCGGCCATGTGTGCCTTCTCAGTCGAGGTTGACAATCCGCACCCGCCGGTTTTCTGCGGCCAGGAGGTCGGTTGCGTTGGCCGGCTCACCAGAGCCTTTGCCGCTGGCAACCAGCCGTGGTGCAGGCACGCCCCGGCTCACCAGAAGCGCCACAACGGCATCAGCCCGCTGCTGGCTGAGTTTGAGGTTGTAGTCGGCACGGCCTTTGGCATCGGTGTGCCCTTCAATCGCAAATTTCGCGTTGCCCAACTCAGGGGATTGCATGGCCTGGGCAAGATTGGCGAGGGCCTGCTGACTTTCAGGCTTGACCCGGGCAGAGTCAAAGTCAAACTGGATCATCAATGAAAGCGAGGGCCGCGCCGCCGGTTGGGCTTCAACCGCCTCCACCGTGAGGTTGCGCAGGCTGCGCGTCCGTGGTCCGGCCGAAGGAGGTTGCACCTTCAATTGCTCGACCATCTCGGCAGCGCTGGGCTGAGCTTGCGCGGGCAGGGGGCCGGTCATGACCAGAATGAGGAGACCGACGGTAAAACCGGAACGAAGCAATTCAGAACAATTGGGCATGGTGAGACCAGAAATTTTTTACGGTGGCCAGAAGTATCCTTGCGTTCAGCTGCGGTCGGCTTTAAAAGCTATCAGTTCCCGCCTTTCACTGCGCAAAATGCGCGCCCCAAAACGGGCCATCTCTTCCCGCCTGATAGGCGCACCGTAGCGTGGGTCCATCCAGGCTTTGATGTTTATAGTGGGCCCACCCTGAACGTAGATGACCGTTTCGACCACAAAGGTCTGAAACGTACCGGCCGCGACAGTCACCGCTTCAAGCCGCGTAATTTTTGACTCCAGTTGAAGTTCAAGATTTCTTCCGTCGCTGGTCTTCTGCGTGGTTCGCCCCGACCATTTTTTTCCGACCTGGAACTCCGCTGGCGGACCGCCGAAAGGCGTCTCGTAGGTTCCCCGTTCGTTTTTGAGGACCGCTCCCAGTGCTGTGAATACAAGACGTCCATTGTTCAGCTGCACAAGGTCGCCATCGGTAGAGGTCACCGTGAGAACCACCTGCTCTCCGGGCACATTGGTCAGCACATCGCTGATCTGGAACTGAAACGTGTCACCCAGCCTGAACCGGGGGCCGGTGTAACCCAGGCTTGCATCCTGGCCCTTGCCCAGGGATGCAGTGACTTTGGGTTTGGCAAGCTGGTCAAGCCGGTATTGCGCCGCCTCGCTCAACTCGCCGCCGCTGGGAAAACGCTGCAGGAAGGTATAAAAATCATCCGGGTTGCTGCTTGTCCTGATCAGGTCCCAGGCTGCCTTCTCTTCCTTGAAGGCAAGTTCTTTTATCTGCTCTTTTCCCAATTTGGGATCGGGTGCCTTTGTCAAGGCGGCAAGACGCTGCACCTCCTGCAACCGGGCAGCTTCGGCCGCCCGGTCTTTTTCACTCACCTTTGCCAGTGCACTGGCCGCCATGCGCTCCAGATCTTCCGGCTTGATGGTGTACCTGGCACCGTCATTGAAGAAAAAATCGTCTTCGAGCGAGGTGGACTCCCAGGGAATCTGCCGGCCCTGGCTCTGCTTGCGTACGTTCAGGCGCACGCGTTTGAACACATCTTCGATTTTTGCGGTGGGCCGCTTCAGTTCCTGCAGCAGATACTGGGTGTAAAGGCCATTGCCACTTTTTTCATCGCCGTCCTCGGCCACATTTCCTGGCGCGGTGGCGTAGGCAAGAAAGGTGCTGGGCGGTGCGTCAAGCTGGGCGAGGCCCTTGGCTGAACTGGTGTTACCGCCAAACGGGTTATCGCGGCAGGCATCCAGTACGACGATATTCATGCGGTTGCCCGCAGCCTTGAAGATGTCAACCACACTGCTGAGATCAATAGTTTGCTGGGGCACGTCTGCCGCGCTTCTCAGGTTGGCATCCACCGGTACCATGTAGTTGCGCCAGTCCAGCTGCAGGCCGTGACCCGCGTAATACAGCATGCCAACGCCCTGCTTGCCCCTGAGCGAATCGCTGACCCGGGCGATTGCTGCGGACATCTGGGCCCGGGTGCCGTCGCGCAGCTCAATGACATTAAAACCCAGCCGCCTGAGCACGTCGGACATGGCCTGCGCGTCGTTGGCCGGATTGACGAGTGGCGAATTGGCATATGCAGAATTGCCAATGATGAGTGCCACGCGAACGTCAATGGGCGCCTGTGCCGATACAGACATCGCTGCCAGGGTTGACGCAACGGCGACCAGCCGGAGAACCGGAAACGCGGTTTTCACCATACCCAGTTTTTTTGATATTTTTGCGATGGCAGTTGCTGGTCGGCTCACAAGGCGTCTACCCATAATGATTGACTTCCGATTCTTATGTAGAAGCCGGTCTTGTACAAGTGCTTACAAACCCTCAATCGCCGGAGATCAGGAAGTTTTGCCCGCACGTTTTAACCCCTGGCCACTCCGCACCCGTATATGCACGGACCTCACTGCTCAAACGGATCGCTTTTAAAGAAGCAGTGCAGGCTCTTCGCTTTCCAGCACCTGCTGCGCCCAGGCCTGTAGCTTGCCGGCATCGGCCCGCAGAATCTGCTGCTTGACCGCCAGGATCTGCGAGGGATGCATGGAGAAACTGCGCAATCCCATGCCAAGCAGAAGGCGCGTCATCGTCACGTCACCTGCCATTTCGCCACACACACTCACGCCCTTGCCCTGCGCGTTGCACTCGGCAATCGTGTCGGCAATCAGGCGCAGCACGGCCGGATGGCAGGGGTCGTAGAGGTGCGAGACTGATTCATCAGCCCTGTCAATCGCCAGCGTGTACTGAATCAGGTCGTTGGTACCGATGGACAGGAAATCAAAATACTTCAGGAACAGCTTGAGCGTCAGCGCAGCCGCAGGGATTTCGATCATCGCGCCCAGCCGCACCGGACCATTGGCAATGCCCTTGTTGTCCAGCCCGGCGCGCGCATGATCAATCAGCGACAGGGTCTGGCGTATTTCACTGGCGTGCGCCAGCATGGGCACCAGCAGGTTGACGGGGCCATGCACCGCCGCGCGCAAAATGGCGCGCAACTGCGTGAGAAACATGGGCGGGTCTGCCAGGCTCCAGCGGATGGCGCGCAAGCCAAGCGCAGGGTTCAGATGCGTATCCTGCGATTTGCCGCGTTCCAGGGGTTTGTCAGAGCCAATATCGACCGTGCGTATGGTCACCGGCAAGCCCTGCATGCCTTCAATGGCCTTGCGATAGGCGAGGTACTGTTCTTCTTCATCGGGCAACTTGCCCAGGCCTTTTGATTCGCGTCCCATGAACAGGAATTCGCTGCGAAACAGTCCGACGCCGACGGCACCGGCATTGACCGCACCTGTCGTGTCCTCGGGCATCTCGATATTGGCCAGCAGTTCTATGCGCTGGCCGTCAATCGTCAGGGCCGGTGTGTGCTTGAGCCGGTTCAGGCGCTCGCGTTCGAGTTCGCCCTGGCGCTGCTTGAAACCGTACTCCGCAAGGATGATGGGCGACGGGTCAACAATCAGCACACCAATATCGCCGTCGATGATGACCCAGTCGTCCTGCTTGATCAGCTGGCTGGCACTGCGCGCCCCAACAACAGCCGGGATGTCCATGCTGCGCGCCACGATGGCGGTGTGCGATGTCTTCCCGCCCACATCTGTAGCAAAACCTGCGAACAGGCTTTGCTTGAACTGAAGCATGTCTGCCGGTGAAATGTCATGGGCAATCAGCACCAGCGGCACATCGATGGTGTCGTCAAGCAAGAGGCCCTGATTGGAGTCCTTGCGGCTTGAGCCCGCCTGGCGTGTGGGCTGCTGCATCGGCGAAGGTGCACCCTTCATGCGGCGCAGTATGCGTTCAACCACCTGCTCCAGATCGGCCTTGCGTTCGCGCAGGTACTCGTCTTCCATCTCGTCGAACTGGCGCGCAATGACTTCGTATTGGGTCGTCAAGGCCCATTCGGCGTTGTAATGGCGCTCTGCGATCCAGTGTTTGACGCCGCTGATAAGCTGCTCGTCCTGCAGCAGCATCAGGTGGACATCGAGCAGGGCGGCGAGTTCGTGCGGCGCATCTTTGGGCAGATCCTGCTGGACGCGGGTGATCTCTTCCATCACCGCATTGCGGGCCACGCGCACGCGCGTGATCTCCGCATCAGTCTTGTCGGCATCAATGAAGTAATGCGCAACGTCAGCCCGGCTGGACGCCACAAGCACGGCACGGCCAATCGCGATACCACGCGACACAGCCAGGCCGTGAACGCTGAAAGTCATCCGGTGAGTCTTCCATGGCGATGTGACAAGAAGACCAGCCGCAGAGCCGGCTTGGCCGGGCTGCAGGCGACTGCCCCCCCGGGGGGCAGGGCGCTACACGAAGTGAGCAACCGTGGGGGCCACATACTCACTCACCTTCTCCAAACTTGTCGGCGATCAGGGCTAAAAGTGAATCCATCGCCACCTGCTCGTCCGGCCCGTCGGTTTCAATCAGCACCGTGCTGCCCAGGCCGGCGGCCAGCATCATCACGCCCATGATGCTTTTGGCGTTGACGCGGCGCTCACCCTTGCTCATCCAGACCTCGCAGGCAAAACTGCCGGCGAGTTTGGTGAGTTTGGCGGATGCGCGGGCGTGAAGGCCCAGCTTATTGCTGATGTTCGTGCTGGTCTGGATCATGTTTTCTTCGGGCCTGATTCTGCGGTGCGGTGATGGCCACCTGCATCACGCCCTGCGTGGCGCCGGCCAGCGCCCGGGTCACAAGCAAATCGAGCGATTCGTGCCGGTAAGAGACGGTGCGCAGCAGCATGGGCAGGTTGATGCCGGTAATGAGTTTGGACGTGACGCCATCCACCAGTTTTTGCGCCACATTGCAGGGCGTGGCGCCAAACACATCGGTCAGCACCAGCGCATGCGATGTCGCCATCTGCTCGAACATGATGCGGGCCTGCGCCAGGGTTTCTTCCGGCGGCATGTTGGGCTGTACGTCAAGCGCGACCAGGCCGGTGGGATTGTCGGGAAACACATGCAGCACGCACTGCCTGAAAGCCGAGGCCAGCGGGGCGTGCGCGATGATGAAAATGCCGTTCATTGCGGTGAATTATCGGCGGTGACACTCACAAAATAGCCGTATGAGGCGATACAGCAACACAAAAACACGGCCATGGCGCCCTGAAAACTGGCCACGGTGCCCCAGCCCAGCCCGGCAAACGCGTCAATCAGCAGGCCCAGACCCCACTGCACAACAAATACCCCGCCGAAGATCCCCAGGTTGTAGGCCGACAGTGCACGCCCGGCGAGCGCAGGCCTGAAAGCCAGGCCAATCGACGATTGCGCCAGCCCCAGCACACTCGAAGCCATGCAGAAAGCTGCCCAGCCCAACCAGCCGGTATGCGCGCCGCCCCAGATATTGACGGCCAGCACCAGCAAACTCAATGGCATGCCCCAGCCCATCAGCCGGTCAGCGCTGAAACCGTTACGCGCCAGCCAGGGATTCACCATGCCCCAGCACCAGAAGGTCACCAGCATGGTGGCGTTCAGGTAAAAAAGCCCGGTCGCCGCCTCCAGCGGGGTGTAGCCCGCCACCCGGATCATCCAGGGCGTGGCCCACAGCGTCTGGATGGCCACCATGCCGCCGTAATTAAAGACGGCCAGCGGCAGGAGTTTGCGGAAATAGCGGCTCCGCCAGACCTCGGCATAGGTGCTGGCGGGTTGGGCATCTGCCGACTTTTCAGGCAGTTGCCAGGTTGGTGCCAGCCAGGCAATGGCAGCTATGGCCAGCAGGATGAGCGCGGCAAGTATCCAGAACAGCGGACGCCAGCCCATCAGCGGCAGCAGCCACTGCACCGGCAGGGTGGACGCCAGCATGCCCAGCGAGCCCGTCATCAGCATCCATGAGTTGGCGCGCAACTGGCTGGGCGCATCAAACCAGCGCCTGTAACCTGTCATCGGCGCCATGAGGCACGCACTGACACCCACGCCCACCAGCACACGCGAAATCAGCAGGCCGGTGAAGGTAGTGGCGACAGAAAAGGCCAGGCAGCCGATGACGGCAACGGCCAGAAAACACACACTGACGCGCTTGGGGCCGTAGCTGTCCAGCCACTTGCCCATGGGCAGTTGCACGGCCGCAAAACCCAGAAAGTAGCCACCAGCCAGCAGGCCCAGGTCGCGCGCATGCAGCGAGAAATCCTGCGTCAACACGGGTGACAGGGTGGCGTTGATGGCCCGAACGAGCGCCGAGCAGAAATACGCTGCGGCAAAAGCAAGGAACACAATCGCGCCGGTTCGGCGGTCAAGAAGGTCGGCATTCCGTGACATCGGCAGCACACCGGGTACCGCACTCATGCCCAAACACCCTGAAAAAGAATCTTCATCATCTCTTGCTCACACTCATTCAAATTTGAGGCTGGAAAAAAAGGTCTCGCTGGCTTCCGGCGCTGCCTTGCCGGCGTACATCACCACCTGGAACACCTGCGTGCCTTTTGCGAAGTAGGCAGCCTGCCCTGTGACAGCCTGGCCGTCGGCGCGCTGGCCCTGCGCCTTGACAAGAACGGCGGGCGGTACAGGCGCAGAGCCCGCCACCTTCAGAGGCAGCACCTGTGCGCCCGGGGAAGCCTTCATGTTGGCAAGCGTCAGCTTTTGCCACTGCGCCAGCACCTCGGTCACTTTGGCGGCATCGCCAATGTCTGCGCTGGCCACGGCAAAGGTCGCACCGCCGGCGTCACAGCCCAGCATGTTCAATTCGGTGGCAGACCCACCCAGCGGCACGGTTCTTTGGGCCTTGTCGGG
>JAZKHN010000118.1:0-3166 GCA_040385325.1 Pseudomonadota bacterium
AGTCGATGCGCTGCGCGACCGTGAAGGCGCGTGCAATGTCGCCGCCGAACACGGCGGATGAAAGGCCGTACTCGGTGTCGTTGGCGCAGGCAATCGCTTCATCGACACCGTTGACCCTCACCACACACTTCACCGGGCCGAACGTTTCTTCGTGATAGATGCGCATGGCCGGTGTGACGTGGTCCAGCACCGTCGCGGGCATCAGCGTGCTGGTCGCCTTGCCGCCGCACATGAGTTTGGCGCCCTTGCCCACCGCGTCATCGACCAATGCGTTGCAGTGCTCGACGGTGTTCATGCCGATCACGCTGCCCAGCACCACGGGCTCGGGCTTGCGGGGGTCGCCCAGCGGCAAGGCGCTGGCCTTGGCGACAAACTTCTTCACGAACTCGTCGGCGATCTTGCTGTCGACAATCAGGCGCTCGGTGCTCATGCAGATCTGGCCGCTGTTGGCAAAGCAGCCGAAGGCCGCGCCGTTGACCGCGTCTTCAATGTTGGCGTCGTCCAGCACCACCATGGGTGCCTTGCCGCCCAGTTCAAGAATCACGGGCTTGAGGTATTTCGCACACGTCATGGCAATGATGCGGCCGACCTTGGTCGAGCCGGTAAAACTCACGCGCCGCACGGCCGGGTGCGACACCATGGCCTCAACCACCGCGCCGGCATCGGGCAGCGCATTGGTCACGTAGTTCACCACACCGGGCGGAAAGCCTGCTTCCTGGAAAGCCTCGACGATAAGCTGGTGTGTGCGCGGGCAGTTCTCCGAGCCCTTGAGCACCACGGTGTTGCCGCAGGCCAGCGGCACGCATATGGCGCGCACAGCAAGAATGATGGGCGCATTCCACGGTGCGATGCCCAGCACCACGCCTGCAGGCTGGCGCACGGCCATGGCCAGACTGCCGGGCACGTCCGACGGAATCACCTCACCTGCAATCTGCGTGGTGATCGCAGCTGCCTCACGAATCATGCCGGCGGCCAGCATGACGTTAAAGCCGCCCCACATGCCGGTCGCGCCGGTCTCTGCGCTCACGGCCTCGACAAACGCGGGCGTCTTGGCTTCGAGTGCATCGGCTGCCTTGAGCAGCAGCGCTCGCCGTGCACCCGGCCCCGTCTGGCTCCAGCTTTTGAAGGCTTCGGCAGCAGCTTCAACCGCCAGCACCGCGTCGGCGGGCGTGCAGGCGGGTGCGCGCGTGACGACTGCACCGTCAAGCGGGTTGCGACGCTCAAAGGTGGCGCCGGCTTCAGCGCTGACCTTGAGGCCGTTGATGAGCATGGACAGATCTGACATGGAAAGCTCCTTGATAAATTCTGGTTTGCCTGCTTCAGGCTGTTACCGGGCGGCAGCAGGTTTGGTTGATTTGTTTTTGGCGGTTTGATCAGCACCCAGATAGGCCTCGCGTATGACGCTGGAGCGCGCCAGCAGTTTTGCGGGGCCACTGGCGACCAGCATGCCGCGCTCCATCACATAGGCCCGGTCGGCCACAGCGAGCGCCTTGCGGACGTTCTGCTCGACCATCAGCACCGTGGTGCCGCCGGCCGCAATGCGCTGCGCAATCGCCAGCAGCTCATCGACCATCTTCGGCGCCAGGCCCAGCGAGGGTTCATCAAGCATCAAGAGGCGCGGCGCGCTCATCATGGCGCGCGCGACGGCCACCATCTGCTGTTCACCGCCGCTCATGGTGCCGGCCAGTTGCTGGGCACGCTCACGCAGTTTGGGGAAGTCGTCGAATGCGCGCTGCAGCCGCTGCGCACGTTCAGCCTTGGGCACCAGCCAGCCGCCGAGTTCGAGGTTCTCGGTCACCGTCATTTGCGGGAAGAGTTGCCGACCTTCAGCGACCAGTGCAATGCCGCGTTGCACGATCTCGTTGGTCTTCTCAGGCAGCTTGCTGCCGTTGAGCAGCACCTCGCCCTGCCGCGGGATCAACCCGGCCAGCGCTTTCAGCAACGTCGTCTTGCCCGCGCCGTTGGGGCCGAGGATGACGGTCAGGCCGGGCTTGATGTCCAGCGTCATGCCGCGCAGCACCAGGAAGGCGCCGTAACCTGCATTGAGATTGCGTACTTGCAGCTGCGCGCGCGCATCACCACCGAGTACAAAGGGGTCGGGGTTCCACATCATCATGCGGTGACCTCTTGAGAATTGTGTGCGTCCATCTCGTCACCGAGATAGGCCTCGATCACGCCGGCATCGCGCATCACCTCGGCCGGTGTGCCGTCGGCAATCTTGCGGCCCTGGTGCAGCACGATCACACGTTCGACATGGCGCAGCAAGGTGGTGACCGCGTGCTCTATCCACACAACGGCCAGGTCCAGCTCATCGCGCATGCGCCGTATCAGCTGCGCCATGGCCTCGACCTCAGATTCGGTCAGCCCGGCCGCCACTTCATCGAGCAGCAACAGGCGCGGCCGGGTGGCCAGCGCCATGCCGATTTCCAGAAGGCGCTGTTGTGAGGGCGTGATGGCCGCAGCGGGCAGGTCAGCTTGCGACGTGAGGCCTATGAGCGCAAGAATGCTTTGCGCATCACGCAGCAGCCAGGGCGCTTCGCGTTTGCGGCCGGCGAACGACAAACCAAAATCAATATTCGCTGCCACCGTCATGTCGGCAAATACGCGGGGCGTCTGGAAGGTGCGTGCCAGCCCGTGTGCGGCAAAGCGGTGCGGGCCCTTGCCGGTCAGGTTTTTGCCGCTGGCGATCAGCACACCCGAAGTGGTGGGCGTTACGCCGGAGATCGCGTTGAAGAAGGTTGTCTTGCCCGCGCCGTTGGGGCCAATGATGCCGACCAGCTCACCAGCGCGAAAGCTCGCGCTCACCGCATCAACCGCCACCAGCCCGCCGAAGCGCACGGTCACGTCTTTGGCTTCCAGCAACAGGGCGGCCTGCTCAGACATCTTTTTTCACCTTCGCCGTGAACAGATCTTTCAGGCCGCTTTTGGCATCACGCCACCAGTCGCTGAAGGTGCGCCAGCGCAGCGATGCCAGACCGCCAGGCAAATACAGCACCGACAAAATCAGCAGCACGCCCAGGCTCATCAAATACAGCTGAGGTGCCTGCAGGCGCAATGTTTCGGCCAGCACGCTGAAGACAATCGCCGCAATCAACGGGCCCCACAGCGTGGCTGCGCCGCCTATCAGGGCGATCAGCACGGTCTGGAAACCGATGAAGGGGTTGAA
>JAZKHN010000118.1:3266-11534 GCA_040385325.1 Pseudomonadota bacterium
ACCTGCTTTTCAAAATAGCTGATGGCGTGGCGAATGAGTTCGGTCATGCCGAAGGTCAGCACCGCAAAGTAGGTGCCGCGCAGGTGCAGCACGGCAGCGCCCATGACGACCGCCACGAGTACTGCGATGCCTGCACCCAGCCCAATCGCAGCCAGCCAGGGCATGTGTTCCAGCGACAGTGCGCTGGTATAGGCACCAATGCCGAAGAAGGCCGAGGTCGCGAGCGACAGGTAACGCGAGCTGCCGCAAAACAGCGCCCAGCTCGATGACAGCGCCACATACATCAGGCAGGTCAGCGCCATGGAGACGACGAACTCGCTGCCGTAGTGCGGCAAGGCCAAAGCCCAGCCAGCGACACCAAAAAGAACCAGAAGGTCCCGCAAAAGAATGGACCGATCTTTCATTTGGCGAACAAACCTTTAGGGCGAAGCAGCAGTACCGCGATGAACACGCTGTAAGACAGCAGGGCCTTGAGCGACGGGTTTGAAAAGTGCATGCCCAGTGCCTCGATCACGCCCAGCAGCAGGCCGCCCGCGAGTGCGCCGCTCATGCTGCCGAAGCCGCCCAGCGTGATGACGATGAGCGCCGTCACGGTGTAGGGTTCGCCCATGGACGGGCTGATGGTGTAGGCCATGGACAGCAGGCAACCTGCCAGGCCAGAGAGGCCCAGGCCTATGCCGAACATCAGCGGGTGCAGGCGTTTGGTGTCTATGCCGACCAGTTGCGCACCAATGGGCGACTGCATGAGCGCACGCACGCCCTTGCCCAGCAGCGTCATCTTCAGCAGCAGGATGAGCGCGCCGCTGAAGAGCAGCGCCAGCCCGAAGACCAGCAGCTTGTTGCCCGCAAACTGTGCATCGCCAAACTTCACCGGGTCGGTCAGGTAGTCGTAGCCGCGCAGGTCGCCGCCCCAGACCATGGAGACAAAGTTCTGCACAAAAAACATCAGGCCGAAGGCGACCATGAGGCCGCGCGCTTCAAAAATATCAAGGTTGGGCGAGGTCGCGGTCAGGCGGCGAAAGCACAGCCAGTGCACCGCGACGCCAACACCCATGAGCAGCAAAAAAGACACCGGCACCATGAGCAGCGGCGACAGGCCAAACGAGGTCTGCACCATCCACGTCAGGTAGGCACCCACCATCAAAAACTCGCCGTGTGCGATGTTGAGGATGCGCATCAGGCCGTACTGCAGATTCAGGCCCAGCGCCACGATGGCATAAATGCCGCCCGTGATCAGGCCGGAGGCAATGAGTTCTAACCAGGCAGTGGTGGACATAAGGACGTGGGTGTCTGTTCAAGGGACACCGCGGAACCGGCTTTGCCGGGCCGCTGGTGTCGCCCCCTGAGGGGGAGGCGCCGAAGGCGCTTCGGGGGGAGCGTTATCTACTTCCAGGCGGCCTTGGCCGGGTTGAGTTTGGCAGTCGCCAGTTTCTGCGGCCACACGACCTCAAACTCGCCGTTCTGCCACTGGCTGACTGTCCCCGGTGTGGCAGTGTTTTCAGTGCCGGTGAACTTGATGTCGCCGATGATGGTCTTGTGTGTGTTGCCCGCGATGTAGTCGCGAATGGCTTTCTTGTCCAGGCCCTGTTTGGCAACAGCTGCCGTCAGGATCTCCAGCCCGGCCCAGCAGGCGCCGCTGGCCCAGCGGTCTGGTTCCTTGCCGCCGAACTTTTTGGTGTGCGCATCAAAGTAGGCTTTCGCGCCGGGGCTGGTCTTGCTGTTCCATGAGCCCATGCCCAGCACGCCTTCGGCGCCCGCAGGCGTCATGACGTTTTTATAAAGCTGGAAGGCCGTGCCGACCGACGCGTAGAAAAATTTGGGGTTGAAGCCGACTTCCTTGGCCTGCTTGCTGGCCAGGATTGTTTCTGGTGGGTAGGTGAAGCCGACAAACACGTCGGGGTTCTTGTCTTTCATGGAGCGCAGCACGGGCGACAAATCCTTCACGCCTGCGGGGTAGCTCTTGTCTTCCACCATGCTGATGCCGCTGCCCTGCAGCGCGACCTTCAAGGCCGAATAGTTTTCAAGGCCGAACAGGTCATCAACATAAATCACGGCCAGCGTTTTGGCGCCTGCGGCCTTCAGCATGTCGACCAGCGCATCGCACATGGGTTTGGGTTGCTGCAGCAGCATGAAAAAGTAGGGCAGCTTCATCTCGACCAGGCGGCGCGACAGTGCGGTGGGGGCCAGGAAGGGGTAGCCAAAGCGGTTGGCCAGCGGTGCGACGGCGAAGTTGGCGTTGCTGCCCCAGGGTGAGAGCACCAGGTCGACCTTGTCGCTGCCCATGAGTTTTTCATAGGTGCGCACGCAGGTCTCGACATCGCTGCGGTCGTCAGAGCTGATGAGTTCTATGGGGCGCTTCACGCCCTTGACGTTCAGGCCACCGGCGGCGTTTTGCTGTTCGGCCCAGAGCAGGTAGTTGGGCTCCTGGCTGACCTGTGCGCCGCCCGTCCACGGGCCGGTGCGCGCCATGGCGTAACCGATGCGTACCGGGGCTGCCTGCGCGAGCAGGCCGGGCGCGACCGACATCGCGCCTATGGCGGCGGCGGTGCCCTTGATGATGTGACGGCGTGTTGGCTGAACCATGTCGAGTCTCCTTTTGCTTTTTGTGTGGCCCGGACGGGGCTGCGGTGAATTACCGCTGATGGTAGGCAGCGCAGGCTGCAGGGGCTTTGTTGGGGGTGCACAAACTGTTTGACTTTGGGTGCACGGCGTGCCGGGTTAACCCTAGACCGACATATGTGCACGCAAGTGTTCTGCGCGCCCATAATTAATGGACAGAAGCCGCACATGACCGCCTCCACCCTTTTCAGCACCGACGAACTTACCGCCAGCGACCGCGCGCCGCAATGGCGCGAGTGGGTGCACAAACATTTCGGCGGGCTGGATTCAGACCTGTACGGCGACACCGATTTCGATGGCCACATGTCGACCTCGCGTGCGGGCGATGTCATCCTCACCCGGCTGGAGGCGAACCGCCACCGCGTGCTGCGCCTGCCGCACATGGCACGCACCAGCGAAGTCGCTTACCTGAAAATCGTCGCGCCCTGGCAGGGCAGCGCCTGTGTCGAGCAGCAGGGGCGGCAGGCCAGCGCCACCTCGGGCAGCTGGGTGATTTACGACACAACGGGCAGCTACGCCGTACACAACCCCGACCGGGTGAAACATCTGGTCGTCATGCTGCCGCGTGACCAGGTCGCCGAACGCGGCCTGCAGCTGGATGCCCTGATGGGCCGGCAGGTCGGCAGTGCGCGCGGCATCTCGCGCGTGGCGCTCGACACCATGCGCAGCACCTGGCAGGAGCTGCCCAACATGAGCGAAGACGCGGCACGCGGCGCGGGGGAACTCATCACGCAGCTGGTGCGCCTGTCATTGCTTGAATTGGCCGGGCAGGTCACTTCAGTGACGCAGCGCGCGGCACTCAAGGACCGCATACGCGCGCACGTGGCGCGCAACCTGCGTGACCCGCAGCTCTCAATTGAACGCATTGCCCAAGCGCTGAACTGCAGCAAGCGCCATTTGCACAATGCCTTTGCCGATGAAGAAGAGACCCTTGCCAGCTATATCCTGCGCCAGCGGCTGGAAGCCTGCATACGCGAGCTGCGCCAGGGTGGCCAGGGTGCCAGGCCCATCACCGACATCGCGCTGTATTGGGGCTTCAACAACCTGTCGCATTTCAGTCGCGTGTTCCGCGAGCACACGGGCAGCAGCCCCAGTGCCTATCGGAGCACACCGCCGCCGCTGCTGCTGTCCTGACTTACTTTTTGTCGCTCTCGGCCACCACGCAGGCGGCGCGAATGATGCGTGCGCTCGGGTTGGGGGTCACATCAAGAAACAGCATGGGGCGCGGTATGCCGGTGGTGTAGTCAGACGTCTTGTGCGACTCGCCCTTCCACAGCGGCTGCATGTAGAAGGTGATGGACACATAACGCGCGCTGCGGTTCACGCAGTCAAACGTGACCAGTGAGCGGTATGAACGGTAGGGCACCTTGTCCCAGCTGGTGCGCTGCGCTGCGCGGTTGACCCTGACACGAAGCGTGCGAATGTCGCCGGAGGTCATGGATTCCGGGTCCACCTGTATGGTGTCAAGTGCAGCGTCCCTGTCGTCACCAATCACGGTGAACCAGGTCGCCTGGGCATGCGCCCATGAGGCACCGAGCAGGCAGAACACAGCAGCGAGTTTTCTCATGGAGGGGCCCGGATTGGGGAAAGCGGCGAAGGACACAGGGGCTGTCTGGCGCCGCGTGGTCTTGAAATCATAACGATGGTGTTACAGGCTGGCAACATCTCATGACATATCCGTGGCGTCCCGCATTGCAGCTGCGTGCACTGGAAAGGGTGGCGGTGACAATGCAGGATTCGTTCCCACTCCCCAAATAGCCCCTGTTGCCATGAATTGCCGACCCGGCTGCGGTGCCTGCTGCATCGCGCCCTCCATCAGCTCTCCCATCCCGGGCATGCCCAACGGCAAGCCGGCGGGTGTGCGCTGCGTGCAGCTTGATGAGGCCAACCTCTGCCGCATCTTTGGCCTGCCCGCCCGCCCGGCGGTTTGCGGCGGCCTGGCGGCATCTCCCGAGATGTGCGGCCCGCCGGATCCGGGCAATGCGCACGCGCTGCTGTATCTTGCGCGACTGGAACGCCTGACCGCTCCGCAGTAAGCTGCTGTTTCCTGCACATCGTTGCTGCGAATAAAAAGGAGACAAAAGACATGCACATCCCCTCACTGAAAGAAGTCGTCAGCGCTGAAGAATGGCAGCTGCGCTGCGATCTGGCTGCCTGCTACCGGCTGGTGGCGCTCTATGGCTGGAGCGATCTGGTCTTCACGCACATCACGGCCAAGCTGCCCGAGTCGGTGTCCGGCCCCGGTGGCCATCACTTTCTCATCAACCCCTACGGCCTGATGTTTGACGAGATCACGGCGTCCAGCCTGGTCAAGATCGATGGCCAGTGCAACAAGATCATCGACTCGCCCTTCCCGGTGAACCCGGCGGGATTTGTGATTCACAGCGCGGTGCACGAAGCGCGCGCCGATGCGGGCTGTGTGCTGCACACGCATACACGCGCCGGCGTCGCTGTCAGCGCGCAGAAGTGCGGCGTGCTGCCCATCAGCCAGCAATCAACCTTTGTGCTGGGCTCGCTGGCCTATCACGAGTACGAAGGCGTGGCGTTCAGGGATGAAGAAAAACCGCGCCTGCAGGCCGATCTGGGCAAGGCCAACTTTTTGATGCTGCGCAACCATGGCCTGCTGGTGGTCGGCAAGACGATTGCCGATGCGTTTTTGAGCATGTACACCTTTGAGAACACCTGCCGCATACAGATAGACGCCCAATCAGGCGGATATACCGGTGGCGAGCTGACCAGCGTCAACCCGCAAATCGTCAGGGGCGTGGCCGAGGCCATGCGTGTGCAGACCGGCGGCCTGGGCGGCTCTTTTGTCTGGCCATCGCTGCTGCGCAAGCTCGACAAACTGGATGAAGGCTACAAGTCATGAACAGCAATCTCGTGGCTACACAACTGCTGGTCGTCGCGCTGGCACTGGTCATGTTTGGCCTCGGCCTGTCGCTCAGTGTGCAGGATTTCACGCGCCTGCTCAAGCACCCGAAGGCGGTTGTGGTGGCGCTGGTGCTGCAGGTCGTTTTGCTGCCTCTGGCCTGCTATTTGCTCATCGTGGCGCTGAATGTGCCTCCGCTGTTCGCGGTGGGCCTGATGCTGCTGGCCGCTTCACCCGGCGGCATCTCTGCCAACCTTTTCAGCCACCTGTTCGGCGGCAATGTGGCCATGAATATTTCGCTCACGGCCATCAACACGGTCTTGTCCATCATCACCCTGCCCGTCATCAGCAACTGGGCCATCAACACCTTTGCCAAAACCGGCCAGGTTGTGCCGCTGCAAACCGGCAAGGTGATAGAGGTCATCGTCATTGTGCTGGTGCCGGTGTTTATCGGCATGGGCGTGCGCAGCTGGAAGCCGGCTTTTGCGGCACGCTCTGAAAAGCCCATGAAGATCTTCAGCGCCGTGGTGCTGGCCGTGGTGGCGATTGGCGCGCTGCTGAAAGAGTGGCAGGCGCTGAGCACCAGCTTTGCCAGCGTCGGCCTGGCTGTGGTGGCCTTCAACATCGTCAGCCTGCTGGCCGGTTATTACCTCTCGCGTATGGCAGGCCTGGACAAACCCATGTCAACCGCCATCAGTTACGAGATAGGCATACACAACTCGACGCTGGCCATCTTTATTGCGCTCGCGGTGCTGAACAACTTCCAGCTGGCGCTGCCTGCGGCGATTTATTCAGTCTGCATGTATGTAACGGCGACGCTGTTCGGTTTGCTGGTTCTGCGCCCCGGACGCCCTGGGTAGCAGAAGCCACCTCAACAGGCGAAAACCCTTTAAATAGATCTGGAAGCTATATCGATAGCGGGTCTTCAAGCCGCTGCAAATGGTTTCATTTTTTTGTGCGGTGCAAGGTTGCTTTTGCCCGCCTTCAGGCGCATAGTGAATTCAAGAGAGTGTCCCGTCACCACCCGCCTGGGAGGGCAGGTGGTTTTTTCAACCGTTCCATTTTTGTGGAAAAGGAGTCTCTTTATGAACTTGACGATCAGCGGTCACCATCTTGAAGTTACACCCGCGCTGCGCGGTTATGTGACCAGCAAGCTGGATCGGATTACCCGGCACTTTGACCAGGTGGTGGACGTAAAAGTCCTGTTGACGGTAGACAACATGAAAGAAAAGGAAAGACGCCAGCGTGCCGAGTGCAATGTGCATGTCAAGGGCCGTGATTTGTTTGCCGAGTGTTCTCATGCCGATTTGTATGCCGCTGTGGATGAACTGACGGACAAGCTTGACCGTCAGGTGAACCGTTACAAGACCAAAACGCAGGATCACCATCACCAGGCTGCCAAACGCCAGGAAATACCGCTGGCCTGAAGCGGCAAACTCCCGGGCTGACATGCCCAAAAAACACGCCGCCACATTCTGGCGGCTTTTTTGTGCCTGTAACTGTGGCGAACTCACGGTAAAGTGCATAATCCGGCGACCGGGGCCCGTACACCCCGCATGCAGTTTTGAACACAGGGTGAACAGACCCTAACCCCTATGAACCGTCTTTCGCAAATTTTGCCCCCCTCGCAGGTTCTGGTCAGTGTTGAAGCGACCAGCAAGAAGCGTGCTTTTGAAGAGGCAGGGCTGCTGTTTGAGAACCAGCACGGTCTGAACCGTGCGTTGATCACCGACAGTCTGTTTGCGCGTGAACGTCTGGGCTCAACCGGTTTGGGTCACGGCGTGGCCATACCGCATGGCCGTATCAAGGGGCTGAAGGCGCCCATGGCTGCCGTTTTCCAGCTGCAGGCGCCCATCGGGTTTGATGCGCCTGACGAGCAGGCCGTTGCCCTGCTGATCTTTTTGCTGGTGCCCGAGGCTGCAACCCAGAAACACCTCGAAATCCTCTCCGAAATCGCTGAATTGCTCAGCGACAGCGTTCTGCGCGAACAGCTCAAGACCAGTACCGATGCAGTCGCTTTGCATACCCTGATCTCGTCCTGGCGCTCCGCACATCAGGCCAGCGCCTGAGTCCGGTCTTCCCGCTTTATTTTTTCCGCAGCAAGGCATGAAGCCCACCGCCATCAGTGCCGATGTCCTGTTTGAAGACCACAGGGCTGCGCTGAAATGGGAATGGGTGGCGGGCCTGGGTGCTTCCGAACGGCGTTTTGACGAAGTTGCTGTTCGTGCAGCGCGCTCCGGTGCCGACCTGGTCGGTTACCTCAACTACATCCATCCCTACCGGGTGCAAATACTGGGTGAGCGCGAAGTCGCCTACCTGACCAACGCCAATCCGGAGGACTGCGCCCGCCGCATCTCGCGCATCATCACGCTGGAGCCGCCGGTGCTCATCGTCGCGGATGGCCAGACGGCGCCCGATACGCTTCTGTCAATGTGTGAGCGCGCGCAGATGCCGATGTTCGCCACGCCGGAGTCGGCGGCGTTTGTCATTGATGTGCTGCGTGCCTACCTGTCAAAACACTTTGCCGACCGCACGTCGATGCACGGCGTGTTCATGGACATTCTGGGCATGGGCGTGATGATCACGGGTGAGTCCGGCCTGGGAAAAAGCGAGCTGGGGCTGGAGCTGATTTCGCGCGGCCATGGTCTGGTGGCTGACGATGCGGTGGACCTGTACCGCATCAACCAGACCACGATTGAAGGGCGCTGTCCCGACCTGCTGCAAAACCTGCTGGAAGTGCGCGGCATCGGCCTGCTCGACATCAAGGCGATTTTTGGCGA
>JAZKHN010000119.1:0-2002 GCA_040385325.1 Pseudomonadota bacterium
ACGACCATACCTATCACCCCTGTTCGAAACAGGCCTGCACAGCACGCAACTATCAGTGCCGACAGCCTGCGCAAGCTGGTTGATTTTGAGAACGGAAGCATTGACCGCCGCCTTTACTGGGATGAAGAAATTTACCGCCTGGAGCTGGAACGCATCTTCGCCCGCACCTGGCTGTTTGTCGCCCACGAAAGCCAGGTCGCCAACTACGGCGACTTCCTCACCACCTTCATGGGTGAAGACGGTGTGATTGTCACGCGTGACCAGCAGGGCAAGGTTCGCGTCTTCCTCAACTCATGCACACACCGCGGCAACAAGATCTGCATGGCCGAAGCCGGCAACAAAAGGCGCTTTACCTGCAATTACCACGGCTGGACATTCGACAGTGCCGGCGCGCTCGTCGGCCTGCCGCAGGAAGAGCTCTACAAGAACACCTGCAGGGATTTCGACAAGGGGCAGCTTGGCATACGCAATGCGCGCGTCGAAAGCTACAAGGGCCTGGTGTTCGCCACCTTCAATGAAGAGGCAGAAAGCCTGGAGCAGTTTCTGGGCGACTACCGCTGGTACCTCGACATCCTGCTGGACAACGACCCGGGTGGCACCGAGTTCCTGCCCGGCAACATCAAGTCGCGCATGCAGTGCAACTGGAAATACCCGTCCGAGAATTTCGCCGGTGATTCCTACCACGCAGCATGGACGCACAACTCGGGCGCGGTCGCACTGTTTGGCCGCGGTGTCGACAACAAATACGACCAGTCCAAGGTCTACCAGGCCAACGTCAACGGCCACGGCTGGCAGTTCGGCCTGGACTTCATCGGCAACGCCATGGTGCTGGGCGAGCAGGACATCCTCGACTACCTCAAAGAAAACGAGGCGAAGTTCGCAGCGCGGCTGGGCAAGCTGCGCTCGCGCATGATCGGCTCCATCAGTTCGGCCAACCTGTTTCCCCACACGTCCTTCCTGCCTGGGCAAAACACCTTCCGCACCTGGCACCCCAAGGGCCCGTCACAGATCGAACTGCACACCTGGGTGCTGGTCAACAAGTCGGCGCCCGAAGCGCTGAAGGACATGTACATGAAGGGCGTGATGCGCAGCTTCTCGCCCTCGGGTGTGCTGGAGATGGACGACGGCGACAACTGGGAAAATGCCACCGCCACCAACCTCGGCGTGGTCACGCGCCAGCAAAAACTGCACTACGGGCTGGGCATCGACAGCAAAATCGAGCACGAAGAGCTCAAGGGCAATGTGCACATGCGCAAGTACAACGACTCCAACCAGCTCGCCTTTTACGGCAGGTGGCTGGAGCTGATGTGCGATGAAGGGGCCGGTGCATCATGAAGTTTGTGATGGGCGAGACGCCCGTACTCAAAAAACCCACAGCACCGCCGCATTACCCGCTGGCACCCATGGAGCTGATCTCTGAGGTCAGCCAGTTTCTCTACCGCGAGGCGCGCATTCTTGACGAAGAGCGTTATGAAGAATGGCTGGGCATGATGACCGATGACATCCACTACTGGATGCCCGGCATACAGGCCAGGCACCGCAAGGACAAGACGCCGAGCCTGGACCCGAAACGCATGGCATTTTTTGATGACGACATGCTCAACATGCGCAGGCGCGTGACGCGTTTCATGGATCCGACGGCCTGGGCCGAAGACCCGCCTACGCGTGCCGTCCACGTCATCTCCAACATCGAGGTCGAGCTGACTGACAAGGACTATGAGTTCAGGGTGTATTCAACTTTCATCAATTGCAGGGGTCGCGGCGAGGCCGAGGAGTTCTGGCTGACGGGCAGGCGTACCGACATCCTGAGGCGCGGTGACGACGGTTTGCTGCGTATTGCATCGCGCGAGATCGTCACCACGCAGACCGTGCTGCTGGCGAAGAACCTCAATGTCTTTCTTTAACCGGATGCGATCATGAGCGGCTGGCTTGAAGGGCAGGTGGCCTTTATCACCGGAGCCGCCGACGGCATAGGCCGCGCGGTGGTCGAGCGTTACCTGAA
>JAZKHN010000120.1:0-14025 GCA_040385325.1 Pseudomonadota bacterium
GACAGCAAGCGCTGCGAGGGCTACCGCAACTTCTGCAACAAGCTCTGGAACGCCACGCGCTTTGTCTTGATGAACTGCGAAGGCCAGGACTGCGGCCTGGCTGAACACACCAAAGAGCAATGCGAGCCCGGCGGAGAGTTCCACAATTACATGAGTTTCTCGCAGGCTGACCGCTGGATCTCTTCAACCATGCAGCGCGTGGAAGCCGATGTCGCCAAAAGCTTTGCAGACTACCGCCTCGACAACGTTGCCGGCAGCATCTACCAGTTTGTCTGGGATGAGTTCTGCGACTGGTATCTGGAAATTGCAAAGGTGCAGATACAAACCGGCAGCGACTCGCAAAAACGCGCCACACGCCGCACATTGATACGCACGCTGGAAGGCATTCTTCGCCTGTCTCATCCTGTTATTCCGTTCATTACCGAAGAGCTGTGGCAAAAGGTTGCGCCTGTCGCCGGAATGAAAAAAGGCGAGTTTATCGGCCAGATGGCATACCCGAAAAGCCAGCCCGAAAAGATCGACGAAAAAGCAGAAGCGCATGTCATCAAACTCAAGACGCTGGTGGATGCCTGCCGCAACCTGCGCGGTGAGATGAATGTGTCGCCGGCCACGCGCCTGCCGCTTTTTGTGCTGGGCGACACAGACTTCATGAACTCTGTAGCACCGGTGCTGAAGTCACTCGCCAAACTCAGCGAAGTGAAGGTGTTTGACGAGGAAGCGGCGTGGGTCGCCGCAGCGCAAGCTGCCCCCGTGGCCGTGGTCGGCGAAGCACGTGTCTGCCTGCACATGGAGGTCGACGTGGCTGCCGAAAAAGCACGTCTTGGCAAGGAAGCCGCGCGCCTTGAAGGCGAACTGGTCAAGGTCAACGCCAAGCTGGCCAACGAAGCCTTTGTGAGCAAGGTGCCCCCGACAGTACTGGCGCAGGAACAAAAGCGACTTGGCGACTACACGGCCACACTGGAAAAGATCAGGGAGCAGTTGGCGCGCCTCGAATGAGGTCTCGCAAGCAGGATATAAAAAACCAGCGAGGGGCCATCGGCCGCGGCGCAGGGCAGCCCCAAACAAGGCCAGCGCCGTTGGGGGGGCAGCGAGCTACACGCAGTGAGCTAACGTGGGGGCGACATCCCTACCGTATGTCGAACTCCGGCTCAACCCACTGCGATCCGGAATCGGGATCTGTCGCCGTACCGGTCAGGTCCATCGGCACACTGTGAGGGGAGTCACTGGCAGGTTTCTCCGATGTGATGGCTTCATGCATGCGATGCGCGACATACCAGCTCGAACGCAGGCGCGCCTCACGCGTGTGGGAGCCCAGACGCGGGGTGACAAAGAGGTTCTTCAGCCCATGAAGGGGCGAGGTCTCTGCCAGAAAACCGGACGCCGCGCCGTCAATCACACAGGCCTCTATACGGCCGTCAGTCAGCGCCGCAGCCAGAGCCGCTTCATTGAACAATTCGCTGCGGCTGATGCCGACCCAAAGCTGGTTCTTCTTGCAGGCGGCCAACAGCTTGTCATTGACAAAACCCTTGAAGCGGCTGGCATAGAGCATCTGCACAGATACAGCATCCGCCTGGCTGATGAGCTCGGGCAGCGTGACAGGCTTGATGCGAAGGCGTTCCCAGATCGGCGCGGTGTGATGCACGGCAGGGTCGTAACCGATCAGGCGCACGCCCAGTCCGCTCAACATGCCGGCAAGCGTGTGCGCAGTCGGTGCAAGGCCAAGGATGCCCACGGTACTGCCACTCAGTTCGCGCCCCATTTGTGCAGAGGGATGTCGGCGGCCCATGAGCGCGGACACCACGCCGCGGCGGTACAGAATCAGCAAACAGCTGAGCAGGTATTCCGCATTCGAGCGGACGTTGGCACTGCTGGCGTGAATGACCTTGATATCGCGCTCCTTGCAGGCCTCGAGGTCCGTGTTATCGGTACCGACGTGCAAGCGCCCCACGGCCTTGAGTTTGGGCAGGAAATCAAGAAATTCACGCGTAACAATGGTCTGGCGCGGAAAGATGATGCCCCTGGTTTTGTAGGCAGCCTGGCGCAGCGAGATCATGTCGTCAGCAAATTCCGGGCGGTACTCCACCTTGTGCCTGGCCTCAAGCCAGGCCATGGCCTCTGGTACAAGCGCGTCTAGAAGTAAGATGTCCACCCTGCTGTCCTTGGTTCGCTGTTTTTCGTTTTATGGCGTTTAAGTCGCTTTAATTTGCGGAATTGTCCGACGCGCTGTCAGCAGCGGCCGCAGCAAACTTTTTGTTTTCCCTGAACTCACCCGATGCCAAAAATTAACAATTTGAATAAAGCCGTTTTTCCGGTGGCCGGTCTTGGTACCCGCTTCCTGCCGGCAACCAAAGCTCAACCCAAGGAAATGCTACCGGTGGTAGACAAGCCATTGATTCAATACGCTGTCGAAGAAGCCTATGCCGCAGGCATCCGGCACATGATTTTTGTAACTGGACGCAATAAGCGTGCCATTGAGGATCACTTCGATACAGCCTATGAGCTGGAAAACGAGCTTGAGGTGGCCCAGAAGTTCGAACTGCTCAAACTGGTCAAGTCAGTGCAGCCTCAGGACATGGATTTTTCGTATGTTCGCCAGCCGCGCTCCCTGGGGCTGGGCCATGCCGTGCTTTGTGCCGAGCACCTGGTCGGCAACGAACCTTTTGCGGTATTACTGGCTGATGACCTGATGGTCGGTCCTCGGGGAGGCGAGCCGGTTCTGGCGCAAATGAGCCTGCAGTTTGACCGGCTCAAACAATCGATTCTTGCAGTTCAGGAAGTTCCGGCGGAGCACACCCGCCGTTACGGCATTGTGGCCGGCGAGCCCATGAAAGACGGGCTGATGAAGGTCAGCGCCATGGTCGAAAAACCGGCACCGGAAGTAGCGCCATCGCGAATGGGCGTGGCTGGCCGTTACATCCTGACACCGGCTGTTTTCAGGCATATCCGGAGCCAGCCCACCGGGGTGGGCGGGGAAATCCAGCTCACAGATGGCATCGCCAGCCTCATGAGGGAAGAAACGGTTTATGCCTTCCAGTACAAGGGCAAACGCTACGACTGTGGCAGCAAGTCTGGCTTTCTGGAGGCAACGGTGGAACTGGCCTTGCAGCACCCCGAAGTAGGAGAAAACTTCAGGACTTACCTGAAAGAGCTGAAACTGGATTGACCAGCAACGGGCCGCCGGCACATTAAAGACTTTTAACAACAACTGTGCAGATCTACGGGTTTTTATCGACGCTTGAGAACGTGAATAAAGTCTGCGCCCGCCGTACTTTGCTCCACCAGCTCGTTGCCCGTCTGCTTGGCAAACGCCATAAAGTCGCGCGTGGAGCCTGAATCGGTAGACACAACCCGCAGCAATTCACCGCTTTGCATGTCGGCCAATGCTTTCTTGGCCTTCAGAATGGGCAGCGGGCAGTTCAGGCCGCGGGTGTCGAGTTCTTTGTCGATGTTCATCATGGTCCTTGGGGTTGCCCGTATTTTAAAGCGGGTGGCTGCTCAGTCGCGCTTTGTCCATTCGACAAACTCGGGAGTATGGCCTTTTGACGTCAACCAGTCGGCCAGCGCATACCCGGTTCCTGCAGGCCAGCACTTGACCTTGTCAAAGTCATACAACTTGTAGTCCACCAATTCAGGCGAAAGCTTCACCTCCCCAGCGCAAACCGCGTGGTAGGCAATGATGATCTGGTTCATACGCTGGAAGTCATAAACACCGATGAGGTCCAGCGACAGCGTCTGCAGACTGGTTTCTTCCTGGATTTCACGCTCGATACCGCCCTGCGGCGTCTCGCCAGCCTCCATGAAGCCGGTAATCAGGGCGTACATCTTGTGGCTCCAGGCTGCGTTGCGCGCCAGCAGAATCTGGCCCTCATATTCAATGACGGCAGCCAGCACGGGCGTGGGATTGTTCCAGTGTGTGTAACCGCAGGCCGGGCAGCGCAGGCGCGCTTTTTCGCCGCCGTCCTCCATCTGGGTGACCAGCTCCAGCGCGGTCGCGCAACTGGGGCAAAATCTGAATGCTTGCGTCATGCGGGGAACACCCCAGTCGACAGATAACGATCACCGCGATCGCAGACCACAAAGACGATCACCGCATTGGTCACGTTTTTGGCGATTTCCTGAGCTACCCAGCAGGCCCCGGCGGCAGAAATACCCGCAAAAATACCCTCCTCTCGCGCCATGCGGCGGACCATGTCTTCGGCATCAAGCTGGCTAACCGATACCTGCTGGTCAACCGTGCTGGCGTCATATATTTTGGGCATATAGGCCTCCGGCCACTTGCGGATGCCGGGAATACGCGACCCCTCGGCTGGCTGGGCGCCAATGATCTGGATGGCCGGGTTTTTTTCTTTCAGATAGCGGGAAACGCCGGTAATGGTGCCGGTCGTACCCATGGCACTGACAAAATGTGTCACTTTGCCTGACGTATCTGTCCATATTTCAGGCCCGGTGGTCTCATAGTGAACTCTCGGGTTATCGGGATTGGCGAACTGGTCCAGCACCCTGCCTTTGCCCTCCTTTTCCATTTTTTCGGACAGATCACGGGCATGTTCCATGCCGCCGCTTTTGGGCGTCAGTATCAGCTCAGCGCCAAAAGCCTTCATGGTCTGGGCGCGTTCAATCGACAGATCCTCCGGCATGATGAGCACCATGCGGTAACCCTTGATGGCCGCAGCCATGGCCAGCGCGATACCGGTATTGCCCGAGGTCGCCTCAATCAGCGTGTCGCCAGGCTTGATCTCGCCGCGTTCTTCAGCACGCCTGATCATGGACAGCGCCGGCCGGTCTTTCACCGAGCCTGCGGGGTTGTTGCCTTCAAGCTTTCCGAGGATCACATTGCCGCGTTTTTCATTCTCGGCAGCCCCTATGCGCTGCAGCGCCGCGAGAGGCGTTTTGCCAATGGCGTCTTCAATGGTTGGGTATTTCATAGACCCACACTGTGCCATAATTCGAGGCTTCGCTCATTCCAGCCCGGGTGGTGAAATTGGTAGACGCAGGGGACTCAAAATCCCCCGCCGCAAGGCGTGCCGGTTCGATTCCGGCCCCGGGCACCACGGCTTCATCACATGGATGAGCGTGGCAAGCGCAGCACCCCTCCCATACTTCCAGCCGCCTCACACTTGACACAAACGCTGTCTCCGGCGCGCATCAACACCACCGTCACACTGATGGCCTGCTCGGCCTTTTTCAGTGGGGCAGCACTGCGCATCTGCGACTCGTTGCTGCCGCGGCTGGCACTTGACTTCAACCGCACGCCCGGCGCGGCAGGCCAGGTCATCATCAGTTTTTCGATTGCCTACGGTCTCATGCAACTGGTGTTCGGCCCTCTTGGCGACCGTTACGGCAAGGCAAGGCTGATCTGGATATCACTGGCCGGTTGCGCGCTCGCGGCAGTCGCTTCGGCACTGGTGGGCAGGTTTGACGTCCTGGTCTGGACGCGTGTATTTTGGGGCATGTGCGCAGCGGGTGTGATGCCGCTGGCCATGGCCTGGATAGGCGATAACGTTCCTTATGAAAACCGCCAGGCCACACTTGCACGCTTCGTCGCAGGAAGCCTGACCGGCATGATGGCCGGGCAGCTCGCCGGCGGGCTTTTTGCAGATTCATCAGCGGGATGGCGCGGCGCCTTTCTCAGCCTGTCCCTGGGTTATGCCATCACGGCCTGCATGCTCTGGCACTGGCTGCGCACCGCGCCCACACACAAGATGCCTGTGGATGGACTCACTGTGACTGGCCAATTGCGCGCGGTTGTGACGGCGCCGTGGTCACGCGTGGTGCTGCTGGCTGTGCTGGCCGAGGGCATCTTCCTGCTGGGACCGTTGAGCTACCTGCCCTCTTACCTGCACAACCGGCACGGCCTGAGCCTGACTTTTGCATCGGCGCTGATTGCACTCTACGCCTTTGGCGGCCTTCTTTATGCCCTGACGGCGAAGACGATCGTTGAAAAGTTTGGTGAGCGACGCATGGTGCTTGCGGGCGGCGTGATGATGGGCCTGGGTTTTCTGGGCCTGCTGCTGTCGCCCATCGCCTGGCTTGCCGGCCCGCTGGCCCTGCTCACAGGTTTCGGCACCTACCTCTTTCACAACACCCTGCAGACTCATGCGACACAAATGGTGCCGGCCTTCAGGGGCACGGCTGTGGCGCTGTTCGCGTTTTCGCTGTTTGGCGGCCAGGCCATCGGTGTGACGATTGCCGGCTACACCTATGACCATATCGGCCACACGCTCTTGCTGCTGGTGCCAGCGCTGGCCCTGCCGCTCACAGGCTGGGCCTTTGCACGCGCCTTGCGCACGCGCACAGCGACTGAGACCACAGCAGTGACCGCAGAATAATCAGGCTGCGGCTGCGACGCCCTCTTTTGCCGGCACAAGCCTGCGGACAACGTCATTGACAGGCAGCACATCGCCAAACACCAGCATCCAGTTGTTCAGCGCCCAGAGGTGCTCGTCAGGCGTGAACGCAGACAGTGCGTCTTCAACCATCACCACGCGGTAGTTCTGCATCATCGCGTCGCGTCCGGTGGAGTCGCAGCAGACATTGGTTGCCGTGCCGCCAATCAGCATGGTTTCAATGCCGAGCTTTCGCAGCAGCAGATTCAAATCAGATGAGCCCTGCACCATCGCGCTGTAGCAAAGCTTGACGACATGCTCATCGCCGGGCTGCACATCGAGTTCGCTGTGCAATTCATAGCCTCTTGCAGCGGGGTGCAGGCTTTCCATGCGCTTCAGTTTGCGATTAGGGGTGTAGGTTTCGCTGTAGTGCAGCGAGAGGTGGACATCAGAGTTCACCGAGGTCGTCTGTATCCACACCACCTTGCCGCCCGCCTCACGCACGGCTGCTGCAAGCCGGTTGATCGCAGGAATGGTGGCAGCTGCCGAGGGCACTGCAGCAGGGAAACCCGGCAACACAAAATGATTCTGCATGTCGACCACCACAAAGGCGAGCTTGCCGGCATCAAAACTGTCGTAGGGGTGAAGACTGCCTTGCCGGCTGGTGACCCGGTCAACTATCCACTGGGGAAATTCCATATCCAGACTCCTGAAAAAATAAATTCGCGGGACTTAGCCACCCTGACTCACAACACCCACCTTTTGCAAACCAGCCCTGTTGGCCATCACGAGAAAGGCCGCAACAAAAGAATAAGGCGTGTCAAAAGACGGTTTCAGGTGGATTTCCGGTTGCACAGCTTGCGCAGTTGCAGCGGCGATGCGCGCCTGCACGGCCTGCATGTCAGCCAGCGTCTCGCCGTTCCACTGAAGAAAGCCGGATGCGTTCATTTGCACCTCAACCACCTCGGGCGTACTGCCGGCCTGCACGGATGGCATGTCCAGGTTGACGGAATGCAGCTGCACAGGGATGGTGATGATGAGCATGACCAGCAGCACCAGCATCACGTCGATGAGCGGCGTGGTGTTCATCTCCACCATGGGCCCGGCTTCGGCGCTATCTGTACTGCTTCCCGAGAGATGCTGGGTGTAGAGCTTCATGGCCGTTGCGCCGGTTCGGTCACCAGACTCACATGCGCAAAGCCGTGGCCCTGCGCCGTGTCTATCACCTGGCCGATATACGCATAGGGCGCGCTGGCGTCGGCGCGTATGTGTATTTCGGGTTGCGGCTTGAGCGAGGAAATTTCACCAATCAATGACGACAGGGCCTGGATGTCGGGCGCAAAACTGTCGTTGAAATACAGGTTGCCGACACGATCAACGGTGACCACCACATAGTCGCCGCTGGTGTCGCGCCACTGCGCTGATTCAACCGGCAGATTGACGTTGACGGTGGCACTCACCACGGGAATGGTGAGCAGGAAAATGATCAGCAGCACCAGCATCACGTCGACCAGCGGCGTAGTGTTGATCTCGGCCATCCAGCCGTCCTCGGCCTGGCTGTCGGTTGATGAATAAAGCGCCATGGTCAGTCAACCACCGGGGGATTGGCGGCTTCAGGGATCGGGGTCGCAGCGGTGCTTTGCGTCACATCGGTCGTGGCGAGCAGCAACGAATGCAGTTGCGCGCCAAAGTTGCGCAGCGACTCGAAGGCCAGCTTGTTTTGCCTGAGCAGCCAGTTGTAGCCAAACACCGCCGGCACCGCGACTGCCAGGCCAATCGCCGTCATGATGAGCGCCTCACCGACGGGCCCGGCCACGCGGTCAATAGAAGCCTGCCCCGATGCGCCGATTTTTACCAGCGCCGTATAGATGGCCCACACCGTTCCAAACAGGCCGACGAAGGGCGCCGTCGAACCGATGGTGGCCAGTACCGCCATGCCGCTTTGCATGCGTATCTGAACGCCCGACAGCGCCTGCTCTATCGCACGCACCAGCCAGGTGTCGTAGTCGACACGCGGCCTGAGCGCTGCGTACTGGTGAACGGCCGCGCTGCCCGCATCGGCCACATAACGCACCGGGTTGTTTGTTTCGAGCTTGCCCACATGCGCTGCAAAGTGCCGCACGTCATCAAACACGCCGTGCGCCGAGGCAGCCTGCTTTCTGAGGCGCCGCAGCGCAATGGTTTTTGCCAGCAAGGCATACCAGCTTGCAATCGACATCAGCGCGAGCAACAACAGACAGCCCTTGGCCACCCAGTCGCCCTGCAGCCAGATGGCTGCCAGGCCGTAGGGGTTGGCAGCCGACGGCAAAGCCTTGCCATCGATGGGCGCACTACTTGCTATCCGCGTTACCGGTACGGGCACCGGTGCAGGCGCAGCAACTGCAGCCGACGACGCCGCACTGGTACCCAGGGTGGTGCTGAGCTGGCTTTGCGCCGCCGCGGGCGGCGCCCCCGCCGCCAGCAAAAACATCGCCAGGGACATCGCGGATAAAAAACCGGCAGAACGCATGAGGCGCAAGGTCGCGATGATGGTCTGGTGCATGGGATACCTTTGTACTGGAAATAAAAACGTGGCGGTTAAACAGGGTTGTTGCCGTGTCATCTTTTGCATTTCTCTTCAATCGCGCGTTTGAGCAGCGGCCCTATGGCCAGCAGTCCCTGCGCCGGGCCTTCCGGTGTTTCCTTTGCGCAATCGATGTTGGCCGCGCGGTCTACCGCCTCGGCAAACGGGTCTCGCGGTTTGCGCCTGAGCTGCTCATTGGCCATTTCTGACAGGCTGCGCTGCGGTACGGCGATGGGCGGTCTGTAGATGTAGCGCGGCGGCAGGCGAAGATCCAGCGGCGGCCCAAAGCCACCGCCCTGCAAACCGCCAGCAGGGCCAGAACCCGCGCCGCCTGGCCCCGCCGCAGCGCTGCCCGCTGCTGCACCAGATGCGGCTGGCGCTCCAGTGGTGGTGGCAGGGTTTGGCAGGCCGGGTGCAGCCAGGACTGAAGGCGCAGGTGCCGCCACCGACGCGCTGGCGGGTGCACTTGCGGGAGCGGCCACGGCTGCAGCAGTTCTCGGCAAGGCGGCAGGCGAAGCTTGTACGGACGCCGTATCCGGGGGCGTTGTGACGCGAGGTGCAGCTGTTGCAGGCGAAGGCGCGGAAGGTACAGCGGGCTGAGGCAGCTGTACCGCAGGAGCAGGAGCAGGAGCAGGAGCAGGCGCTGGCGCTGGCGTTGGCGTTGGCGTTGGCGTTGGCGTTGGTGCAGGGATGGTGGGGCTGGCGGCAGCTTGTGTCACGGCCGGTTGTGGCGGCAGCACCGGCGTCGAAGCGGGAGCGGCAGGCCGCTCGGGGACTGGTGGCGCTTGAGGTACCGGCGGCGCAGGTACGGCAGCCGGGGCCGCGCGAAGCGGCGGCGGGGCCGGTTTTTCAATCGCGGCCTGCGGCGTCGCCGTCAGCGGGGTGCTTTGCTGCGCAGGCGCCGCAGCAGGTAAGGATGGCAGGGAAGGTGCAGGCGCGCCCTCTGGCGCCGGCGACTCGAGTTGTGTGGCTGACCGCCCGAAGCGCTGGGCCGTGATGCTGCCGGGGTTGCGCGCGAATTCACCGCTGGATGCTGCATTGGCCGGGTCTGGGGGCGCCCGACTGGAGGGTGAATCGCTGCGAAACACCTGCACGACGATACGTTCTGCCACCGTCTGCAGCGGCCAGTAAAGGTTGGCAATGAAGAGCAGCCCGACATGCGCAGCAATGACGGCCACTCCGACGCCCGGGTGGGCGCGATCTTGCGGAGGTGGCGCGATAAACAGGGACCTTGTCACGCGGTCCATGTTCCCACAACTTTGCTTTCAGGCCGAACCAAGCAAGCCTGCCAGATGCAAAAAGTTAACATGGAAGTTAACTTTTTCACCTTCTGGACACGTTTGGCGCGCTGCAGGCTCCCAGAAACCTTCAAAAAGCCTCAAAAATGCCTTTTTCGGGCATCAAATCGGCCTCCAGACCAATAGAGATGAGCGTGAGCAGCTATATTTTTAATAGCATGATCACTACATGCCACTCACTCCACCTTGATCTTGCCATCCTGAATCGTCTTCGCCCACTTCACCGCTTCGGCGCGCATGTAGGCGTCCATGGCAGCAGGTGTGCCAGGCGTCAGTTCGCTGCCGAATTCGGTCATTTTCTGGCGTATGGCCGGCTCGGCGGTCACCTTGAGGTAAGCCGCGTTCAAAGCAGTAATCACCGCCGGCGGTGTGCTGGCAGGCACCGAGAAACCCTGCCAGGCCCAGGCATCAAAACCGGGGTAACCCGACTCAGCAACCGTCGCCAGGTCAGGCGTTGCTGCGAGGCGCTTTTCACCCAAGGAGGCAATCGCGCGGACGGTACCGGCCTTCAGATGTTGCGCAGCCGTGGGCAGGTCGGTCATCAGCACCTGCAATTGGCCACCGAGCAAATCCTGCACGGCAGGGCCGGCGCCCTTGTAGGGAATCTGCACCATGGAAATGCCGGTGCGCTGCATCAGCAGCTCCATTGCCAGGTGGTGCGGTGTGCCGTTGCCGGGTGTGCCGTAGCTCAGTTGTCCTGGTTTCGATTTGGCCAGCGCCACAAATTCGGCCAGGTTTTTCGCCGGTACCGAAGGATGCACCGCCAGCACCAACCCAAAACGTGCGGTCAGCGACACAGGGGCGAGGTCCTTGAAGGAATCGTAGGTCAGCTTGGGGTAGAGGCTGCGGTTCACCGAATAGGTCGCGCTGTCGCCCAGAAGAAATGTGTAGCCGTCACCGGGCGAGGTGGCCGCGGCAGTGGCGCCAATCGCACTGCCTGCACCCGGGCGGTTGTCGACAATGATTTGCTGGCCCAGCAGGTCGGCCATGCGCGGCGCGACGGTGCGCGCAAATGCGTCGGTGCCGCCGCCTGCGGCGTAAGGCACGATCAGACGGATCGGCTTGTTGGGCCAGGCCTGCGCAAACGCAGTGGTCGCCGCCCAGGGTGCGGCCGCAAAACCCGTGATGGCCGCGATGGCCTGGCGCCTGTTGGTGTGTTGTTTGGTGCTCATGTCTGTCCCCTTGTGTGAATGCATTTTTAAATGGCGCGAAGCCCCGCACAGTGGCTGCGCCAGCCTGTGTCCCATCCTAAAAGAGTTTTTACATAGTTTCAATAATTGAGACAATTCAAGAGTAGGTAGTTTCCATTAGGCAGATTTATTTCAGCTTGTGATACTTATCCTCAAATAAATCTGGGTACATTTCACGCATGTCACAAGTCATCAAGGTGCTGCAGGTGCTGGATCTGTTTTCGGAGCAGCGGGTCACGCTGGGCGCCGAAGAAATCGCCGAGCTGCTGAACGTCTCACGCCCTACCGCCTTCCGCTATGTGCGCCAGCTGTGCGATGCAGGCCTGCTGGCGGGTCTCTCGGGCCGCTATGCGCTGGGCGCCCGCATCATTGAACTTGACCACCACATACGCCGCTGCGACCCGCTTCTGCTGGCCAGTGAAAGCGCCCTTAAAAGCATCGCCGGCATGGCCGGTTGCGCGGCAGTGCTCAGCAGCATGTACGGCGACCGCATCATCAACGTGCACCATGAAGCAGGGCCGGACCTCAACCTGGTGAGCCACGGCCGCGGCAGCCTGTTGCCGCTGTTTCGTGGTGCGGCTTCAAAGGTCATACTCGCGCACCTCAAGCCTGCGCGCCTCAAACGCATTTACGAAGCGCATCGCCATGATCCTGACGCGCTCGCCATTGCGCCCGACTGGCCAGCCTTCTCGCGTTACTTCCGGCACTGCCGACGGGCCGCGTTCTACGTGTCGCGCGACGAGGTCGATGCCGGCGTGAGCGGCATCGCGGCGCCCATCTTCAACGTTGATGGTCTGGTCATCGCCGGACTCGCACTGGTGTTTGAAAGCCGCCAAAGCGCGTTTTTGAATGAGCAGGTGATCGGCGAATTTGTCGCACGCTACGCTGCAGACATTTCTGCGCGACTGGCGTCGCCGTCTCCAGCAGCATTGCGCTGACCTGAAGAGGCCTTACGCCAGGCCTGTGTGTACTGTCGGGTAACGCAGCCGCAGCCGCAGTTCCTTTTTCATGCGGTTGTTGTCCAGCCTGCGGGATTCACCCATGAAACTCAGCATCATGGGTGGCAACTGCAGCTCTGCCACACTGCGCTGCAAACGTGGCGGACGTGGCAGGCCATACATGTCGGCTGCCAGGTCGAAGTAGTCGCCCATCTTCAATTGCGTGTCGTCGTTGACGTTGCTGACGCGCTGCGGCTTGCCGCGCCACAAGGCCGCAAGGCATGCGCGCGCCAGGTCGTCTGCATGGATGTGGTTTGTGTAAACGTCGTCAAGAGCGGCCAGCACCGGCGTTCCTTTAAGCAGACGGCTGCGCGGCGTGCCGCCTTCACGGTTGGGCGCATAGATGCCGGGAATGCGGAGGATGTGTACCGGCACAGATGCCGAGCGCCCCAGAAAGCGCACAGCATCTTCCGCATCCACACGCCGATGGGCGCGGGCATTGGTCGGGTTCACGCGGCGCGTTTCTGCCACGACATCACCGCTGCAATTCCCATACACACCACTCGTCGAGCCGTACACCAGCGCCTGCGGCAAACCGCGCAGCCGCAGGGCCTGCAACAGCCTGCGCGTGCGGCCGTCATCGCTCGCATTGGCGACTTCATTGGCGGGCGGCGCAAGGTGGATGACGCGGTCAGCCAGCCCCGACAACCTGCGCAACGTGGCGGCATCGTCCAGGTTGCCGAGCAAGGGTTTGATGTTTCGTCCGCGAAACGCGACAAGCTTTGCCGGCGACGACGTGAGCGCCATGACATTCACCCGCACGGGCAAAGCGGCCGCGGCGCGCAGGCCCACATCACCGCAACCGATGATCAAAACGCGCTGGCGGCGAAAACGGGCCGGCAACGCACCGAGGGGACTTGAATTTGAGGGCAAAATTGGGGTCGGCGCCAAAAGCAGCGCCAGCTAAAACTACAGACCCCCAAGGATAACGACTATGAGCTTTAACGTGACCGTGCAACCCAGCGGCCGTGCCTTTGTTGCGCAGGTAGATGAGGTCTTGCTGTCTGCCGCGATCCGCCAGGGCATAGGCATGCCCTACGGCTGCAAGGACGGCGCGTGCGGCTCCTGCAAATGCAAAAAGCTCGAAGGCACCATCAAGCAGGGCACACATCAGGCCAAGGCCCTGTCGGCTGAAGAAGCTGCTGATGGTTTCATCCTCACCTGCTGCGCTACCGCAGAAACCGACCTCGTGCTTGAGTCACGCCAGGTGACCGATGAAAGCGCCTTCCCCATCAAGAAGATGCCGGTCCGCGTGGCCAGCCTTGCCAGGGCTTCACATGATGTGATGAATGTTCGCCTGCAACTGCCCGCGGCCGATGTCTTCAAATACCACGCGGGCCAGTATGTCGAGTTCCTGCTGCGCGACGGCGACCGCCGCGCGTATTCCATGGGCACCGCGCCGCACACGCAACTTGAGAATCCCGGCGTTGAACTGCACATCCGCCACATGCCCGGCGGCAAGTTCACCGATCACGTGTTCAGCGCGATGAAGGAGAAAGAAATCCTGCGCATTGAAGGTCCCTTCGGCAGCTTCTACCTGCGTGAAGACTCAGACAAGCCCATGGTGCTGCTGGCATCGGGCACAGGCTTTGCGCCCATCAAGGCCATCATCGAGCACATGCAGTTCAAGGGCATCACGCGCCCTGCCGT
>JAZKHN010000121.1:0-1579 GCA_040385325.1 Pseudomonadota bacterium
ACGCAGAGTGGTTTACCAGCCGCCCTGAAGTTCCTGAATCCATCAAGCTGACGGTCTTCAAGGTGGCTGGCGAAATCAACACCGATGACCTGTCCCCCGCACCAGACGCCTGGAGCCGTCCCGACATCCCGCTGCACGCCCTCGCGATGCACAAGAACGCACGCCCCGGTATCACGCCTGAAGAAGACGGCAAGCGCGGCCCGGTCAAGTTCATTGAAGAACTCAAGGCCAAGGGCAACCTCGTGGCCTACGTGGGCGATGTGGTGGGTACCGGCTCTTCACGCAAGTCGGCCACCAACTCGGTGTTGTGGTTCACCGGCGAAGACATTCCTTTTGTGCCGAACAAGCGTTTCGGTGGTGTCTGCCTGGGCTCAAAAATCGCCCCGATTTTCTACAACACCATGGAGGACTCTGGCGCGCTGCCCATCGAACTCGACGTGAGCCAGATGGCCATGGGAGACGTGATCGAGCTGCGCCCCTACGATGGCAAGGCCCTCAAAGACGGCAAGGTGATTGCCGAGTTCAAGCTCAAAAGCGATGTGCTGCTTGATGAAGTGCGCGCAGGCGGCCGCATTCCCCTGATCGTTGGCCGTGGCCTGACCGCCAAGGCGCGTTTTGCGCTGGGCCTGCCGCTGTCCACCCAGTTCCGTCTGCCTGTCGCCCCTGAAGACAACGGCCGTGGTTTTACGCTGGCACAAAAGATGGTCGGGCGTGCTGTTGGTCTGCCTGAAGGCCAGGGCGTGCGCCCCGGTACTTATTGCGAGCCGAAGATGACGTCTGTGGGTTCACAGGACACCACCGGCCCGATGACGCGCGACGAACTGAAAGACCTGGCCTGCCTGGGTTTCAGCGCCGACCTGGTCATGCAGTCCTTCTGCCACACTGCGGCTTACCCCAAGCCGGTCGACGTGAAGATGCACCACGAACTGCCGGACTTCATGAGCGATCGCGGCGGTATTCCGCTGCGTCCGGGCGACGGCATCATCCACAGCTGGCTCAACCGCATGCTGCTGCCCGACACCGTCGGCACCGGCGGCGACAGCCACACGCGTTTCCCCATCGGCATCAGCTTCCCCGCGGGTTCCGGCCTGGTGGCTTTCGGTGCTGCCACCGGCGTCATGCCGCTGGACATGCCCGAGTCGGTGCTGGTGCGCTTCAAGGGTGAAATGCAGCCCGGCATCACCCTGCGTGACCTCGTCAACGCCATTCCGCTCTACGCCATCAAGGCAGGCCTGCTGACAGTTGCCAAGCAGGGCAAGAAGAACATCTTCTCTGGCCGCATTCTTGAAATCGAAGGCTTGCCAGACCTCAAGGTCGAGCAGGCGTTTGAGCTCAGCGATGCATCCGCAGAACGTTCTGCCGGCGGCTGCACGGTTCACCTGAACAAGGAACCCATCATCGAGTACATCACCAGCAACATCACCATGCTCAAGTGGATGATTGCTTCCGGTTACTCCGATGTACGTACCATCAACCGCCGCATCGCCGCCATGGAAGCCTGGCTGGCAGATCCGCAATTGCTCAAGGGCGATGCAGATGCCGAATATGCTGCTGTCATCGAAATCGACCTGGCCGACAT
>JAZKHN010000122.1:0-15155 GCA_040385325.1 Pseudomonadota bacterium
AGGACGCTGCGCTTTACGAAACCGTCAAAGCCGTCGGTATGGAGCTTTGCCCGGCGCTGGGCGTGTCGATTCCCGTCGGCAAGGATTCGCTGTCCATGCGCACTGTCTGGAAGGACGATGCCGGCAGCAAAAAGGTCACCTCACCGGTGTCCCTCATCGTCAGTGCGTTTGCGACGCTGGCCGATGTGCGCGGCACGCTGACGCCGCAACTCAATGCTGAAGAAGCAGACACCACGCTGGTACTCATCGACCTGGGCAAGGGCCAGAACCGCATGGGCGGCTCCATCCTGGCGCAGACGCTGGGCAATGAAGACGGCACCGTGCCTGACCTGGACGACGCCAGAGACCTTATCAACCTGGTCAATGCCATCAATGCCTTGCGCGCCGGGGGTGACATCCTGGCCTACCACGACCGCAGCGATGGCGGCTTGCTGGCCACCGCCTGCGAAATGGCCTTTGCCGGCAATGTCGGCGTGTCGATCAACATCGACATGCTGCTGGTCGAGGGCGACGGCATCAGCGACAGCCGCATGGACAGCGGCGACACCAAGAACTGGGCGCAGCAAGTCGGCGCACGCCGGGAAGAGCTCACGCTCAAGGCGCTGTTCAATGAAGAGCTGGGCGCCCTCATCCAGGTGCGCACCGACATCCGCAACGAGGTCATGCAGGTGCTGCGCGAGCACGGCTTGTCGAAATACAGCCATTTCGTCGGCAAGACCCGGCCGCAGCATGCATCACTCGAAGTGGGCAAGGGCGAAGTTCAGGTCTGGCGCGACACCAAAGCCGTCTTCAAGGCCAGCTTGCAGGACCTGCATCAGGTGTGGGATTCGGTCAGCTGGAAGATTTGCCAGCAGCGCGACAACCCGCGAGGCGCCGATACCGAGCACGCCGCAGTCGGCGACCCGGCCAACCCGGGCCTCAATGTTCACCTGACGTTCGAGCCGTCTAAAGCTCCCGAGGCGCCCGCCTTGAACCTGTCACGTCCACGCGTGGCCGTGCTGCGCGAGCAGGGCGTCAATTCCCATGTCGAGATGGCGTACGCCTTCAACGCCGCCGGTTTCGAGGCGATTGACGTGCACATGACAGACCTGCAGACCGGCAGGGCACAACTGGCCGACTTCAAGGGCGTGGTGGCCTGCGGCGGCTTCAGCTACGGCGACACGCTGGGCGCAGGCATCGGCTGGGCGCGCTCGATTTTGTTCAACGAGGTGCTGTCGACACAGTTCAAGGCCTTCTTCGGGCGGCAAGACACCTTCGGCCTGGGCGTTTGCAACGGCTGCCAGATGTTTGCCGAACTGGCGCTCATCATTCCGGGCGCTGACGCCTGGCCGCGCTTCACGACCAACCGCAGCGAGCGTTTTGAAGCCCGCCTTAGCCAGGTCGAGGTACTTGAATCGCCCAGCCTTTTCCTCAGCGGTATGGCAGGTAGCCGCCTGCCCATCGTGGTGGCGCATGGCGAGGGTTTTGCCAACTTCGGAAAAGAGCAGGGCGGCCGCGGCGATCCTGCGAAAGCGATTGCGGCCATGCGTTTTGTCGACAACCACGGCCAGCCGGCGCTAACCTATCCGGCCAACCCCAATGGCAGCCCGGGCGGTTTGACGGCGGTGACCACGGCCGACGGGCGTTTCACCGCCATGATGCCGCACCCCGAGCGTGTGTTCCGCAACATCCAGATGAGCTGGACACCGCTGGACGCCAGCGCGCACAGCCCGTGGATGCAGCTGTGGCACAACGCAAGGCGCTGGGTGGGATAGCGCGTCGTGCGGTCGATGATGAAATGCTATTTATTTCATAGCTGCTCACGCACGTATTCATTGGCCTAGAGCCTGATTTGGCACTTTAGATCAGTTCAAATGTTAATATGAAAGTTAACAAATGGCCGTTTGCTCCATGAAATTCGCCAAATGTTAACCTGCAACTTAACATTTTGAGCCTGAAAAGGCCGATTTAAGGCATTAAAACGGCTGCAAGCCAATAGATTCGAGCGTGAGAAGCTATCGAATGCATAGCAATAGCAGCTGCCATGCTGCTGACTGAAAGCCATTTGTTCGACTTTGGCTTTCCCGCTCACGGCTTGTGACGGCTGACGTATTCAATCAAGGCCTTCAGTTTTGAGGGCTGGTCGTGCCTGCTGGGGTAATACAGGTAAAACCCGGGAAAGGTCGGGCAGAAATCTGCAAGCACACGCTCGAGTCGCCCGGCCTGGATATAGGGCTCCGCCAGCTGCTCAAAGGTGTAGGCCAGGCCAACACCTTCGAGTGCGGCGTCCAGGCTGAAGGTGGTGTCGCTGATGACCAGATTGCCGCCCACCTCGTAATCCACCAGGCGGCCGTCGAGCTCGAATTCCCACTTGTAGATTGAGCCGGTGGTGGCAAAGCGCAGGCGAACGCAGTTGTGATGCACAAGCTCCTCGGGGTGGCGAAGTGCCGGCATCCGGCGAAGGTAGTCCGGTGAGGCGACCACTGCGACAGCGACCGGGCCTCCGATCGGAATGGCGACCATGTCGCGGTCAATGCTCTCGCCGAAACGGATGCCGGCGTCAAAGCCCTTTTCGACGATGTCGACGAAACCCTCGTCATTGGTCAGTTCAAGCTGCACATCCGGATAGGTGCGAAGAAAACCGTCGAGCAGCGGTCGCAGTACCAGCGCGATGGAGACCCGTGCGGCATTGACACGCAATGTGCCTGATGGTCGCCCCTGAAGCACATTCAATTCGTCTGCCGCGTCTATGACCTGACCCAGAGCCGGACCTATGCGCGCGAGGTAAGCCTCGCCGGCCTCTGTCAGGCTGACGCTTCGGGTCGTCCGGTTCAGCAGGCGCACACCCAGCCGCGCCTCGAGCTGCCGTATGGCCTGGCTGAGCGCTGAGGGTGAGACCGCCAGGTCCGCAGCCGCTGCGGTGAATCCGCGATGCTCGGCGACTTTCCAGAACGCTACCAGTCCATCAAGATGATTTAGCTTCATACCTTGAAGCTTAACTTAACAAGGTATGCGGCATTACCCCATTTTTCTTCCGGGTACTTGTCCATAGACTTGCCCCAATGAACACAGGAACAGAACAGGGAACAGGCATGAAGAAGGTCTTCCTCATAAACGCACACCAGTTTTATGAAGGTATTTCCCCGGGACGCCTGAACCAGACCATGGCAGGGGTGATAGGGGAGGAAGTCGGCAAACGCGGCTTCTCACTGCAGCAGACCGACATCGAGAAGGGCTATGACATTGATGCCGAGGTTGAGAAGCACGTCTGGGCCGATCTCATCATTCTGCAGTCTCCCGTGTACTGGTTTGGCACGCCCTGGATTTACAAGAAATATGTGGACGAGGTGTTCACCGCCGGCATGCTGCAGGGGCGCTTCATCACAGGTGACGGGCGTACGCGCCAGGATCCGGGCAGGCAGTACGGCTCAGGCGGGCTGCTGCAAGGGCGTAAGTACATGATGTCGTTGACGTGGAACGCGCCCAAAGATGCCTTCAACAATCCGAACCAGGCCTTGTTTGAAGGCAAGTCGGTGGACGATGTGTTTGTTTCCAACACCGCCAACTACAGGTTCTGCGGAATGGAAATATTGCCTTCCTTCTCCAGCCATGATGTTGTCAAGGGGCCTGATGTGCAGGGCGACATTGAGCGGCTCAGGCTGCATCTGGCTGAATTGATCTGACCGCAACCCATTCTTCAACCCCGCCATTTCAGGAGAACCGCCCATGAGCGCGCTCAACATCAACGGCCGTGACCACACGCTGGACGCCGACCCCGGTACCCCCATCCTCTGGGCGCTGCGCGATACGCTGGGCTTGACCGGCACCAAGTTCGGCTGCGGGGCTGCCTTGTGCGGTGCCTGCACCGTCCATCTGGACGGCCAGGCCATTCGCTCGTGCATCACGACGATTTCCGCCGCCGCAGGCAAAAAAATCATCACCATAGAATCGGCGACAGGCGGCAGCGACCCCGTGGGCAACGCGGTGTCTGCGGCCTGGGTCAAGCACGATGTCGCGCAGTGCGGCTACTGTCAGAGCGGCCAGATCATGAGCGCTACCGCGTTTTTGAAGGCCCAGCCCAAAGGCGTGCAGCCCACGGCGGCTGACATTGATTCCGCCATGGCAGGCAATATCTGCCGCTGCGGCACTTACGCGCGCATACGGGCCGCAGTGGCCGATGCAGCCAAAACCCTCGCTTGAAGGAGCCAAACCATGATGCCCATCTCAATGGACCCGAGCGAGTTCCCCCGTGCGCTGCAACGTTTGATAGCTGCACACCAGCCCGAACAAAGCGCCACGCTGCCCCGCCGCAGCTTTCTGAAAATGGCCGGTGCCAGCGGCCTGGCGCTGGGTGCGTTCCCCCATCTGGCCATGGCGCAGGCCGACGCCGCCAAACCGGACACCGGGCTAAAGCCGACGCAGCAACCCTCGGCCTTCGTGCAGATCGCCCCCAACGGTGAGGTCACCGTGACCATCAACCGGCTGGAGTTCGGCCAGGGGGTGCAGACGGGCCTGCCGATGATCCTGGCGGAAGAGCTTGATGCCGACTGGAGCCTGGTGCGCAGCAAGAGCGGCACCAACGATGCCGCCTATCACGATCCGCTTTTTGGAATGCACCTGACCGGCGGCTCCAACTCGATCAAGAACAGCTTCACGCAATACCGTGAGCTGGGCGCGCGTGCGCGGGCCATGCTCCTGTCTGCCGCCGCTGCCAGATGGAATGTCGATGTGAGCACGCTGCGCACGCAGGCCGGCACAGTGCTGGGCCCGGGCGGACGCAAGGCCGGCTATGGCGAATTGGCCGAGGCTGCGATGGCGCTCCCGGTGCCAGAGAAAGTCACGCTCAAAGACCCGAAAGACTTCCGCATCATCGGCCAGCCGACCACGCGACTGGATTCACGCGCCAAGAGCAGCGGCCGCCAGGACTTCGGCATCGACGTCAAACTTGCAGGCCAGCTCACGGCTGTGGTGGCGCATCCTCCGGTTTTTGGCGCCCGCCTGACATCGGTGGACGATAGCGCGGCGCGGGCTATCAAAGGGGTGAAGGCGGTACTGCGTGTGCCGCTGGATGGCGGCGCCGAAGGCATGGCGGTGGTGGCCGATGGTTACTGGCCCGCCAAGCTGGGGCGCGATGCGCTCAAGTTGCAATGGAACACAACTGCGGTCGAGAAGGTCGACAGCGACAGGCAACTGGCGCATTACCGCGAACTGGCCAGGCAGCCCGGCCCGCGCAAGTTTGATGCAGACATGTCTGCGCTGGGCAGGGCGCCCCGGCAGATCGAAGCCGAATTCGTTTTCCCCTATCTCGCGCATGCACCCATGGAGCCGCTGAACTGCACCGTTCAACTGACCGGCGACAGGGCCGAGTTGTGGGTCGGAACCCAGAGCGCAGGGCTGGATGCGGCGGCTGCAGCGAAGGTGCTTGGCCTGAAGCCTGAACAGGTCAAGGTAAATGTGCAGATGGCGGGCGGGGGTTTTGGCCGGCGCTTTGTCGGCAGCAGCGACTATGTGGTTGAGGCATGCCAAGTCGCCAAGGCTGCGCGCGCTGCTGGCCTGAATGCCCCGGTGCGCCTGCTGTGGAGCCGTGAGGATGACATCAAGGGCGGTTATTACCGCCCCATGCACCTGCACACGGCCCGCATAGGTTTTGACGAGCGCGGCAAGGTGCTGGCGTGGGACCATGTCATTGTTGGGCAATCGATTCTTGTGGGGACGGTGTTCGAGCAGTTCCAGGTGAAGGATGGCATGGATGCCACCGCCTTCGAGGGCATGCGCGACCCCTACCCGTTGCCCATGCGCCTGACCGTGCACCACCCCAAACTGAATGTGCCGGTGCTGTGGTGGCGCAGTGTGGGCTCCACGCACACCGCGTTCGTGATGGAAACCCTGCTCGACGAGATTGCGCGCAGTACCTCACAAGACCCAGTGGCTTACCGGATGCAGCTGTTTGGCGACAAACACCCGCGCCACAGCGCAGCGTTGCAACTGGCGGTGGACCAGAGCGGTTACGGCAAAAAGCCGTTGCCAGCTGGCCGCGCCTGGGGTGTAGCTGTGCATGAGTCCTTTGAGTCTGTGGTGGCCTACGTGGTCGAGGCCTCCGTCAAGGATGGCCAGCCGGTACTGCACCGCGCCACTGCCGGCGTGCACTGCAACCTGGCCGTCAATCCGCGCAGCGTGTAAGCACAGGTGCAGGGCGCTGCAGTCATGGGCCTGTCGATGTGCCTGCCGGGCGCAGCCATCACGCTGAAGGACGGCATGGTGCAACAAAGCAACTTTGGAGATTTCACCGTGGCCCGCATGACCGATATGCCAGAGCTTTCGGTGCACATCGTGCCGAGCGCCGAGCCGCCCAAGGGCATCGGTGAGCCGGGCCTGCCGCCGCTGGCACCCGCGTTTGCCAATGCCATCGCGCGGTTGACGGGCAAGCCGCTGCGCGAAATGCCCTTCAAGCTGGCGTGACCCTGCAGATGCTATCGTTTAAATAGCTGCCTACGCCCGTATTCATTGGTCTGGGGCCAGATTTGGTGCCTGAAATTGGTTCAAATGTTAATATGGAAGTTAACATTTCACAGCTCCCGGGGTGGCAACTCCATCAAATGTTAAGCTCCAACTTAACATTTTGACCCGAAAAAGGCCGTTTTCAGGCATTAAATTGGCTGTAACCCAATAAATATGGGCATAAGTAGCTATCGAATACATAGCAGTAATAGCTGCCGTGCTGCAGGTTTAAAACCCAAAACAAAAAACGCGGCACCAGGCCGCGTTTTTTTTACGGGCGAAGGGTCGCTTACTCGACTTTGGCCTTCTCGCGCAGTGCCTGCTGGAAGCCGGCCAGGCGCTGTTGCTCCATTTGCTGGGCAATCTGTGGCTTGAGCTCTTCAAACGGCGGGATCTGGGCGTTGCGGATGTCGTCCACACGGATGATGTGGTAACCGAACTGGGTCTTGACAGGGGTTTCGGTCATCTGGCCCTTGTTCAGCTTGAGCATGGCCTCCGAGAACTCGGGCACATAGCTGGTGGGATTGGCCCAGTCAAGGTCACCGCCATTGGCGCCTGATCCAGGGTCTTTGGACTGCTTTTTGGCGATGTCTTCAAACTTGCCGCCTTTTTTCAGGCTGGCGATGATGGCCTTGGCGTCGGCTTCCTTTTCAACCAGGATGTGGCGCGCCTTGTATTCCTTGCCGCCATTGGCTGCCGCGAACTTGTCGTATTCGGCCTTCAGCTCGGCATCAGTCACCGGGTTCTTGGACTGGTAATTTGCAAACAGGGCGCGGATCAGGATGGTCTGGCGTGCCAGTTCCATCTGCATCTTGTAGTCGTCGCTGGTCGACAGGCCCTGTTTTTCGGCTTCCTGCATGAAGACTTCGCGTGCGATGACTTCCTCGCGCAACTGGGCCTGTACGTCAGGCGTGATCGGCCGGCCGCCCTTGGCGATCTGCTGGGCCAGCGCATCCATGCGCGCTTTGGGCACAGCCTTGCCGTTGACGATGGCGACGTTCTGCGCCAAAGCGCCTTGTGCGGCAAAAGCGAGCATGCCTGCCGCAACGGTTGCCAGTAATACCTGCTTCTTCATAAATGTCCTGTGGTCTTTTGTTGGGTGTTTGTTTAAACGGGGGTTTCGATGATCTCGATGGCCAGCGCGTGCAGGCCCTGATCGATGAAATTTTGCAGTGCATCATACACAAGCCGATGCCGCGCCACACGGGTCTTTCCGGTGAAAAGCGGGCTGGCGATGCGGATGCGAAAGTGGGTGCCGAAACCTTCCGCGTTGGCGCCCATATGCCCTGCATGCGCCGCACTTTCGTCGATGACTTCCAGCGCGGTCGGCTGCAGCCTGGCGATCAATTGCCCTTCAAGCGCTTTGGCATGAACCGGCAGCACGGCGCTCATGGGGCAGGGTCCTGCTTGATGTGCTTGTTCAGGTACACCGCCTGTGCCAGCACAAACACCACCATCAGGCCCATGCCGCCAAACAGCTTGAAGTTGACCCAGGTGCTGGTCGGGAAGTTGTAGGCCACCCAGATGTTGATGACACCCATCACCGCAAAAAACGCCACCCAGCTCAGGTTGACGGTGCGCCAGACGGCATCCGGCAGGTTCATCTGCGTGCCCATGAGCGACTTGATGCCGTTCTTTTTGAAGACCAGCTGGCCGATCAGCAGGGCAGAGCCCATGACCCAGTACAGCACGGTGGGCTTCCATTTGATGAAGCTCTCGCTGTGGAAGTAGATGGTCGCGCCGCCCAGCACCGTGACCAGCGCCAGGCTGACCCAGAGCATGGTGTCCACCTTCTTGCGCATGGCCTTGAGCCAGATGATTTGTGCGAGCGTGGCGATGATGACAACGACTGTGGCCAGCAGCACGGGTGCCTCGGCCGGCCCGACCACCCCGCCCGAGACCATGAAACCCAGCCAGTCGGTAGCTGTCGCCGCAGCCCACTCCTTGTTGCCTTCGGCGTACTTGAACATGCCAAAGAAAAGGACGATGGGGAGGAAATCGAGGAGAATTTTCATGTCTGGATTATCGCGAACCTTGGCGGCCGTCTGGTCAGACTGGCTTGAAGTCGAGAGAGGCCGAATTCATGCAATAACGCAGGCCGGTGTCCGTCGGGCCGTCGGGGAAGACGTGACCGAGGTGGGCTCCACAGCTGGCGCAGACGGTTTCGGTGCGCGTCATGCCGTATTTGCGGTCCACATGTTCTTCGATCGCGCCGGGTATCGCCAAAGAGAAGCTGGGCCAGCCGCAGCCGGCGTCGAATTTGGTGTCGGAGTTGAACAGCTTGGCGCCGCAGCAGATGCAGTGGTAGCTGCCGTCAGCCCAGACAGCTTCGTATTTGCCGGTGAAGGCGCGCTCTGTACCTGCGTGGCGGGTCACTTCAAAAGCGACAGGTTCTGCGCCTTTTTCAGCCAGGATGGTTTTCCATTCGGCATCGGTTTTCTGGATTTTTTCGCTCATGGGGGCTCCTTGTTTAAAGGCTCTGGAAGTTCAGGAACTGCAGCTGATTTCGATGGAAGAGGCCCAGTCGGGCGGAAACCCGGCCTTGGCCTCATGCGCTGGATGCTCTTCAAATGGGGATTGCAGCAAGGCCTGCAAGGTATCGACCCCGGAAAAGTCCTTTAGTTTCGCTGCGCGGATGGCTTCTTCGCCCAGATGGTTGCGCAACACGAACTTCGGGTTGGTTTTCAGCATCAAAGCTGCGCGTTCGCCAGCGTCCAGCGGTGTGATTCGTTCTGAATACTGCAGCGCCCAGGCATTGAAGGATTCACGGTCAAAAAACAGGTCGCGCACTGGCTCATGGCCGCTTTGTGGAGTGAAGCTGCACAGGCGGCGCCAGAAGATGGTGTAGTCCACCTTGTTGCTGGCCAGCAGTCTGAAGGTGCTATCGATCAGGCTCTTGTCGTCTTCCTGCGCGTCCGGCAGGCCGAGCTTTGCCCGCATTCTGGCCTCAAGTGCGGCCGGGAAGATGGCCTTGTAAGGCTCAAGCGCGGCCAGCGCCTGTTCCTGGTTGTCCATCAGCGGCAGAAGGGCCTGGCCCAGGCAAAACAGGTTCCAGTAGGCGATGTTGGGCTGCTTGTTGTAGGCGTAGCGGCCCTGGGTGTCGGAGTGGTTGCAGATGTGGCCGGGGTCGAAGGCATCGAGAAACTGGAACGGGCCGTAGTCGATGGTCAGGCCCAGGATGCTCATGTTGTCGGTGTTCATCACGCCGTGGCAAAAGCCCACGGCCTGCCAGGCGGCCATCAGGTGGGCTGTGCGTTCACTGACCGCTTCCAGCAAGGCTGCATAAGGTTGGGCCGCATCGCGGCAGGCCGGGTAGAAGTGGTCGATGACGTAGTCGGCGAGTACTTTCAGCTCTTCGTGCTGGTCGTTGTAGCTGAAATGCTCAAAATGCCCGAAGCGGATGAAGCTGGGCGCTGTACGCGTAACGACCGCGGCGGTTTCGATTTCCTCCCGGCGCACCTTGTCATCGGATCCGGTCACGCACAGCGCGCGTGTGGTCGGTATGCCCAGTCCGTGCATGGCTTCGGAACACAGGTATTCGCGGATGGATGAGCGCAACACGGCCCGGCCATCGCCCATGCGGGAGTAGGGCGTATGTCCGGCGCCCTTCAGTTGCACTTCAAGATTGCCCGCGGGAGTATCAAGACCACCCAGAAGAATTGCCCGGCCATCGCCCAATTGCCCGGCCCACTGGCCGAACTGGTGGCCGCTGTAGACACTGGCCAGTGGCTGCGAACCGGCATCGATGCGGTTACCGGTGAAAAGATCGAGGGAAGAGAGCGACTCAAACCAGGCCGGTTCCAGCCCGATTTCGCGCGCCATGGCGGTATTGCGGCTGACCCAGTAAGGGGTGCGCAGGGGTGATGGCTGCAGCATGGTGAAAAACGCGGAGCCCAGCCGCGCGAACTGGTTGTTCCACCGGAGGTCAGTAGATGTATCGGGGTTGGTGGCGATGGCAGTGGTCATGGCCTGATTGTCTTGTGGTGCTGGTGGCACTGCACCTGTGGGGTTAACGGCCTGTTTCCAGCGGGGTCAGACTGGCGGTCGGCGCGTTTCCCGGGACGGCATGCGCGGTGAGTGCCTGCTCGTCCAGCATGGTCACTCGACCGAGCGCCAGGGACACCAGTCCCTGCTGTTCCATGGATTTGAGGGCGCGGTTCACGGTCTGCCGCGACAGGCCAACCAGGTGGCCGAGTTCCTCCTGCGACAGCACCAGCCGCCTGCGCCCCTGCCAGAAAACGCGGCTGAGGTAGAGCGCGACACGTTCTTCGGGTGAACGCAGGCGGCCCGCTTCAATGATGGTCATGGCCTGGCCCAGCCGTTTGTTCAGGTGCGCGACGAGAAAATGATTGAAAGGCAGGCAGGTGGCGATGAGCTCATCGAACATTGCCCGCGGCAGGCAGAAAAGCACGGTGTCGCGCAGTGCGATCACGTCGTAGCGGCGAGGCTCTGGTTTCAGTGCCGATCCCTCGCCGAACCACTCACCATCAGGCACGCCAATAAAAGCTGACAGCCGGCCTTGAGCTGAACTGCTCTGCAGCTTGACCAGACCTGAAAGCACGGCGTACCAGCCTTCGACCTCACCGCCGGCGCGCAGGAGGGTGTCGCCCTTTTTTCCATCGCTTGTGAAAACCGCCTCTGTGACCCGTGCCTGCTGGTCAGAGGGCAAGTCACGGAACCACGGCTGCGCCTTGAGGAACTGGTTTGAAGAGTTGCACGCGATATCAAATGACATGAAGGTATTTTCCGCCTGTTTTGGCACTCAGGGTAAACACGGTGCAGATGTCGACATGGCGACAGGTTTTGCAATTTGTCCATCGCCACATGACACTTGCCGACGTAAATCAACAGGGTTTTTCTTGTCTGTCACCAGCTTGTGAGCCATTACGATTCGAGGGTCTGAAACCAATGCTTTTCAAGGAGTTCCCATGCTGGGATTAATGCAAAGTCAGCCGCTGCTGATTTCGGGTCTGATTGAATTCGCCGAGCGCCATAACGGCGACGCTGAAATTGTTTCGCGCCGGGTCGAGGGCGATGTACACCGTTACACCTACCGCGATGCGGCCAAACGGTCGCGCCAGGTGGCCAATGCGCTTGACAGCCTGAAGCTGGGTTTCAGCGACCGAGTCGCCACGCTAGCCTGGAACGGCTATCGCCACTTTGAGCTGTATTACGGCGTCAGCGGCTCCGGCCGGGTGCTGCACACCATCAACCCGCGCCTGCACCCTGACCAGATCGCCTGGATTGCCAACCATGCTGAAGACCAGGTGCTGTTTTTTGACCTGAGCTTTCTGCCGCTGGTTCAGGCCGTACACGCCAAATGCACCACGATCAAACACTTCATCGCGCTCTGCGATGAAGACAAGCTGCCCAAAGACTCTGGCGTACCCAACCTCAGCAGTTACGAAAAGCTGATAGGCGCGCAGTCCAGCGACTACACATGGCCGTCTTTTGACGAAAACACGGCATCGAGCATGTGCTACACCAGCGGCACCACCGGCAACCCCAAGGCCGCCCTGTACAGCCACCGATCCAGCACGCTGCACGCCTATGCGGCCGCCTTGCCTGACGTCATGAACCTCTCGGCGCGCGACTCCGTGTTGCCCGTGGTACCCATGTTTCACGTCAATGCCTGGGGCATTCCTTACTCTGCCGCGCTGACCGGCTGCAAGCTGGTGTTCCCAGGTCCCGCACTCGACGGCAAATCGGTCTATGAACTGATCGAATCTGAAGGCGTGACCTTCGCTGCCGGTGTGCCCACTGTCTGGCAGATGCTGCTGGGCCACATGAAGCCGTCCGGCCTGCGTTTCTCGAAACTCACGCGCACGGTGATCGGCGGCTCCGCCTGCCCACCAGCCATGATCACGGCCTTCCAGGACGATTACCAGGTGGAGGTGCTGCACGCGTGGGGCATGACGGAGATGAGTCCTCTGGGCACCCTGTGCACGCTCAAGAACAAGCACGATTCCTTGTCCGAAGCCGAAAAGATGAAGATACGCCTCAAGCAGGGGCGCGCCATCTACGGCGTCGACATGAAGATCGTCGATGCCGAAGGCAAGGAACTCCCGTGGGACGGCACAACTTTCGGCGACCTGTACGTCAAGGGCCCGTGGATCGTGCGCGAATATTTCAAGGGCGAGGGCGGCGATCCGCTGGTCGACGGCTGGTTCCCGACGGGCGATGTCGGCACCATCGATGCCGACGGTTACCTGCAGATCACCGATCGCAGCAAGGATGTGATCAAGTCCGGCGGGGAATGGATAAGCTCGATTGATGTCGAAAACATTGCCGTGGCCCACCCGGCTGTGGCGATGGCGGCATGCATTGGCGTGGCGCACCCCAAGTGGGACGAGCGCCCCATCATTGCCGTCGCGAAAAAGCCCGGCATGGAGGTGTCGCGCGAAGAGTTGCTGAAGTTTTACGAGGGGAAGACTGCCAAATGGCAGATTCCCGACGATGTGGTTTTTGTCGACGCGATCCCGCTGGGCGCGACCGGCAAGATCCTCAAAACCCGTTTGCGCGAGATGCTCAAGGACTACAAACTTCCAGCAGCCTGAGCCCAGTCGCAACAGCGACATCGGCTAGGGCAATCCCTGACGCTTTGCGTGAGTTTTTGCCCTAACCTCTGCCCCGTGTGACGTTGAATCTGCAAGAGTTGATTTTTTAATATTCAGGAGACAAAGCATGACGACCCAGACCTATTTTGTACGCCGGCATTTCGGCATCGCGGTAGCCGCGTCTGCCATGCTGTATGGCAGCCTGGCGTTCGCCCAGGCACCCGCCAAACCTGCTGCAGCGCCTGCCAAGGCAGCCGCTCCTGCACCGGCAGCTGCCGCGACCGGTGCAGTCAATCTCAACCAGACCGTCAAGATCGCCTGGCTTGACCCACTGTCTGGCCTGATGGCTGCCGTAGGTGCCAACCAGCTCAAGGGCTTCCAGTTCCTGGCTGAGCAGTTCAGCAAAAAGAACAAGGCAGGCGTCAAGTTCGAGATCATTGGCATCGACAACAAGCTGAGCCCGCAGGAAACCACCAACGCGCTGAAGTCCGCCATCGACCAGGGCGCGCGTTACGTCGTCCAGGGCAACGGTTCCGGCCCTGCGCTTGCCATCATGGACGCGCTGTCCAAGCACAACGAGCGTAACCCCGGCAAGGAAGTTGTCTTCCTGAACTACGCGGCTGTTGATCCTGACCTGACCAACAGCAAGTGCGATTACTGGCATTTCCGTCTTGATGCAGATACTTCCATGAAGATGGAAGCGCTGACCGCCTTCATGAAGGACCAGCCCGAAATCAAGAAGGTTTACCTGATCAACCAGAACTACTCGCACGGCCAGCAGGTCGCCAAGTTCGCCAAGGCCAACCTCAGCAGCAAGCGCCCGGACATTCAGGTCGTCGGCGAAGACCTGCACCCTCTCGCCCAGGTCCGTGACTTTGCACCCTATATCGCCAAGATCAAGCAGTCTGGCGCTGATTCAGTTATCACGGGCAACTGGGGTTCTGACCTGTCGCTGCTGGTGAAGGCGGCCAATGAAGCGGGCCTGAACAACGTCAAGTTCTACACCTACTACGCGGGTGTGACCGGCACGCCAACCGCACTGGGCGGCGCTGCCTCCGCGGGCCGTGTGTACATGGTCTCGTACAACCACCTGAACATGGGTGGCGAGCTGCAGGCACTTCAGGCCGACTACAAGAAGAAGTTCAACGACGACTTCTACACCGGCGCGATCTATCACGCCTTCACCATCCTGACCGAAGCCATGGCCAAGACCAAGAGCACAGACGCGGCAACCGTGGCCAAGGCCATGGAAGGCATGCGCTTCAAGAGCTTTAACGGTGAAGTCGAGATGCGCAAGACCGACCACCAGCTGCAGCAGGGCCTGTTCATCGAGCGTTGGGAAAAAGCTGGCGGCAAGTACACGTACGACGCCGAAAACACAGGTTACACCTTTGTGCCGCTCAAGTACTACGAGCCCTATGTCGCCAGCACGCCGACGTCGTGCCAGATGAAGCGGCCTTCGTAAGCGCATAGACAGCGCACACGCTTAATGGCGCAAGGCCCGATCCTCGGGCCTTTTTCTTTCTCCATTCAGGCTCTCTCCATGAATCTTGAGTTTTTCACCATCTCGTTGCTCAACGGGCTCAGCTATGGCCTGTTGCTGTTCATGCTCAGCTCCGGCCTGACGCTGATATTCAGCATGATGGGTGTGCTGAACTTCGCGCACACCTCTTTTTACATGGTGGGTGCCTACGTGGCTTTCAGCCTGTCGCATGTCATCGGCTTCTGGTGGGCGCTTCTGGTCGCACCACTGGTGGTGTTTGTCCTGGGTGCGGCATTCGAGCGTTACTGCCTGCGCCGTGTGCACAAATACGGTCACGTGCCTGAACTGCTGATTACTTTTGGCCTGTCTTATCTGCTTCTCGAGCTGGTGCAGCTCATCTGGGGCCGTGCGGCTGTCAATTACGAATTGCCGGTGGGCCTGCAGGGTCCGCTGTTCACGATCTTCGGTACCAACTTTCCCAAGTCACGCGCATTCATCATGGGGCTCTCGCTGTTCATGCTGCTGAGCATCTGGCTGCTGCTGACGCGCACACGCATCGGCCTGGTGATACAGGCTGCATTGACGCACCCTGAAATCGTTGAAGCGCTTGGCCACAACGTACCGCGGGTGTTCATGCT
>JAZKHN010000122.1:15255-26647 GCA_040385325.1 Pseudomonadota bacterium
CATGAGTGCCAAGTACCACGAATTCAAACCGCTCAATGTAGGCCGCTGGATCCTCTGGACGCTTTACGCATTGCTGCTGATTGCTGCGCCGCTGATGTTCAAGAGCAGCCTGGCGCTCACCATGCTGTCGCAGGCCGGCTATCTGATCATCATTTGTCTTAGCTACAACATCCTGCTGGGACAGGGCGGCATGCTCAGTTTTGGCCATGCGGTGTATGCAGGCCTCGGCTCTTTTCTGGCTGTGCATGCGATGAACATGGCCGCCAAAGGCACCATCTCCCTTCCACTTCCGCTCATACCGCTGATTGGGGGGCTCTCCGGCCTGTTTTTTGCCGCTTTATTTGGTTACGTAACGACCAAAAAGGCCGGCACGACATTTGCCATGATCACGCTGGGCGTCGGAGAGCTGGTGTTTGCGATGTCACTGATGTTTCCGGAGTTTTTCGGCGGTGAGGGCGGCATCACCACGAACCGCGCCTATGGCAAGCCTGTTTTTGGCATCACCTTCGGACCCCAGATACAGGTCTACTACCTGATTGCGGTGTATTGCTTCATCTGCACCGCCGCGATGTTCGCATTCACGCGCACGCCGCTGGGCCGCATTCTGAACGCCGTGCGCGACAACCCCGAGCGGGTTGAGTTCATCGGGTACAACACGCAAAAGGTGCGCTACTACTCCTTCATCATTGCCGGTTTTTTTGCGGGTATTGGCGGCGGGCTGGCAGCCATCAATGCAGAGATCGTGACCTCTGAAGTCGTCAGCGGCGTGCGCTCCGGCAGCCTGCTGCTGTTCACCTTCCTCGGTGGAGCGACCTTCTTCTTCGGTCCCATCATTGGCGCAGGCCTGCTGGTGCTGGCGCTCATCCTGCTGTCAGAACTGACCATCGCCTGGCTGCTCTATGTCGGGCTGATTTTCCTTTTCATGGTGATGTATGCACCGGGCGGTATTGCCAGCCTGATCATGATGAACCTGCGCGTGGCCAGCTTCGGCCGCCTGAAGGAGTTGTGGGTGTCCTACCTCGGTCTCGCAGTGACTGCGCTGGTGGCGCTGGTGGGTGCTGCTGCGATGGTCGAGATGCTCTATCACCTGCAGCTCAATGCGGCGCTGGGCCCCGAGCTGGCGTTTATGGGCGTGAAACTGAATGCGCTGGGCCTGAACAGCTGGTTCGGCGCGGGTTTTGTGCTGGTCACTGGCCTGGGCACGTTTGAATTGATGCGACGCAACTTCCTGGTGCAATGGGGTGAGATACAGAATGACATCGAGAAGGAAATCAAGCGGCGGGAGGCACTATGAGCGATAAAACCGCAAATAACCCTGTGTATTCACTTGAGTTGAAAGATCTCAGGAAAAGCTTCGGGAAGACCGAGATCATTCGGGGCGCCAACCTGAAGGTCAACGCGGGTGAGCGTGTCGCCATCATCGGACCCAACGGTGCAGGCAAATCGACCTTGTTCAACCTGATCAGCGGACGCTTTGAACCCAGCAGCGGTGAGGTATTGCTCAATGGCCAGCGCATCAACGGCAAAAAACCGTTTGAGATCAACCGGCTGGGTCTGTCGCGCAGCTTCCAGATCACCAATATCTTCCCCAAGCTCAGTGTGTTTGAGAATTTGCGCTGCGGTGTGTTGTGGAGCCTGGGCTACAAGTACACCTTCTTGCGTTTTCTTGCAGATCTTGAAGACGCGAACGAGCGCGCCGAAGAGCTCATGGAGATGATCAAGCTGGATAAAAAGAAAGATGTCCTGGCCGCCAATCTCACCTATGCCGAGCAGAGAGCGCTCGAGATTGGCATCACCATTGCCGGCGGCGCGAATGTCATCCTGCTGGACGAGCCTACAGCCGGCATGAGCCGCTCGGAAACCACACGTTTCATCAGCCTGATCAAGGAAGTGACGGTCGGCAAAACCCTGCTGACGGTTGAACATGACATGGGCGTGGTGTTTGGCCTGGCCGACAAGATCGCAGTGGTCGTTTATGGCGAAGTCATTGCCTACGACAAGCCCGAGGCGGTACGCGCCGACCAGCGTGTTCAAGAGGCCTACCTTGGCTCCCCGGTCGCGGACCAACAGGCGGGAGGTCACTGAGATGTTATCGATCAAGAATCTCCACGCCTATTACGGCAAAAGCCACGTCCTTCACGGCGTATCCTTCGATGTGCAGCCCGGTGAAATCGTCGCCTTGCTTGGGCGCAACGGCTCCGGCCGCTCGACGACTGCCAAGGCCATCATGGGTCTGGTTGATTGCCAGGGCTCCATCAGCTGGAAGAACGGCGAGATTGTCGGGAAAAAGGCCTATCAGATTGCCCATCTGGGCATTGGCTATGTGCCAGAGAACCGCGACATCTTCCCCAAGCTGACCGTGCACCAGAACCTGCTGCTGGGACAAAAAGGCTCGGGCAAGGGCTCACGCTGGTCGTTTGAAGACATGTACCAGATGTTTCCGCGTTTGCGCGAACGCCAGCACACTGAAGCGGGTGTGCTCTCAGGCGGTGAGCAGCAGATGCTGACACTTTGCCGCACCCTGATGGGCGACCCTGACCTCATCATCATTGACGAGCCGACTGAAGGCCTTGCACCGAAAATTGTCGAGCTGGTCGGCCAGTACCTGCAGACGCTCAAGGCCAAGGGCATCTCAGTGTTGCTGATTGAACAGAAGCTCACCATTGCCATGGCTATTTCTGACCGTGCGCTTGTCATGGGCCACGGCAGCATCGTTTTTCAGGGCACGCCTGACAGTCTGCGCGCCGACGCTTACACCCGCAAAGAGTGGCTTGAGGTGTAAAAAACACCGGGGCTTGTCACGACTGGGACAAAACCGGCGTTCTGACGCTTGCAGTGTCATGATGCCGCCCTACAATGGGAAAAGAACGGTCGTTCTATTCCCGTTGAGAGCTGCTTGAAAGCTCCCCAACTGCACGACCGGCGTGCAAGCCCCGGCTTGCTGCAGCGATCCCTGAAATCTTCACCCAAGGAAACAAGCGCACATGACAACTCTCTATGAAGTTCACGGCCCCGTGGCCGTCATCACCCTGAACAACCCGCCCGTCAACGGGTTGGGCCAGGCGACGCGCTTGAGCATCACTGACAACCTGCAAAAGGCGAATGCCGATGCAGCCGTCAAGGCCATCGTCATCACGGGTGCAGGCAAGGCCTTCTCGGGCGGTGCCGACATCAAGGAATTCGGCAGCCCCAAGGCGCTGGCCGAACCCAACCTGCTGAGCGTGATACGCACCATTGAAAATTCCGCCAAGCCCGTCGTGGCTGCCATTCATTCTGTTTGCATGGGCGGTGGGCTTGAGCTGGCACTGGGCTGCCACTACCGGATCGCAGCACCCGGCTGCAGCGTGGCATTGCCTGAAGTCAAGCTGGGTCTTGTGCCAGGCGCAGGCGGCACGCAACGCCTGCCACGCGCTCTGGGTGTTGAAGCCGCACTGAACATGATCGTCAGCGGCGAGCCCGTCCAAAGCGAAATGCTCGCGCAAATTCCCGGCCAGAAGTTGTTCGACAAGATGTCTGCATCGCCCGAGTCGCTGGCCCAGGAGGCGCTGGCCTTCGCCCAGTCGATTTCCGACACGCGCCCATTGCCCATGGTGCGCGACCTGCCTTGCAAACACCGCAACGGCGATGCCTATTTCCAGTTCACGCGCAACATGGTCAAGGGCATGTCAAAAGGCTTCCCTGCGCCCCTCAAGTGCATTGAAGCGGTAGAGGCAGCTACAAAACGCAAGTTCGAAGACGGCATGGCGTTCGAGCGTGAACTGTTCATCAACCTGATCTGGAGCCCTGAAGGCCGCGCACTTCGCCACATTTTCATGGCTGAACGCGCAGCTTCCAAGATCCCTGACGTGCCTGCGGACACGCCCAAGCGCGACATCAAGTCCATCGCCGTGATCGGCGCGGGCACCATGGGCGGTGGTATCGCCATGAACTTCCTGAATGCTGGCATCCCCGTGAAGATCCTTGAGATGAAGCAGGAAGCGCTGGACCGTGGCACGGCTACCATCCGCAAGAACTACGAAGCCCAGATCAAAAAAGGCAAGCTCAAGCAGGAAAAGTACGACGAGCGCATGGCCTTGCTGAGCACCACCCTGAGCTATGACGACCTGAAAGACGCCGACATGGTGATCGAGGCCGTGTTTGAAGAGATGGGCGTCAAGGAAAAGGTCTTCAAGGAACTGGACCGCGTGATGAAACCCGGCGCCATCCTGGCCTCCAACACCTCCACGCTGGACGTCAACCAGATTGCCGCTTTCACCAAGCGACCACAGGACGTCGTCGGCATGCACTTCTTCAGCCCTGCCAATGTGATGAAGCTGCTTGAAGTGATTCGCGGCGAGAAGACCGCCAAGGACGTGCTCGCGACCGTCATGGCCATAGGCAAGAAGATCAAAAAGACGGCTGTGGTGTCCGGCGTCTGCGACGGTTTTATCGGCAACCGCATGATTGAGCAATATGGCCGCCAGGGTGGCTTTTTGCTGGATGAAGGTTGCACGCCAGAGCAGGTCGACAAGGCCATCGAGAAATTCGGTTTTGCCATGGGCCCGTTCCGCATGGGCGACCTGGCCGGCAACGACATCGGCTGGGCTATCCGCAAGCGCCGCTACACCGAAAAACCGGACATGAAGTACAGCAAGACTGCTGACCTGCTGTGCGAGAAAGGCCGCTTCGGGCAGAAGACCGGCGCCGGCTGGTATGACTACGTGGCCGGCAAACGTGATGCGATTCCGAACGCCGAAGTCGTGAAGATGATCGAAGACCACCGCAAGAGCCTGGGCATCACACCCCGCAAGGTGTCTGACGAAGAGATCGTTCAGCGCCTGGTGTATTCACTGGTCAATGAGGCTGCGCACATTCTCGAAGAAGGCATCGCTTCCAAGGCCAGCGACATCGACATGGTCTACCTCATGGGCTACGGCTTCCCGATCTACCGCGGCGGCCCCATGAATTACGCAGACGAAGTCGGCCTCTTCAACGTAGTGCAGGCCATGAACCGCTTTGCGCAGAACCCGCTGGACGACGCCAACTTCTGGAAGCCTGCGCCGCTGCTGGCCAGGCTTGCAGCTGAGAGCAAGACTTTCAACTGATTCATCAGAACATATTCCGGAGAAATACATGACTTCAGCTGTAATCGTTTCCACCGCCCGCACCCCGCTTGCCAAAAGCTGGAAGGGATCTTTCAACATGACGCATGGCGCGACCCTGGGTGGCCACGCCGTCGAGCACGCCATCAAGCGCGCCGGCATTGAGGCCGCCGAGGTTGATGACGTCATCATGGGCTGTGCCACGCCTGAAGGCGCGACCGGCGCCAACATTGCACGTCAGGTTGCACTGCGCGCTGGTTGCCCGGTCACCGTGTCGGGCATGACCATCAACCGTTTCTGCTCGTCCGGCCTGCAGACAATCGCCACCGCAGCGCAGCGCATCATTGCGGGCGAAGCCGACATCTATGTCGCCGGCGGCGTCGAAAGTATTTCCTGCGTGCAGCAGGAGATGAACGTCCACATGATGCGTGACGACTGGCTCGGCAAAAACAAGCCCGAGATCTACTGGAACATGCTGCAGACCGCAGAGCAGGTCGCCAAGCGCTACAGCATCTCGCGTGACCGCATGGACGAGTACGGCGCACTGAGCCAGCAAAAAGCAACTGCTGCGCTGGCAGCAGGCCTGTATGACGCCGAAATTGCCCCCATCACCGTGACGGCAGGCGTGGTCGACAAGATCATGGGCCTGACGACCAAACAGGTCACCGTGAGTCAGGACGAGGGCATTCGCGCCGGCACGACCAAGGAAGGCATCAGCGGCATCAAGCCGGCCATCCCGGGCGGTGTGATTGCAGCCGGCAACGCCAGCCAGTTCTCCGATGGCGGCGGAGCCGTGGTCATCATGGATGAAAAAGTCGCAGGCAAAAAAGGACTCACACCGCTGGGCCGCTTCCTTGGCTTCGCGGTCGCCGGCTGCGAGCCGGACGAAATGGGCATTGGCCCTGTCTTTGCCATCCCCAAGGTGCTGGCCAAACTCGGCCTGAAGATTGACGACATCGACCTGTGGGAACTGAACGAAGCCTTTGCCGTGCAGGTGCTGTACTGCGCCGACAAGCTGGGCATCCCCATGGACAAGCTCAATGTCAACGGCGGCGCGATTGCCGTCGGCCACCCTTATGGTGTGACGGGCCAGCGCCTGACCGGCCATGCGCTGATCGAAGGCAAGCGCCGCGGCGCCAAGCGCGTCTGCGTGACCATGTGTATCGGTGGCGGGATGGGCGCAGCGGGCGTGTTTGAAGTGCTATAAGTTTACGGTGCCAGCAAAGCTATCTTGCTATTTGACGACGGTATGCGTTGCCTTAGTCGTCGTCACCCCCCGGGCGTACGGAGATCAGCTGGAAAACCGTATGAAAGCATGCGGCTGGGATCTCTATGATTTCAAAATCGCCGAATTCCGGGAAGCCCGGTTGCGGCTTCCCGCAGCGATTAATGTTCAGTTCAAATCCTGCAGCAGCAATGGCCCCAGGTATTTGATCAAAACTCCCAACAAAACGGTAGCCCTGCAGGATGGATGGCTGGAGGGGGACAAGTCAACGTCATATTCCTTTGCCAAGGAACAGCCCGCACCTGACTACTGGGTGTTTAGTTATAGGGGCTATGAGTGGAGTGGCATGACTTTTGTCAACAAACAGACAGGAGCTCTAAAAAACACGCCAGGCAACAGCTGTGGAGCTCCTGCTTTCAATAGTTCAGGTAACCGCCTCCTCGTCCGTTGTGTGCGTGAATATGGACAAGAAGAAAGCGATCTCTACTTCGTCGGACTAGGTTCCGAAATAAAAATAAAGAACATCGATGACAGTATTCCAGAGGGCGAGCTAGCCGTCATTTGGAAAAACCCAAAGACAGTGATTGTTGGCTTTGTGACTGAGAAAAGAACTGTCTCCAAGACATACCGAATTCCTTAAATCAACTTGACTTCAGGATGAACTAAATTGGCGCTTCGAAACACTCTTGAATTCTTGTTGTACGAATGGCTCGACGCCCAGGCTCTTAACCAGCGCGAGCGTTTCACCGACCATTCGCGCGAGACATTTGACGCCGTGTTCGACACCTGCGAACGCATTGCGCGCGAAAAATACGCTCCGTTCAACCACACCGTCGACACCCAGGAGCCGCATTTCGACGGCGAAAAAGTCATCCTGCCACAGGCCACCCATGATGCGCAGAAGGCCTATGCCGCCTCCGGCATGCTGAGTGCCGCACAGGACTACGACATAGGCGGCATGCAGCTGCCTTACACCGTCGAAGCCGCCGCCAATGCATTTTTTGCGATGGCCTCCGTGAGCATAGGCTCTGGCATGCTGACCACGGGCAATGCCAACCTGCTGATGAAGCACGGCACCGCGCTGCAGCAGGAGGTGTTCGCCAAACACGAGTTTTCGGGGCGCTTCTCGGGCACCATGTGCCTGTCCGAGCCGCAGGCCGGCTCATCGCTCAGCGACGTGGTGACCAAGGCCACACCGGACGGCGCAGATTTTGAATCCGACCCGCTGGGCCCGCGCTATCGGCTCAAGGGCAACAAGATGTGGATCTCATCGGGCGAACACGAACTGACCGACAACATCATCCATCTGGTGCTGGCCAAGATTCCCGGGCCGGACGGCAAGCTGATTCCCGGCACACGCGGCATCTCGCTCTTCATCGTGCCGAAAAAGCTGGTCGACGAAAAAGCCGAACTGACCGGCGTGCGCAACGATGTGGCGCTGGCAGGCCTGAACCACAAGTTGGGCTGGCGCGGCACCACCAACACGCTGCTCAATTTCGGCGAAGGCAAATACCCGGTGAATGGGGAGGCCGGTGCCATCGGATACCTGGTGGGCAAGCCGCATGAGGGCCTGCGTTGCATGTTCCACATGATGAATGAGGCGCGCATCGGTGTCGGCATGGCAGCCACCATGCTGGGCATGGCGGGTTACGAAGCCAGCCTGGACTACGCCAAAAACCGCCCCCAGGGCAGACCGGTGGGCGTTGGGGGGAAAGACGCGTCGCAGCCCCAGGTGCGCATCATCGAACACGCAGATGTCAAGCGCATGCTGCTGGCCCAGAAAACCTATTGCGAAGGCGCCCTGGCACTGGAACTCTACTGCGCGCGCCTGGTCGATGAACAGCACACGGGCACACCCGAAGCCGCAGACGAGGCGCGCATGCTGCTCGAAGTGCTGACGCCGATTGCCAAGAGCTGGCCCAGCGAATGGTGCCTGGAGGCCAACTCGCTGGCCATACAGGTACATGGCGGTTATGGCTACACGCGCGACTTTCCGGTCGAGCAGTACTGGCGCGACAACCGCCTGAACATGATCCATGAAGGCACGCACGGCATACAGGGCATGGACCTGCTGGGCCGCAAGGTGCTGATGGAAGGGGGCAGGGGTCTTGCGCTGCTGGCAGGCCGCATCAACGCCACCATAGAGCGCGCCATACAGCAACCCGAACTGGCCCTGCATGCCAATGACCTGGGCAAGGCACTGCAGCATGTGAGCAGCGCCACCAAGGCCGCCTGGGCCACAGGCCGGCCCTCTGATGCGCTGGCCAACGCAGTCCCTTACATGCAGGCTTTCGGCCACACGGTGCTGGCCTGGATCTGGCTGGATGTGTCGCTGGCAGTGTTGGCCGCAGATGGCGCAGAATCAACGCCTGCCGCTGTGGGCCGTCTGGGTGCCGCACAGTATTTCTATCGTTACGAATTGCCGAAGATCGGTGCCTGGCTCAAGGTTGTTGAAACACGCGACCAGACCTGCGCCGAACTGCCGGAGGAGGCGTTTTAATGGGATTTTTCAAGCCGTCTTCAGAACCCGTGTCGAACAAGGCGATTGCACGCCTTCAGTCACTGATATGGATACTGATCTACGGTGGCCTGCTCACGCTGATTCTGGGCATCTTCGTGCAGCGTTCCAGCGACCCCGTGGGCTGGTCCATGGTTGTGGCGGGCGGCCTTGTGGCGGCAGCAGGTTTCGTGTTGATTTACGTTCGCTCAAAAATAAACCCGGGCCCCTGAGTCACCCCCAGGACACAGCAGCTGCAATTGACTGCAATGTTGTGTTTTACTAGGTTTTTACCCGGGCATTGACCCGATTGCCGACAGGCATACCTTCAATCCATCCAGACAACAGGAGATAGAAAAATGAACCGTACCATCCAGCAACTGTTTGACCTCCAGGGCAAGACCGCATTGGTCACCGGCGGCTCGCGCGGCCTGGGCCTGCAGATGGCGCAGGCCCTTGGCGAAGCCGGCGCAAAAATCATCCTCACTTCACGCAAAGCTGAAGACCTGAAGGAATCCGCTGCAGAACTGAAAGCTGCCGGCATTGATGTCGACTGGATTGCTGCGGACTGCTCGAAAGAAGACGAGATTCGCGCGCTGGCCGACGAAGCCATCAAACGCCTGGGCCATGTCGACATCCTGGTGAACAACGCGGGCGCGGCCTGGGGTGCGCTGGCTGAAGACCACCCGGTTGACGCCTGGGACAAGGTCATGAACCTCAACATCCGCGGGTATTTCATCCTGTCGCAGCACATCGCCAAGCACAGCATGATTGCGCGCAAATCGGGCCGCATCATCAACCTGGCGTCCATCGCCGGACTGGGCGGCAACCCCAGCGGCATGACCACTATTGCCTACAACACCTCCAAGGGCGCCGTGATCAACTTCACCCGTGCACTGGGCTGCGAATGGGGCAAGTACAACATCACCGTGAACGCGATCTGCCCGGGTTTCTTCCCGAGCAAAATGACCGTGGGCACGCTGAAGGCACTGGGCGAGGAAAAACTCGCCTCCCACGCCCCGCTGGGACGCCTGGGAGATGATGAAGACCTCAAGGGCCTGTGCGTGCTGTTTGCATCCGATGCCGGCAAGCACATTACCGGCCAGTGGCTGGCTGTCGACGGCGGGGTATCAGTAGTCACAGGTGGCTGAACAAGTGAGCAGCTTCAACAAAAAAGGTGCAGTCGGCTTTGGGGTCGACATTCCTTTTGTCACGCATATGGGCTTTGAGCTTGATGTGTTTGACGGTGGTGAATCTGTCATCACCTTCACCGCAAAGCCCGAGCATCTCAACACCTTTGGCGTGACACATGGTGGTGCCTGCATGACCTTGCTGGATGTCACCATGGCCCTGGCTGCCCGGAGTGTTCAGAAGGACATGGGCGCGGTGACCATAGAAATGAAAACCAGTTTCATGCGACCCGCGCCCGGTGATGGCACGGCGCTAACAGGCAAGGGCCGGCTCATGCACCGCACCGCCACCATGGCGTTTGTTGAAGGCACGATCTACGACGAGGCCGGCAAAGCCTGTGCCCACGCGACCGGAACCTTCAAGTACGTGAAGCGCCTGCCTGTCGGCTCGAAAACCATCAATGGCATGAACCCTGCCAAGGATGGATCGGGCGAAGGCCTGGGCATTCTTTCCACCGACTGATCTAAACAGCGATATCGAACACATGCCAAAGAACCAGCAAATCCTTCTCGACAACCGCCCCACGGGCGAGGCGACCGCCTCCAACTTCAGGCTGACCAGCAGCGAGACGCCAGACCTGCAGGACGGCCAGGTGCTGGTGAAGCACCATTACCTCAGCCTGGACCCCTATATGCGCGGCCGCATGAACGACAGCAAGAGCTACGCCGTGCCGCAGGCGCTGGGGCAGGTGATGGGCGGCGGTATTGCGGGCGAAGTGATTGAAAGCAAATCGCCGAAGTTCATCGTAGGCGACAAGGTCGTCGGCATGGGCGGTTGGCAGCAGTACGGCATCTTCAATGCGGCGCAGCCCGGCGCACTGCGCAAGGTCGACACCACCCACGTGCCGCTCTCGCATTACCTGGGCGCTGTCGGCATGCCGGGTGTCACGGCCTGGTACGGCCTCATCAAGATCATTGAACCGCAGGCCGGGCAAACCGTGGTGGTCAGTGCGGCGACCGGCGCGGTGGGCAGTGCCGTGGGGGCATTGGCAAAGGCCCGTGGTGCGCGCGCGGTGGGTATCGCGGGCGGTACTGACAAATGTAAATACGCGGTTGACGAGCTCGGCTTCGATGCCTGCATCGACTACAAGCTGCACAAGGATGCGGCCTCGCTGTCTGCAGCGCTCAAGGAGGCTTGCCCGAACGGCGTCGACGGTTACTTCGAGAACGTGGGCGGCATGGTGCTTGATGCCGTGCTCCCGCGCATGAACGACTTCGGCCGCATCGCCGTGTGCGGCATGATCGCCGGCTACGACGGCAAGCCCGTGCCCATGGCCAACCCTGCCGCAATTCTCATCAGCCGGTTGAAGATACAGGGCTTTATCGTCAGCGAGCACATGGAGGTCTGGCCGGAAGCGCTGAAAGAACTCGGCACGCTGGTAGGCACCGGCAAGCTCAG
>JAZKHN010000123.1:0-3816 GCA_040385325.1 Pseudomonadota bacterium
AGCAGTGGCGATTGCGCGATCTGTGCGGAAACTGGCTGAGCGCTCACCACAGTCATGACGATGGTTGCCAGAATGACACCGCATGTTTTTCTGGCCCTTGACAGCCAATGAAGCAGGAACGTTTTCATCGTGAACCTCCGGCTTTCGCCTTTATCTGAGCTCAAGGGTTGACTGCATCCACACTTCGCTGCCGACAGGGCGGCTGCGGGCAGCGTTGGCGGCTTGAACTTCAGGACCGAAGCCGCGCGCGGTGATGGTGAAATTTTTCGAATGTGTGGTCGAGGTTGAAGGCGACAGCCGTTCAATCATGCACTCTGGCGGGCGCGAAAAGGTGGTGGTGATACCCGCGCGATTGACCGACGATGAAGGCAGTACAAGAATGGTGTTTGCGGTACCTGAATTGGTATCCCAGTTGGCCGTGATCATGGACGTCGGGGTCGTTGTCACCGCGGCCTGAAAGTGGGTGCTTGAAATGGTCACCGTGGTTGCACTGGGCGGCGCGACCACGCTGAAAACGTAAGTGCTGGTACTGGCAGACAAAACCTCTATCACGCCCTGTTCGCAATACCTGAGCGCCGTCTCTGCTGCCTGGGTGGCCAGCTGTGTCTGGCGCGCATTGGCACTGATGCCTTCACTCGAGGTGGCATTGCGCACGGTCACTGCTGTGAGCAGGGAAATGATGACAAGCATGATCAAGGCCATGATGAGCACAACACCGCGTTGGGCCCGGGCTTGCTGCAGCTGACTGCGCTGGTTTTGCATGTTGGACTGGGTGGCCATGGGCGCTACTGGTTTCTGAGTACAACGGTGGTTGTGTAGGCCCGCCGCAATCGCCGGTCTGGCGGTACTGTGAGGGTGCCATTGCAATCCAGGTAGCGCGCAGAGTCGATGGAGTCTGCCAGGGGCTGCTCGCTTCGGGCAACGACGCAAATGCGGACGGCTTTTACCGCATTCCAGCGCCTGCTTGTGGCCCCGACTGCACCAAACTGGGGGGCCGGGGCGCCGGTGTTGAAATTCTCAAGCTCATAAGCCGACATGTAGCCCAGCACGAGGGTGGTGGTAAACGTGGGCGTGACCGTGACATAAATCGGCGAGGTCGTTGTGTTGGGATTGACCGTACCGTAGCTGAACTGCAGGTTTTCAATGTTCTCGACCAGCGGCTGTGCCGTGCTGCCATTGCCTTTGCAATACAGCGTTGGGTTGACCACGAAGGCCGACGTGCCCACATAAAAGCGGTTTTCTGCCTCATAAATGAGCGTGCTGGCTGCGGCTACCCCAGCCGAGCTGAGGTAGCCTGGGGCCAGTGTCACTGGCGTGATGCCACTTCCCATGCAGTCGGTCGGCACACCCCCACCTGTCGCAACTGTGTTGTAGCGGTCTGCTTCGTACGCAATCGAAATGGAGTCGGGGCCGACGCTTGCCGCACCATGACCGCAGGTGAGGGCCGCAGTAGACGCCGCAGAAGTGACATCCGAGAACCGGGTGTCGCACCCGCGAACTGCAAATGCATTGGTTACAGAGTTGTGCAATGGGACTGTGTTGCCGCGTGCGCTGATACCGAGCGTCACGCTGTAGCGGTCAGGCTGGGACGGGTTAACGCCTGCCATGCGCAATTGCTGGGTGAGTATGAGGAGGGCGGCCTGGCCGTCTTCATTCATGCGTCCTATGGCTTCCGCCGTGCGACTGGCGCCGGACGCGCCCACGTAGGCGGTGATCACTGCGATCATGATGATGAGGCCTATGGTCATCGAGATCATCAGCTCGATCAGCGACACTCCGCGCTGGCCGCGTCGGAGTCTGGCGGTGTTGAACACAGGGCGCTTCATAGTTTGAACGGCATGTAAATACATCGTGGCGGTGGTGTGAGCGCGAGGGCTGTCACGTCGGGAGGACAATTGTCACTGCCGGCGGCCAGGCTGCCGACGCTGGCAGGTTCCCGCCAGACGACCCACAAACTGCCTTCGTTGTTGATCACGTTCGTCACGGTAATCGTCATGCCTGCAGGCGAGAGCTGCTGCTGCAACTGCTGCTGGACAATGGCGATGTCCATGGTTGCCATGGTGGCTTGTGTGCAGTTCGGAAAGCTGCAGGTAGCGCCCGCAGGAATCGAGGCAGACCCCACAAAGTTTGCCGAAAAAGTGGTGGTCGCGTAGGACGAGATTGAAAAGGAGGGGCTTTCCGTGCCCGAATTGGAACGCATCCGGTCAATCATGTTGCCCGCAGTGCTGATCGCCACCGACCGGTTGCCGGAAAATTTGGGCAACAGGATGGAGTAGGAGATCATGGCACCCATGGCCAGCAAGCCGATGGACAGTATCAATATGGTGACCAGCACCTCGATCAGCGTAGCGCCATTCTGGCGATGAGGATTGGCAGGGTTGTTCATTGATCTGTAGTGCAGGATGCGGTGCCATCACCGGCGATGCGGGCCCGGCCTGACTGGTTGACACAGACCACGCGCTGACGCTCATTGGGCATGTTGCTTCCAAACTGAAGTTCGGTCGCACCAGCAAGGTTCTTCATTCGGCCCGTTCCCACAAACTCAAATTTGGTGCTGCTGGCCTCAACAATCGTATCGAGGTTGGTGATTGGCCCCTGGACCTTCAGCAATTGGGAGTCGTCGCCGGCGCTGGTGTAATTCTGTGAACCGTCCCGGTCCTGAAAAATAATCCAGCCACTTACCCAGCCGTTGTTTCCGGGACCGGCGCCCGTTCCGCATGTCGGTGCGGCAGCTTCTGGCGCATCGCTGCGGCACATCACCACCGAGCCGCCCCGCCGAATGGCTTCGCTGCGCGCATACCGGAGGTCGGCCATAAAGGCGTTGACATTGCTGGATACCGCGTTTGACTGAATGAGCCCGGTAAAAGAGGGGGCAGCCAGCGCGGTGAGGATGGCGATGACCGCCATGACCACAACAACCTCAAGCAAGGTGAATCCCCGGGCTTTTTGCATAAACCAGATTTTGCCCGGGCCCGGGGTGTCGGGTTGGGACGGCAGACAGGCGGAAGTCTGGGCTTGACCAGTGGCTTTGCAGCAGGCCCAGCTTTACAAACTATCGCCGGACCTCGTCCACCAGTGTTTTGAACTCGTCAATGTCCTCAAAACTGCGGTAAACGCTGGCAAAACGGATGTAGGCAACCTTGTCGAGCTTTTTCAGCTCTCGCATGACCAGCTCGCCGATGCGGTTTGACACCACCTCGCGCACGCCCAGGCTCAGCAGTTTTTCCTCTATGCGCTCTATGGCCGAGTCGATCTGTTCGGTGCTGACCGGACGCTTGCGCAGCGCCAGGTTCATCGAGCCGAGGATTTTGGTGCGTTTGTATTCGATACGCCGGCCGTCTTTTTTGACGATGGCCGGGAAGGTGACGTCAGGCCGCTCGTAGGTTGTAAAACGCTTTTCGCACGCGCCGCATTGACGGCGCCGGCGTATGAAGTCGGCATCTTCAGCCACCCGAGTCTCTACAACCTGGGTTTCGAGGTTGCCGCAAAAAGGGCATTTCATTTGGGCAGTTCCATGAGTTCAATACCGGGGCTTGAATGTCTGGAAATGCCCAAGTTGCTCACTTATTTGTAGACCGGAAAGCGGTCGGTCAAAACCTTGACCCTGGCGCGCACCGCTTCGAGGTTTGCCGCGTCGCGCGGGTTGTCCAGCACATCGGCAATCAGGTTGGCGGTGGCGCGGGCTTCCTCGTCCTTGAAACCGCGGGTGGTCATGGCCGGTGTGCCAATGCGCACGCCGCTGGTGACCATCGGCTTTTCGGGGTCGTTGGGGATCGCGTTCTTGTTGATCGTCATGTGGGCGCTGCCCAGCACGGC
>JAZKHN010000124.1:0-2517 GCA_040385325.1 Pseudomonadota bacterium
TCCATGCCGGCCAGGCCGTTGGATTTGGTCGCAAATTCGACGTTGTGCCAGCTCGAGAAGCTCTCGAGTTGCGTCCAGCCCTGCCAGGCGGTGGTGAACGGGCATTTGTGGCCGGAAGCCTTCAGTTTGGCGGCAGCATTGACCACTTCAGGCCAAGTCTGGGGCGCTTTATCGGTCGGGAGGCCGGCAGCCCTGAAGGCATCCTTGTTGTAATAAAAGATGGTGGTCGAGCTGTTGAAAGGGAAGCTCAGCATCTGGCCGTTGGGCGCGGTGTAGTAACCCGCAACTGCAGAAACGTAGGCTGTCGGGTCGAACTTGTAGCCGGCGTCCTTCATGATCTGGGCCACGGGTACCACAGCGCCCTTGCTGGCCATCATGGTGGCGGTGCCGACCTCGAACACCTGCAGGATGTGCGGTGCATTGCCGGCGCGGAAGGCGGCAATGGCGGCCGTCATGGACTCGTCGTAGCTGCCCTTGAAGACCGGAATGATCTTGTATTCCTTCTGGCTGGCATTGAAGTCCTTGGCCAGGTCGTTCACCCATTCGCCGTTGACGGCCACCATGGAATGCCACCACTGGACTTCGGTCTGTGCCTGGGCGGCGAGAGGCGAGAGGAGGGCAGCTGCGGCGATGGCAAGTCCTGAAATGCGGACTGAATGCAGGTTTTTCATGAAAACTCCAGAGGACGGTTGCTTTTTGACGAACAGGACAGTGTGCAAACTGTTTGTGACAGGGCGATTTAAGCGATTTGCCGTCGGTTTAACAAGCGGGTTTCCCATGAGGTCATCAACCTGTCCACCGCGAGGCAAATGCTGCGCTGCGTTAACATAGGAAAGACACAGGACAAGAGCGCCAGGCAGCGGTTTCTCGACTGCCCGGGCCGCCGAAATTGCACGATGAACGCCCCAACGACATTCCAGGAACTCAATCAGCTCGTCGCCGATGCCAGGGCGGGCGAGGCCCGCATACGCGAGATTCCCTACAACTACACCTCGTTTTCTGATCGCGAAGTCGTCATTCGTCTGCTGGGGGAGCATTCCTGGGACCTGCTGAACCGTCTGCGTGACGAACGCCGTACGGGCCGCTCGGCACGCATGTTGTATGAAGTACTGGGCGATATCTGGGTCGTACAGCGCAACCCCTACTTGCAGGATGACCTGCTCGACAACCCCAAACGGCGCAAGCTTCTGGTCGATGCGCTGCAGCACCGCCTCAATGAGGTCGAAAAACGCCGCACGCCCGATGTTGACAGTGAACGTGATGCCATCGTGCAGGAACTGCTGCACGCGGCACGCAGTGCGGTGGGCCGTTTTTCTGATTCTTTCGAAGAGATTGCCGAACTGCGCCAGCGGACCGAGCGCAAGTTGCGTAAACTGACCCTGAAGGACAACATCAAGTTTGACGGCCTGTCGCGCGTGTCGCACGTGACGGATGCCACGGACTGGCGTGTCGAGTACCCGTTTGTGGTGCTCACGCCCGACACCGAAGTCGAAATGGCTGGCCTGGTCAAGGGTTGCATCGATCTGGGTCTGACGATTGTTCCGCGCGGTGGCGGCACCGGCTATACGGGTGGCGCGATTCCGCTGACCTGGAAGTCGGCCGTCATCAATACCGAAAAGCTCGAAGCGATGACCGAGGTCGAGATGGTCAAGCTGCCCGGTATCGCCGAGCCAGTCGCGACCATCTGGACGGAGGCCGGTGTAGTCACCCAGCGCGTGGCAGATGCAGCCGAGCGTGGCGGTTTTGTATTTGCGGTAGACCCGACCTCTGCCGAAGCATCCTGCATAGGCGGCAACATCGCCATGAATGCCGGCGGCAAAAAAGCGGTGCTCTGGGGCACGGCGCTCGACAATCTTGCCTCATGGCGCATGGTGACGCCCGATTCGCAGTGGCTGGAAGTCACGCGCATTGACCACAATTTGGGCAAGATTCACGATGCCGAAATGGCGAGCTTTGAGCTCAGGTATTTTGAAGCCGACGGCAAGACACCTGTGCGAACAGAGCGGCTGGACATTCCGGGCAAAAGCTTTCGCAAGGAAGGCCTGGGCAAGGATGTCACCGACAAATTTCTCAGCGGCCTGCCCGGCATCCAGAAAGAAGGCTGCGACGGCCTGATCACAAGTGCACGCTGGATTGTTCACCGCATGCCTGTGCATACCCGCACGGTTTGCCTGGAATTTTTCGGCAATGCCAAGGACGCAGTGCCCAGCATTGTGGAGATCAAGGATTTCATGTTCGCCGAGCAAAAGCGAACCCAGGCGTTGGGCTCGCCGGTGCTGCTGGCCGGGCTTGAACATCTTGATGACCGCTACCTGCGTGCCGTTGGCTACGCCACCAAATCAAAGCGCGGTGGACTGCCCAAGATGGTGCTCTTCGGCGATATCGCCGGTGATGACGCTGATTCTGTGGCGCGTGCCACGTCTGAAGTGGTGCGCATCGCCAACTCGCGCGCCGGCGAGGGCTTTATCGCCATCAGCCCCGACGCACGCAAGAAATTCTGGCTGGACCGCAAGCGCA
>JAZKHN010000125.1:0-6749 GCA_040385325.1 Pseudomonadota bacterium
ACCAGCAGGACAACAATCATGAAGCCCCAGACAATGAGATCGGCCAGCGGGCCGAAGCCGAACTGCACGGCCATGGCCTCAAGCAAGCCCACCAGCAGGCCACCGACCACGGCACCCCACAAATTGCCCATGCCACCAATCGCGGTCACGGCCAGCGCCTTGAGTGCAAACGTCATGCCGATGTCCGAGTTGACAGTGCCGACGCGCAGCGCGAAGAGCAGGCCCGTCAGGGCTGCAAGCGCCGAGGTGATGAAAAACACCTGCTGGCCCACAAACTTGACAGGGATGCCGAGCAGGGCTGCTGCCGTTGCGTTGTCAGACACCGCGCGGATATTGCGGCCCGTATGCGTTTTTTCGATCACGAAGTACAGCACCAGTACAAGAACGAGCGTCAGGGCCAGCACCAGCCCCTGAACCGGTACAAAACGCACGCCGAACACTTCAAAGCTGCCTGAGCCCAACGCATTGACGAGCGGGAAAGACAAGGGCTCGGAACCCCAGATGTGGTGAACCAGGTCAAGCATCAGCAGGCCCACCGCCATGGATGACAGCGCTGCCGTGATGGAGGCTTCTTCGGAGTCGAGGTTGCGAAAGCTGATGCGCTCGACAATGATGCCGAACACGCCGCCAATCACAAACGCACCGGCCATGGCCAAAGGGATGGACGGCACGGCTTGCGCAATCACCAGCCCGGCAAAACCGCCCACCATGAACACCTCGGTGTGCGCGAAGTTGATGCGGTGAAGGACCCCGACGATGAGGGTGAAGCCAACGGCCACCAGGGCATAGAGCCCACCCACCATCAGGCCGTTGATGATTTGACCTGCAAGCATCTGGGGAGTACCGGTCAGTAGTGGGACAGCAGCTTGCCGAAGCCCTGGAGCTTGTCGTTGATGCCGCAGGCGCGCAGTGCGTGCCAGTAGGTCGCTGTGTTGATGGCAATCACCGGTTTGCCCAGAACCCATTCCGCAGCGGCAGCAAAGCGCACCATCGACAGGTTGGTGCCGACCTGCACGATGGCGTCGATATCGTCACCGTCAAGCTGCTTGAGCGCATCACGGCACATCTCATCTGTGGTGTGGGCGATCTGCACCGGGCTTGGACGGCGCAGGCAGATGTCACGAACGACGGTAAAACCGCAATCCTGGTAGAAACGCCTGACCTGGTCATTGGCCACCGGGAAGTAGGGAGACACAAAGGCGATACGTTTGGCCTTGTAGGTATTGAGCGCTGCTTCGGTCGCAAACGAGCCGCAGGACACGCCCACGCCTGCACGATCCTTCATCATGTCCAGATACTTCTCGGCACCCTTGCGGCCATCCCAGAAGGTGGCTGCCGACATGCCCATCACCAGGTACTGCATCTCGCAGCTTTTGAGCACATCCAGGGCCTGCAGTGTGTTTTCCTGGATGTTTTGCACCAGCTGCAGAAACTCTTCATCGGTGTTGACCGGGTCGTTCGGGATGATGATTCGGCTGTAGTGGTTGGTGACGCCAACCGGCCGCATGTCGTCAAAGTCCGGCTGGACGATGGTGTTGGTTGAGGGGCCAAGGGCCCCGAACTTCATGCGGTAACCAAGGTGGTCCATGCTCAGGCTTTCGAAAGTAGTTGAAGGAAGGCGTCGCGTGTCATCACGTCGGCGTATTTCTGGCGCATGTCAAACAGGTTGGCGTCATGTGGCTCGATCGCGCGGTCACCCACGCAGTCCTCGATCACCACCGTGCGGAAGTTGAACTGCATGGAGTCGACCACCGTGGCTCGCACGCAGCCGCTTGTGGTGCAACCCACCACCACGGCGGTATCGACGCCGCGCAGGTGCAGCCATTCAGACAGGCCGGTCGAGAAAAAGGCCGACGCGGACACCTTGCGCAGCACCCATTCACCGGCGATGGGCGTGAGCTGCGGGACGATTTGCGAGCCTGGCGCGTCTTCGGTCAGCGTCAACAGTGGCGGCACTTTCATGCAGAACACGTTCTTGTTGGCGCCGTCGTCTGCAAACACCACACGGGTATGCACAACAGGAAGACCCGCCTTGCGGAAAGCCGCCAGCAAGGGGACTGTTGCCTCTACAGCCGCAGCAATGTGCGGTCCGCCAAACTGGTCTTCATCGACGAAGCCATTGACGAAGTCGACCAGGATGAGCCCGCAACGCGAACCAATGCCCGAGGCATTGCCCATGTTCTGCTTGCGGTAGATGTCTTCCTTGCTCAAGATTTGGCCTCTTCACCGACGGCATGCCGTTTGTCGAAGTCGGCGACCCAGTCAAAGCCCATCATTTTTGAGAACTCCTGGAAGTCATGGAGCTCCTGTTTGGTGTTGGCACTGGAGCCGGTGGCTTTGATGTGGCTGTAGACATTTTTGAAAGCCGCACCTGCCGACAGGAAAGCTGCCGACGGGAAGATGACCAGGCCGAAGCCTATGCGCTGAAGTTCTTCTTTCGTCAGCACCGGCGTGCGGCCGGTTTCAACCATGTTGGCCACCAGCGGCAGGTCGAAGGCCTTGCCTATGGTTTCCATTTCTTCAATGGATTCAGGGCTCTCGATAAAAAGGATGTCAGCGCCGGCGCGCGCATATTTCTCCATGCGGCGCAGGGCCTCGTCCAGGCCGTGCACGGTGCGGGCATCGGTGCGCGCGATGATCTGGAAGTTCTTGTCAGTGCGGGTTTCTGCAGCGACCTTGATCTTGGCAACCATGTCTTCTGTGGGCACCACGCGGCGGCCCAGCATGTGGCCGCACTTCTTGGGGAATTCCTGGTCTTCAAGCTGGATGGCGCAGGCGCCTGCAGTTTCGTAGCCGCGAACCGTGTGCATGACGTTGAGCAGGCCGCCGTAACCCGTGTCGCCGTCACAGATCATCGGCGTGTCGGTGATGCTGACGTACTGGGTGACACGGTTGATCATGTCGGTGTAGCTGGCCAGTCCCGCATCAGGCAGGCCCATATAGGAAGCGACAGTGCCGTAACCCGTCATGTACAGGGCTTCAAAGCCCATCTGGTCTGCAATCTTGGCTGAGACCATCTCGAAGACGCCGGGGGCGACGACAAGATTGCCTTTGGTAAAGCGGGCTTTGAGTTCAGCACGTTTTTGTGTGCCGGTTTTGGTACTGAGACCCTGTTTCATGTAATGGACTCCGCGCGCTCCAGCGCATCGATCATGGAAGTTTTACGAAGGTAATCCTTCGCGGCTACTGGATCTGCTGCGATGGCGCGCAGCTCGTCCTGGGTTTTGCGGCGCGCCTCGGGGTCGCGCTCTTCAATCGTCTTCTTGTTGCGTGCCGTGTTGGCGTTGATATATTCAATCGCGACAGCACGGCGCTGGCGTTCATAGCGGTCCAGCAGCGCAGGCGACGCACCTGAATTAAGTATCTCGACAAGTTTGTCGGAGAGGTTGAAGGCGTCCTGCACACCACCGTTCATGCCCATGCCGCCCAGCGGGTTGTTGATATGGGCAGCGTCGCCGGCAAGAATCACCCGGCCCCGACGGAACTCCTTGGCCACCCGCTGGTGCACCTTGTACAGGGTGCGGTGCACGGTGGGGTAGGGCGAGCCCTTGGGCAGCAGGTTTTGCAGGCGTGTCTGTATGGATTCGTCTGTGAGCACTTCTTCGTCGGACTCTTCCGGACGTGTCGGGAAGAGAACCCGCCATAGCGAGGGCACGCGCAGCAACACACACCACTCCTGCGGGTCGGACACATAGTTCACATACGACAGTTTGGGGAAATGGTCTGCGAATTCAAAGTCGGTCGATACAACCAGGAAGCGCTCGGGATAGGTGAAGCCTTCAAACTCTATGCCCAGCGATTGCCGCACAGCGCTCCACGCGCCATCAGCGCCTATGAGGTAGTCGCCGCTGAACGTTTCGATACCGTCTGGCGTCTTGACGGTCACTTCTACATGGCTGTCGTCCTGCGACACGGACTGCAGCTCTGCGCCCAGCATGATTTTGGCGTGCGGGAATCTGGCGATGCGGTCAATCAGCAGCTTGTTGAGTTTCCATTGCTCGCATTGCAGACGGAAAGGATGTTTCGTTTCGCCTTCAAGAAGGGACATGTCGAACTCGGCGACCAGGCCTTCCTTGCGATCGCGCTGCTGCGTATATCGGGCTACAAGACCCTGCGACACGAGTTCTTCTGTCAGACCGAAACGTGACAGCATATCCAGCGTTGGCGGGTGAAAAGTCGAGGCGCGCAGGTCTTCGGGTGCGGTGGTGTTGCGCTCGAAAACCGTCACGGCGATGCCGGCGTTCGCCAGCGTCAGCGCGCTCACCAGCCCCACCGGGCCAGCGCCGGCAATCAGTACGTGGGATGACATGTTGTCGATATTTCGAAGTAGATAGGGGATGAATGATTCGTCAGAAACAGGTGTTTGCACAAGGCGTAAAAACTGCAGGCATACCTGAAAACCATTCAGATATATGCTTTGGGTGATAGCTGGAGGTCCGCGTAGGCTTTTAGAAACAGCCAGAGACCGGAGGATTCTGCACAATGGTGCGAAATCCAAAGCTCTGCCTGGGGTTTTGATGCCTCTACAAGACCAAAAGCACAGCCGGGGTGCAGATATGACCAAAGTGGCGCGTGCCTGGTGCGCCAACAGAAAACAGCAGAAATCCCTGTTTTTTCGCCTTCGGTATCGGGCAAGCCCTGGGGCGATTCAGCCCGCTGCATGCATGCGAAGGCCGTCCATAAAGGCCTTGAGCATGGGGGATTCGGTTGCCTCGCGGCGGCGTATCACGCCGACGCTGCCCTCGCGCAGGTAAGGCAAAGGCAGGGGCACGACCTGTTTCAGGCCCTGGAAATAGTGCATGAGTCTGGCCGACATGGGTGCCACCAGGTCACCGTCCTGCAGCATGGTGACGATGACCAGGGTGGAGCCTGTTTCTACCCGATAGCGCGGGGAGGGCTGCCCGGCGAGAGCCAGCTCATGCTCAAGCTCACGCCGCAGCGGGCTGACCTTGGGCGGGATGATCCAGGGGTAGCGCAGCACATCGGGCCAGTCGACCTTGCGTTTTTTGGCGAGGGGGTGGTTGGCTCCCACCACAACGCGGATCTGCTCGGGATGAAGGATGTCGCAGCGAACACCCGCGTCCAGCCGGGCCTGGTCGGTGCGTGTGATGACGAGGTCTACCCGACCCTCTTCAAGTTGCGGCAGCAATGCATCGAGGCGGTTTTCAATGATGTTGAGATAGGCGTCGGGAAAACGCTTTCTGAAGTAGCCCGCCGCCCTGGGGACCAGTCCTGTTGCCACGGTAGGGGTGGTACCCACGACCAGATTGCCCGAAGCCCCTATGGACATCAGCCGGATGGTCGCCTGGGTGCGGTCCAGTTCGCCAATGATGGCCTTTGCGTGCGATACCAGGGCAGTACAGAACTCGGTCGGCGTGAGGCCGCGCGAGTTGCGCTTGAAAAGCTTGACGTTGAGGTCTTCTTCCAGCTCGCTGAGCCACTTCGAGAGCCCCGGCTGGGTGACCCCCATTTGTGTCGCGGTATGGCTGACGTTGCGGGTCTCGTACAGGGCGACCAGCAGGTAAAGCTGGCGCATGCGCAGGCGTTGTGTCCACTCCATTTTTGATATGTCCTCAATAGTATGGAATAAGAAAATAATATCATTTTAAAGAAATACCTTTGACACACACAATCGGTATGGACAGGACCCGACACGCAGCAAAGGCTGCATGTCGTGTTTCTCCTCTGTACGTGCCCCGATGTGAGTGCATCGGCTTTGTCCCGACGACCGGGCAGGCACGTTAAGTGCTATTTGCCGTGGACATATTTTTTTGTTTTACAGGAGTACTTATGCGTCGTCATTTCTTGCTTGCACTCGCTTCACTGATGGGTGTGTCCCTGCTGCCGCAAATGGCAGTGGCGCAGGCATATCCCACCAAGCCCGTGCGCATCATCGTCCCTGCAACACCCGGCGGAACATCAGACATATTTGCCCGTGCCATCGCGCTCAAGCTGCAGGATTCACTGGGCAAGCCGGTGCTGGTTGAATACAAACCCGGTGCCTCTACAAACATTGGCACAGATTACGTGGCCAAGTCGGCGCCAGATGGGTACACACTGCTGATCAACGGCATCACCCTGTCGGTGAACCCGGTGCTGTATTCAAACCTGCCATTCAGCCCGACCAAAGACCTGGCTGCCATCACTGAAGTGGCATCACTGATGAACGTCGTGACGGTGCACCCCAGCATTCCCGTGAACAACATGAAGGAACTGGTCGCCCTGATGAAGAAGGAGCCGGGCAAGATGAACTACGGCACACCTGGTGTGGGCAGTTCCGGTTACCTGTCTGCAGAATTGCTGGCCATGAAAACCGGTGCCAAGGTGACCCATGTGGCCTACCAGGGCAATGCACAGGCGACCACTGACCACATCGGAGGAACGCTGCAGGTCGGATTCGTCAACCTGCCCGTTGCCCTGCAATTCGTGAAGGCCGGAAAGCTGAAGGCGCTGGCAGTGACCTCGTCAAAACGCTCGGCACTGCTGCCTGACGTGCCGACAGTTGCCGAGGCGCTTGGCATTCCTGACTATGAACTCAATGGCTGGTTTGGTTTGCTCGCCCCTGCCAAAACGCCGCCAGAAATCATTGCCCGCCTGCAGGAGGAAACTGCCAAGGCGTTGAAAGACCCGGGACTGATCGAGATCATCAAGGTGGCAGGCGGTGACGTGGTGGGCGGAACTGCCGCGCAGTTTGATGCGCGTATCAGGAAAGATGCTGATCGCCTCACAGAGGTCATCAAGTTCACCGG
>JAZKHN010000125.1:6849-15172 GCA_040385325.1 Pseudomonadota bacterium
GCGGCAGAACTGCTTGCGGTCAAGACCGGTGCGAAGTTCACGCACATCGCCTATCAGGGCAACGCACAGGCAACGACCGACCACATCGGCGGAACGCTTCAGGTGGGCCTCGTTAATCTGCCTGTCGCCCTGCAGTTCGTGAAAAACGGCAGGCTCAAGCCCCTTGCAGTCACTTCAGCCAAACGTTCGGCACTGCTGCCTGACGTACCTACAGTGGCCGAGGCGTTGGGGATTCCGGACTACGAATTAACGGGATGGTTTGGCCTGCTGGTGCCTTCGCGCACTCCGAAGGAAATCATCGTGCGTCTTCAGGAAGAGACCAATCGCGCGCTCAAGGACCCGGCCATCATCGAAACCATACGTATAGCTGGCGGCGAGGTGGTGGGCGGAACCACCGCCCAATTCGATGCGCACATCAAACGGGACACCGAGCGCCTGACGGAGGTTATCCGCCTGTCTGGTGCTTCCATCAAATAAACCTTGGCGACAGTGCTGCAGGCTGCCTTTAACTTTCCTGGATTGACTATTTATGGGTGACATGTCGGCCTTGGCCATCGATCAAAAATCCTCTGCTCCTGCGGGTGCCATGAAGGAGGAGCTCTCAGCGCTTGTGATGCTGCGACGGCTGAGGGCGCATGGCGTGGAGTATTTTTTCTGCAATCCGGGGACTGATTTTCCGGCGATTGTTGAAGCATTTTCAATGGCCGAAGCCGACCCGGAGATTGCGAAGGCCATACCAAGACCGATCGTCGTCACGCATGAAAATGCTGCAGTGGCCATAGCCCACGGCGTCTACCTCGTCACCGGACGTCCGCAGGCGGTCATGGTCCATGTGAACGTGGGTACTGCAAACACGGTCAACGGCGCAGCCAATGCCAACCGTGACAACGCTCCCATCCTGTTGATGGCCGGGCGGACACCGATTACCGAGACGGGTTTGCATGGCTCACGCAGCCGCAACATTCACTGGGCACAGGAAATGTTCGATCAGGCCGGCATGTTGCGCGAGTTTGTCAAATGGGACTATGAACTCAAGATCGCGACCGAAACGGTCAATGCGGTGGACCGGGCGATGGAACTGATGATGTCGTCGCCCCGCGGTCCGGCCTATCTGTCGTTACCGCGCGAGATCATCAGCACGACCATCACGGCAGCGCCACCCAGGGCGCTACGCGCGGTAGCCGGCGCTGCCTGGCCAGAGCCGGCCGCCATGCAGGAACTGGCTGCCCTCGTGGTAAAGGCCAGGCGCCCGCTGATCATCACGTCAACCTCCGGGCGTACCAGCGCCGGCTTTGATGCGCTGTCGGCATTCACGCAAAAATATGCCATTGGCGTGGTCACGCTGTACGGCCGCTATGTCTGCCTGCCCACCAGCCATGACATGCACCTGGGTTTCCAGACCAAACCGTTCCTGCAGGATGCTGACCTCATCATCGTGCTGGAGTGTGATGTGCCCTGGATACCTTCGCTTGAAAACCCGCCTGCCGACTGCAAGGTGGTGCACATCGGTGAAGATCCTGCGTTCTCGCGCTATCCGGCCAGGGCCTTTCCTGCCGATATGTCCATCCGGGCCGATGCCGCTGTGGCGCTTGAGGTGCTTGGTGCGGAACTCGTGAAATTCTTGCCGGAGAAGGCTACGGAAGCCCCTGCCGTAGCTGAACGGCGCAGCCTGATCGCATCACGCAGGAAAGCGCTGCGCGATGGATGGAGGACGCAGGCGGAAAAGGCCAGCCAGGCCGCCCACATCACCCCCGAACAGATCAGCCGGTGTATCTCTGACGTGGCTGGGCCGGATGCAATTCTGGTCAACGAATACCCGCTGCGACTTGAGCACGTGGACCGCGAGCAGAGTGGGAGCTTCCTCGGGCAAAGCCCTGCTGGCGGCCTGGGCTGGGGGCTTGGCGCCGCGTTGGGCGTGAAGCTGGCCAGCCCTGAAAAGGTGGTGGTGGCCACACTGGGCGATGGCGCCTATGTGTTTGACAACCCGACCGCCTGCCACTGGGTGTCTGCCGCACAGAACCTGCCCGTGCTGGTCGTGATTTACAACAACCAGCTTTATGGCGCGGTCCGCAATTCCACCTCTGCGATGTACAAGGACGGCGTATCGGGGAACAACGATTGCAGGTTGCTGGCAGACCTGAGCCCCTCGCCAGCATTTGAAAAAATCGCTGAAGCCAGCGGAGCTTATGGTGAACGGGTCGAAGATCCTGCTCAGCTCAGGGCCGCCATGGAGCGGGCCTTGCACGCGGTGGTGCACGAGAAGCGCCAGGCCCTGCTTAACGTCGTCTGCAAATACTGAGTGTGCTCAGGGGTCACCGGGCGCATTGTCCGGTGCCTGCCCGCACGCCTGTCTATACCTCAAATACCTGAAAGTCATTCATGTCACAAGCTAAAGAAGCTTCCCTGCAGGACCGCGTGGTCATCGTCACGGGCGGCGTACGCGGACTTGGCCGCGAAATGGCACTCGAACTTGCTGCACTGGGCGCCAGGGTTGTGGTTACTGGCGCCTCAGAGTCTGACGCCATGCGCGAAACCATCGCCATGGCAACAGCAGTTGCCGGTGAGGGTCGCGTGGTGGGAATTGCTGCTGATGTGAGCAATTTCGCAGCCTGCGAGAGCGTTTTGAAGTTCACCCTCGAAAAATTTGGTGCGCTGCATGTGCTTGTCAACAATGCAGGGCAGGGCATGCGCCTCATCAGCGAAACCTTCAACACCAAACCTGTGCCATTCTGGGAAGTGGAGCCGCAGCACTGGAGCAGCATCATGGGCACAAACGTCAATGGCGTGTTCAACATGAGCCGCGCCTGTGTGCCGTACATGCTTTCAAAAGGCTTTGGCAAGGTTGTCAATATTTCAACGAGCGACCCGACCATGGTGCGCAAGGGCTATTCGCCTTATGGACCTTCCAAGGCCGCGATGGAAGCCATGTCCAGGGTCTGGTCGCAGGACCTCGAAGGCACGGGTGTCGACGTCAATGTCTACCTGCCGGGTGGTGCTGCAGATACCGACCTCCTGCCGCCGAGCGAGAACAAGCGCGGCGCAGACGGTAACCTGCTGCCAGCGGCCATCATGCGGCGGGGCATAGGCTGGCTGTGCTCGGATGCCTCCAATGGCAAAACTGGCGGTCGCTACATTGCGCGATTGTGGGATGAAGCCGTGCCGCTGGCAGAGGGAGCTGTGGGCGCTTTGACGCCGGGGCATTTCCTGTCGGCTTGACGGCACGCTCTCAAGAACGGAAATCGCGTCTGGCTTGGTCGGTGGCGCCGCCTGGCCATGGGTCAAGACAAAGGAGTGCCCTGGGCGTACACTGACCGAGGCTCTTTGTGATTGGCGTGTGATGCGCTGGAGGATTTCCGGATGTCACCCACGCAAACGCCCGCAGCGCTGGAACCTCTGCCAGGCAAGCAAAACTTGCCCTACAAGCTGAAGTTTGAAACCGTGAGTGGCAGCGGCGCTGACCTGCAGATACGCTCATTGCTGGACCGCCAGCAGTTTCATGATCCTGATGGACTGGCGCAGGCGCAGGGCATTTCTTCTGCTGCCTGGCCGCTGTTTGGCATGCTTTGGCCCTCGGGCCACGTGCTGGCCAACGTCATGCAGACCTATCAACTCGAAGGCAAGCGCATTCTTGAACTTGGCTGCGGCCTGGCACTGGCCAGCCTGGTGATACACCGGCGGGGTGGCAACATCACTGCCAGCGATTGCCACCCACTGACAGCAGCCTTCCTGCTTGAAAACCTCAAACTGAACCATTTGCCAGCCATGAAGTACCAGACAGGCAACTGGACGCGTGAGAACCCTTTGCTGACGCGCTTTGACCTTGTCATCGGCAGCGACGTACTTTATGACCGGGACCAGCCGCAGGCCCTGTCCCAGTTCATCAACCTGCATACCAACCCAGGCGCAGAGGTGCTGATCGTCGACCCGGATCGCGGTAACCGGGCGAGCTTTACCCGCAAGATGAATGTGCTGGGCTATTCACACACCGAGATGCGCATCTCTGTGCTGCCTGAGGGCGGGGCCTACAAGGGCAGGGTGTTGCGCTACATGAAGCCCGTTCACGGTCCGGGCGAGACGGTTTCAGCCTGAGCTGTTACGCATTCAGAGCCTGCAGCAACTCTGTCTCAATCGCGATTTGCGCCTTGTTGTGCTGTAACTCGGGGCCATCAATCAGGAAGGTATCTTCCACCCGCTCGCCCAGGGTTGTGACCTTGGCAAGCTGCAGGTTGATGTGGTGCTTGGCCAGCACACGTGCGATGAGGTAAAGCAGGCCCACGCGGTCGCTGGCAGAAACGCTGAGCAGCCAGCGCTGTGCTTTTTCATCGGGCCTCAGATCCACGCGTGGCGCGATCGGAAAGCTCTTCACCCTGCGTGAAATCCTGCCTTTGCCCGGTGTGGGCAGTGGGCCAGGGGTTTCGATGGTTCTGTCGAGGTCGGCTTCCACCATGGCCGCCAGTTCGCGGTAATGGTCACCCAGGTCGGGGTTGACCACCTGAAAGGTATCCAGCGCATAACCGTTTTTGGCGGTGTGCACCTTGGCGTCAAGAATGCTGAAACCGGCCTGGTCGAAGTAGCCGCAAATGCGTGCGAAAAGATCTGAGGCATCGGGCGTGTAGACCAGCACCTGCATGCCTTCGCCGGCAGACGAGCGCCGCGCACGCACAATGGCTTTGGCCTTGCCGACATGGCGTGACAGCTGGCGCGCATGCCATGCGATGTCAGAGGCGTCATGGCGCATGAAATAACTCACGTCGAGCGTCTCCCAAAGCGCCTTGTGCGCCTCGAACGGCTCGGCATGCAGGGCCAGGGTGGTCAGTGCCTCGCGTTTGCGTGATTCGACTTCTGCATCTGCATCCGGTGCCCGGCCGCCCAGCACACGCAGGGTATAGCGGTACAGGTCTTCAAGCAACTTGCCTTTCCAGGCGTTCCACACCTTCGGGCTGGTGCCGCGAATGTCAGCCACTGTCAGAAGATACAGCGCCGTCAGGTAACGCTCGTTGCCTACACGTTTGGCGAAAGCGGCGATGACTTCAGGATCACTCAGGTCTTCCTTTTGAGCGATGCGGCTCATGGTCAGGTGTTCGCCGACCAGGAACTCGGCGAGTTTGGCGTCTTCAATCGCGATGCCATGCTGGCGGCAGAAGGTGCGCACGTCCTTGCAGCCCAGTTCCGAATGATCACCGCCACGGCCCTTGGCGATGTCGTGAAAGAGCGCGGCGATATACAAAATCCAGGGCTTGTCCCAGCCTGCTGCAAGCTGTGAGCACATGGGGTATTCATGCGAGTGCTCGGCCATGAAGAAGCGCCGCACATTGCGCAGCACCATCAGGATGTGCTGGTCGACCGTGTAGACGTGAAACAGGTCATGCTGCATCTGTCCGACGATCTTGCGGAATATCCACAAATAACGACCCAGCACGGAGGTCTGGTTCATCAGCCGCATGGCATGGGTAATGCCTTCAGGCTGCTGCAATATCTGCCTGAAAGTGTTTCTATTGACAGGGTCGTTCCGGAACTTCGCTGTCATCACACCGCGCGCGTTGTACAGCGCACGCAGCGTGCGCGCCGACAAGCCCTTGATACCGACATCGGTTTCGAACAGCAAGAAGGTTTCAAGAATCGCATGCGGCTCGCGCACATAGAGGTCGTCGTTCGCCACTTCCAGCATGCCGGCCTTGTCCGAGAAGCGTTCGTTGATGACGCGCGGCGGGTAGTTGCTCGGGTTCAGGCGCTCCTCAATATTGAGCAGCAGAATCTGGTTGAGCTGGGTGACGGCCTTGGCCGCCCAGTAGTAGCGCTTCATCAACGCCTCACTGGCGCGTCGTGGCACCTTGCTGCCATCGTCGGCCTCGGCCGAATAGCCGAACGACTCCGCCACTGCAGTCTGCAGGTCGAACACCAGCCGGTCTTCGCGGCGGCCTGAAATCAGGTGCAAACGCGCCCTGATCAGGCTGAGCAACGCTTCGTTTGTCTTGATCTGGCGTACTTCAAAAGCAGTAGCGAGGCCGCTTCGCGCCAGCTCGTCCCAGGACTTGCCGAGCCCGGCTGCCCTTGCAACCCAGAGCACCACCTGCAGATCGCGCAGGCCGCCCGGCGACTCCTTGCAGTTCGGCTCGAGTGAGTAGGGCGTGTTTTCAAACTTGTTGTGGCGCTGGCGCATTTCCAGCGTCTTGGCGACAAAAAAGGCCTTGGGGTCGAGCAGCGCGTCGAGTTTTTTGCAGAGACGGGTGAAATTCTTCTTTTGCCCCGCAACCAGGCGTGCCTCCAGCAATGAGGTCTGCACGGTGACGTCTTTGGCAGCCTCTTCGGCGCAGTCTGCAACGGTACGAACGCTGGAGCCAATTTCCAGGCCGCTGTCCCAGCAATTGCTGATAAAGCTTTCAACTTTTGCCTTGAGAGCAGGGTCTTCTTCAACCCTGGTGTCGTCCGGCAGCAGCAGCAGGACGTCCACATCCGAGTGGGGAAACAATTCGCCGCGGCCAAATCCACCTACTGCCACCAGACAGGCCGAGGGCGGAAAATCAGCGATCTGCCACAGCATTTTCAGCGTGGCATCGGTGTGTTTGGCCAGCTTTTGCAGCAGGCTGTGAATGCCGCGCGTTGACGAGCCGCTGGCTGCAAGTGACTCAAACAGTGAGTTTTTACCGGCGCGATAGTCCTCGCGCACCTTTGCCAGGTCGGTCATGGCCTGATGCTGGATGCCTGCAAGGGCATCAGGCGCCGACGGCCTGGGCGACCTGCTGCTGCACAAAGGCCGGCGTTTCAGGGCTGCCTGCCGACATGGTCAGCACTTCGTAGCCGGTCTCGGTTACCAGGATGGTGTGCTCCCACTGGGCGGACAGCGAATGGTCGCGGGTCACGATGGTCCAGCCGTCTTTTTCCGGGCCGTCCTTGATGTCGCGCTTTCCGGCGTTGATCATGGGTTCTATGGTGAAGGTCATGCCGGGTTTGAGTTCTTCCAGCGTGCCGGGGCGGCCGTAGTGCAGAACCTGCGGCTCTTCATGGAATTTTTTGCCGATACCGTGACCGCAAAACTCGCGCACTATGGTGAAACCCTGGCTTTCCGCAAAGGTCTGGATGGCAAAGCCGATATCGCCCAGGCGCACACCGGGTTTGACGCGCATGATGCCGTGCCACATGGCTTCAAAGGTGACGCGGCAGAGCCGTTTTGCAGCGATAGAAACGTCGCCAATCATGTACATGCGGCTGTTGTCGCCGAACCATCCCTCTTTGGTAATCACGGTGACATCGATGTTCATGATGTCGCCTTTTTTGAGTGGCTTGTCGTTGGGGATGCCGTGGCACACCACATGGTTAAGTGAAGTGCACAGTGAGGCCGGATAAGGCGGATAGCCCGGTGGCTGGTAACCCAGGGTGGCCGAAACTGTGCCCTGCACGTTGACCATGTAGTCGTTGGCGAGTTTGTCGATTTCGCGGGTCGTTACGCCCGCCTTGACGAAGGGGGTGAGGTAGTCGAGGACTTCCGAAGCCAGCCTGCAGGCAACCCGCATGCCTTCGACTTCTTCAGCGTTTTTGTACGTAATGCTCATGCCGTGATTATCCCACTCCACGCAGCCCTTGCAGGTATAGAGGATTTGGATCAGATCACCCCAAAACGGTGCAAATCACGGCTGGTAAAATTCAGGGTTAACGCGCACCTGTACCGGGTGCGCCAACCCCGCAGGACAGCTCCCGCTGCCCGCCACAACATCAAGGCCACCGCTACCGTGACCCTGCACCTGACGACTTTTGAGGGCGTGCCTGCGGGCATCAATGCCCTGAGCGATTTTCGCGTCCAGCAACTCCTTCCCCGCCTGCAAGCCATTCACGACAAGATCAGCGGCATCCAGGCCCGTTTTGTCCACTTGGTGGCGACCGATACGCTTCCCGCTGAGGCCGAGAAGACCCGGCTGGCCGCCTTGCTGAACTATGGCGAACCGGCGCCCACGCCGGCTGCAAGTGCCGTTGTCGGCTCGATTTTTGTAGTGACGCCGCGTTTTGGCACCGTGTCGCCCTGGGCATCCAAGGCCACCGATATTGCCCGCAATTGCGGGCTGGCCGTGCGCCGCATAGAGCGCATCACCGAATACCACCTGTCGTTCAAGTCGCAGTTGCTGGGCAAGCCGAGCCTGACCGATGAACAGCGCCACCAGATCGCGGCCCTGCTGCATGACCGCATGACCGAAAGCGTGATGTCCGACCGTGCCGAGGCTGCGGGCCTGTTCACCGAACTGCAGGCTGCGCCGCTGCAGAGCATCGACGTGCTGGCGGGCGGCAAGGCTGCCCTGGAAGCCGCCAACAGCGAGTTCGGCCTGGCGCTGGC
>JAZKHN010000125.1:15272-16762 GCA_040385325.1 Pseudomonadota bacterium
GACGACACGCTGATGCATGTGCTGATGAAGGTCGAGACACACAACCACCCGACGGCGATCTCGCCTTTCCCCGGTGCCTCTACAGGCGCAGGCGGCGAGATTCGTGACGAGGGCGCCACCGGCCGCGGCTCCAAACCCAAGGCTGGCCTGACCGGTTTCACAGTGTCAAAGCTGTTTGACGGCGACTACGGCAAGCCAGAACACATCGCCAGCCCGCTGCAGATCATGACTGAAGGCCCGTTGGGCGGCGCGGCCTTCAATAACGAATTCGGTCGGCCCAACCTGGCGGGTTACTTCCGCGAATACGAGCAGACCGTGGGTGGCCAGCGCTGGGGGTACCACAAGCCCATCATGATCGCCGGTGGTGTGGGCACGATTGACGCATCGCTGACCCAGAAAATCCTGTTTCCCGCTGGCACGCTGCTGATCCAACTTGGCGGTCCCGGCATGCGCATTGGCATGGGCGGCAGCGCGGCCAGTTCGATGGCGTCGGGCACCAATGCGGCCAGCCTCGACTTCGACTCCGTCCAGCGCGGCAACCCGGAAATCGAACGCCGTGCGCAGGAAGTCATCAACCGCTGCGCACAATTGGGCGCGGCCAACCCCATCCTGGCGATTCACGATGTGGGCGCGGGTGGTTTGTCCAACGCCTTCCCCGAACTGGTCAATGACGCAGGGCGGGGCGCACGTTTTGACCTGCGCGCCGTGCAACTGGAAGAAAGCGGCCTCAGCCCCAAGGAAATCTGGAGCAATGAAAGCCAGGAGCGTTACGTCATGGCCATTGCGCCGGAGTCGCTGGCGCAGTTCCAGGCATTTTGTGAACGCGAGCGTTGCCCGTTTGCGGTGATCGGCACGGCGACTGAAGAAAGAGATCTGGTTCTGTATGACAACGGAGCAGACGCGCGCCGCGCCGGGCCGCTTCAAGCAAGCGAAGCCCCCTCGGGGGGCAGCGAACCACATGAAATGGGGAGCGTGGGGGCCCCAGTTCATATGCCCATGAATGTGTTGCTGGGCAAACCGCCCAAGATGCACCGCGATGTCAAAACCATCACGCCAACCATAAAGCCGATAGACCTGACAGGCGTCGACCTGCAAAAGAGCGTGATCGACGTGCTGAGCCACCCGACCGTGGCTTCCAAGCGCTTTCTCATCACGATCGGCGACCGCGCTGTGGGCGGCCTGACGCACCGCGACCAGATGGTTGGTCCCTGGCAGGTGCCGGTGGCCGATTGCGCCGTCACGCTGGCCGACTTCAAGGGTTTTGCGGGTGAGGCCATGAGCATGGGCGAACGCACGCCGCTGGCAGTGGTCAATGCTGCAGCTTCAGGTCGTATGGCGGTAGCCGAGGCCATTACAAATCTGCTCGCAGCCCCCATCGAGCTCCCGCGCGTCAAGCTGTCGGCCAACTGGATGGCCGCCTGTGGCGAGCCCGGCCAGGACGCTGCGCTTTACGAAACCGTCAAAGCCGTCGGTATGGAGCTTTGCCCGGC
>JAZKHN010000126.1:0-15294 GCA_040385325.1 Pseudomonadota bacterium
TGCCAGGAAGGTGATCTGGCCGACCTTGCGGCGGGTGGGTAAAGAGGTCATGTTTTGTCTCCGGGTTTTTATTCGAATTCGCTGGGCGGATATGCGGGGTTCTGCGGACGTCAGGCGGACAGAACCCCCTGACCCGCTCAGATGTCCAGCTTGAACAGCTGCGCCGCGTTGGTACGGCCAATCTTCAGGCGATCGGCTTCGCTGATGGAGGCTGAATCAAACCACTTCGCGGCGTGATCCACATTTTCAAAAGGCCAGTCCGTCGAGAACAGGATGCGGTCCGCGCCGATTTCCAGCATCGCGTCAATCAGCGTCTGCGTACGGAAGTTGCCCGAAGTGGTGATGTAGAAATTGTTCTGGAAATACTCGCCAAAAGTCTTTTTGGCGGGGTAGGTCTTTGGCAGTTCAACCCACGCGTTGCGGTTGTCGATGCGCCACATGCTGTAAGGCAGGCCTTCACCCATGTGGCCGAGAATGATTTGCAGCTTGGGGTGCTTGTCGAACAGGCCTGAAGCCATCAGACGCAAGGCGTGCACCGCCGTCTCCTGGCCAAACGCCCAGGTCGGACCCATCAGCCACGGATGGCCATCGTAAATCTGGGCCCAGGCGCCAATCGGGTTGCGCGGATGCAGGTAAAAAGGCACATCCAGCTTTTCAACCACATCCCAGAAACCGGCAAATTGCGGCGCGTCGTAATACACACAGTTGTCCGGTGTGTTCGTTTGCGAGAAGCCATTGACCAGCGCACCCTTGAAACCCAGTTGTTTGACACAACGCTCCATTTCGCGTGTGGCCATGTCCGGGTCCTGCAAGGGGAGCGCGGCAAATGCCTGAAAACGTGTGGGCCGCTTGGCCACCTGTTCAGCGAGGAAGTCATTTGCACGCATGGCAATCTCGTTCGCCTTTTGTGGCGATGGGATCGCCTGCACTGCCGGGGCATTGAGCGACAGGATCATCATCTCCATGCCATTGGCATCCATCTCGCGAAGCCGGTATTCCTGCATGTCCAGCAGACGTTTGCTGAGTTCTTTCCAGTACTCGCCGGGCACAAAGCCGGCAGAGTCCTGCAGTGTTTCGGGAATTGCGAAGTGCTCTTCCAGACCGATTTTTCCGTTCATCTGATATCTCCTGTTGAATGTCTTTTGATTTTTTCGTCAATGTTTGCAGCAAACAATTTGCGCCCCATCACCCAATCAATACTGTCCCTTGGGCTCCATGCCCAGCAGGTACTGCCCCACCATGGACGACACTGCATCCCAGTTCAGGCTGATGTGGCGCGAGATGGCATTGGCATCACGCCACATGCGCTGCAGCGGCTGGTCAAGCGCCAGGCCGCCACCACCCACGCTTGCAAAAACTGCCTCTACCGCATCGCGTGACAGCTTGGCGGCAAAGGCGTGGTCACGCCGGTTGCGAATCCGCTCTTCCATCGTGATGATGCGCCCGTCCGTGGCCATCTGCTCCACACCGGCAGTGTCGCGGTAGATCAGCAGGCGCGCAGCGTCCAGGCTGGCACTGGCCTCGGCCAGTCGTGACTGCACCGGGAAAAATTCACTCAGGCGATTGCCCCCGCCAGCCACCGCACCCCGTGTCACACGTGCGCCAGCCATATCTACAAATTCGTCAATCGCCCCCTGCGCCGTACCCAGCAGCGGAGACACCAGACATACCGGCACAGCCGACAGGAAGGGGATGCGGTAAATCGGATTTGTGTTGACCGTGCAGCCGGGCGGCATGTTGGATGACGCTTCGGCGAAGGTCAATTTGCGGTGTTCAGGTATGAATGTTTTTTTGTTGATCACCACCGTCTTGGACCCGGTACCAGACTGGCCCGCCATATACCAGGTGTCTTCGATTTCCCAGTCCTTGCGGGGGGCCAGCAGAAAACCGGCCTGCATGGTCTTGCCGTCATCGCCCGGTAACTGCACGCCCAGCATGGCCCACTGGGAGTTGTCGACATTCGAGGCCCACATCCACTTGCCTTCAACCATATAGCCACCAGGTACGCGCTCGGCTTTCACAACCGGCGCGTAGGACACACATACGATGGCGTCCGGGTTGTCTTTCCAGACATCGTCCTGCGCCTCAACAGGAAAGGTGCCCACCAGCCACTGATGAATCGCACCGAGCGAGCAGGCCCACGATGACGATGTGCAGGCACGGCCGAGTTCGCTGATCACATCGGTGAACGCCGTGAAGCCGTACTCATAACCGCCATAACGCGCCGGCTGCATGAGTTTGAAAAAACCCGCCTTGCGAAAAAGTGCGGTGGATTCATCAGACACCCGACGGTCTTCTTCGGTCTGACGCGCACGCTCGCGAAGATAGGGTCGCAACGCGGTGGCGGAGGCCATGATCTGTTCGAGCGGCGGCGCGCCCGGCACAGGAGAGAAGCGCCCTGGTGCCCATGCGAAATCTTCGTTGGCTCGTATGGCCACAGGCAGGTCAGCAAGTGAGTTCATGAGGTCTCCTTTTAAAACGACTGTGTTGAATACATATTTATTTGTCGAAATGTTATTTGCATTTGCATCTAATTTTATAAGGGCTTACCCTAGGTTTTACAGATCAAATCATTTAATAGGCGACAATTTACCAATGAAAAAATAAAATAATCACAATATTCACCAGTTGACAAAGAAAATTTATGCCTTCAAAATTCGTTAAAATTTAATTGCTTTTGCACTTAATAGCTTTGGGCCGTTAACGCGCAAGACGACAACAGGCCGTGCACACAGGGATGGAGGGCAGGAATCCCTCGCGCAAGGTGTCACTGGCAACAAAAGAAGGAGACAAGGCATTGACAAAATTTCGCAGCAATCGCTCGCATACCGGCCAGCGCCACCTGGATTGAGCACGGCAGCATGCACATCCGTCAATGCTCAAGATTCACTGCCTGAATACCAAAATGAATTAAAAACGGCACCACCTCAGCGGTCGGCGCGAAGACGGCACATCGAATTGAAGTTGCCTTGACTTCTGTAGCAGTCACAGCACACGGCGCATGGCACCAGCCAACCTTCATCTGATTTATTTACTTAACCCGAGGAAACAAACCATGAACGCGATCAAAAAAACCATTGCACTTTCCCTCCTTGCCTCCGCGCTGTCCCCCGTGTGGGCCGCCGACAAGATCAGGGTTGGCTTTCTCGCAACTGCTTCACTGGCCCCCACCATTGGTGTGTCCAAGGAAATCCGTGCGGGCTTCGATCTGGCCATCAAGGAAATGGGCGGCAAGCTCGGTGGCCTTCCGGCTGAAGTCATTTTTGGCGACGACCAGGGCAACCCCGAGGTCGGCAAGCAGGTGTTCGACCGCATGGTCAAGCGCGACAAAATCGACCTCGTCACGGGCACTGTTGCATCTGGTGTCGTCTACGCCATCGCTCCTCAGGCAGCGCAACAGCAGGTCCTGTTCATCAACACCAATGTCGGCCCCCACGACCTGGTGGGTGCCAAATGCAGCCCTTACTACTACAACACCGGCTGGCACATCGAAGCGGTCAACGAAGCAATGGGCAAACACCTCACAGAAGCCGGCGCGAAGAAGGTCTATGTGATCGGTGCCGGCGTTCCTGTCGGCAAGGAACACTTGGAAGCGTTCAAGAAAACCTTCAAGGGCAGCATCGCCGGTGAAACCTATTTCAAACCACAGACGCTGGACTTCAGCGCCGAGCTCGCGCAGATCCGCGCAGCACAGCCTGATGCCGTCTACGCCTTTGCATTCGGCCCGCTGGCTGTCAACTTCATCAAGCAGTACGCACAGGCCGGCCTGAAGTCGATTCCTCTGTACGGCTCTGCTCCGCTGGCTGATGAAGAAACCATTGCATCGGTCGGTGAAGGCACCAACGGCATCACCACCGGTGGCCACTGGAGCCTGGATTTACCCAATGCTGCCAATAAGCAGTTCAGCCAGGCCTTCCTGAAGGAATACCGTCGCCCCGCCACGCTCTACAACGAGCAGGGCTACACCACGGCAATGGTCATCGATGCAGCAGTCAAGGCCGTCAAGGGCAAGATTGAAGACAAGGCGGCCCTGCGCAAGGCGTTTGAAAGCGTGAAGCTGGACGCACCGCGCGGCCCCTTCCGCTTCAACGTGGACCACAGCCCCATTGAAAACGTCTACCTGCGCAAGGTCATGAAGTCCAACAGTGGCGAGCTGTTCAACCAGACGCAAAAAACCATCGCCACACAGCAGGCCGCCAGCAACGCATCTGCCTGCCGCATGTAACTTCACCCGGGAGTCGAGTTGTCTACGTTTTTTATAGAGCAGACCCTCAACGGTCTGCAGCTGGGGCTCATGCTTTTTCTGCTCGCGGCCGGGCTGACGCTTGTGTTCGGCATCATGGACCTGATCAATCTGGCCCATGGTTCGCTCTACATGTTCGGCGGTTTCCTGACCGTGGTTTTCATGCGGCTCACCGGCAACTTCGCGCTGGCCTTGCCGCTGGGCATCATTGCGACGGGACTGGTCGGTGCATTGCTTGAAATGAGCCTTTTACGACGGCTTTACGGACGTAGCCACCTCAGCCAGGTTCTGGCCACTTTCGGCCTGATCCTGGTCTCCAATGATGTGATCCGCTTTTTCTTCGGCCCCAGCGCGGTGATGCTCGACATGCCTGCGGCCCTGAGCCAGCCGCTGACCATGGCCAACGGTTTTTCGTATTCGTCTTACCGGCTTGTGGTCATTGCAGCCGGCATCGTCACGGCCATCCTGCTCAGCCTGCTGATCAACCGCACGCGCTTCGGCATGTGGATCAGGGCCGGCGCATCTGACCGTGAAACGGCACAGGCCATGGGTGTGAACATCAAGCTGGTGTTCACGCTGGTGTTTGCGCTTGGTGCCATGTTGTGTGCCCTTGCGGGCGGCCTGCTGGGTCCGCTGTTCTCCGTACAGATGGGCATGGGCGAAAGCATCATCATCCTGGCCTTTGTGGTCGTGGTGATAGGCGGCATGGGCTCCATCAAGGGCGCGTTCCTGGGTGCCATTGCCATCGGCTTTCTCGACACCTTTGGCCGCTCCGTACTGCCGTCGGTGATGCGCACCTACTTTCCCGATCTTTCCGCCGACACCATGGCACCCGCCATTGCAGCCATGCTGACCTACGCACTGATGATTGCGGTGCTCATCTGGCGTCCCCAGGGCCTCTTTAAAACCGCATGATGCCGATCCCAGACTCCCTCCCTGGCGCTGCACCTGCAGCCCAACAGATTCCAGAATTCAAACCCACTGGCCTGCTGACCGGGCCGCAATGGACGGCAGCGCTGATTGCGATGGCAGCCGCCATCGTGTTTCCGCTCGCTGCAACCGCGCTGGACCATACCTTCTACGTCGGCTTTGTCACACGCATCATGATCTACGTCATCGTCGTGAGCAGCCTGAACCTGCTGGTGGGTTATGCCGGTCTGGTGAGCTTCGGGCATGCGGCCTACTTCGGTGTGGGTGCCTATGCGGTTGGCGCAGCCACCCTGCTGGGCGGCGACGTGCTGCCCAAGTGGGTGGCCAGCGCCTGGGTTGCCTGGCCGTTTGCCATGCTGGTGGGCGCCGTGCTGGCCGCAGCCGTCGGTGCACTGGCACTGCGCACCCGGCAGGTCTACTTCATCATGATCACCCTGGCCTTCAGCCAGATGATTTATTACCTGTTCATCGGCATGAAAAGCTTCGGCAGCGACAACGGCATGAGCCTGGCAAGCCGTTCCGGTTTCGGGTTGGGCCTGGACCTGGCCAACGACACCACTTTTTACTATGTTGTGTTTGTGCTCACGGCAGCCACCATGTTCCTGCTGACGCTGGTGGTGCGCTCACGGTTTGGTGTGATCATGCGCGGTATCAGCGAAAACGAATCCCGCATGTCTGCCATCGGCATACCCGTGTACCGCTACAAGCTGGTGTGCTTCGTCATCGCCGGTGCTTTCGCAGGCCTGGCAGGCGCGCTGCTGGCCAACCAGAACGCCTACGTCAGCCCCAGGGTGCTTGACTGGACACAGTCCGGCATCCTGCTGATGATGCTGATCGTCGGCGGTGTCGGTTACCGCTGCGGCGGCATTTACGGAGCGGTATTGCTGCTGGTGCTTGAAGAGGTCATCTCCAGCCATACCGAATACTGGCAGTTTTTCGTGGGCATTGGCCTGATCTCGGTTGTGCTTTTTGGCAACAACGGCATCGCCAGCCTGATCGAAAAATTCACCGCGCTCTTCAACCGCAAAAAATCTGGTGCTGCTGAAGGAGGCTCATCATGAGCGCCCCCGTTCTCCGCATCAACAAGCTGGTCAAACGGTTTGGCGGCATTCTGGCCACCGACCATGTGACGCTGGATATCGCGCCGAACACCATTCACGCGCTTATCGGTCCGAACGGTGCCGGCAAAACCACGCTGGTGCACCAGCTCGCCGGCACCTTGATGGCCGATGAAGGCAGCATAGAGTTTCTGGGCAACAACATTGCCCGTCTGCCCATACACAAGCGTGTGGCCATAGGTATCGCCCGCTCCTATCAGCTCACCAATATCTTTGCCAGTTACACGGTGCTGCACAACGTACTGCTGGCGGTGCAGGCGCGCAGCGGGTCCAGCTTCCGCTTTTACGGGTCGCCTTTCAACGAGCGTGAACTCATCACCGAGGCCCTGGACATCATCGCGATGGTTGGCCTGCGGGGCAGCGAGCAGCAACTGGCAAAGTCCCTGTCGTATGGCGAACAGCGGCGTATAGAGATCGCGCTGGCCCTGGCTACGCGTCCCAAACTCCTGCTTCTGGATGAACCCCTTGCCGGCATGGGCACATCCGATGCCGAACAGATCGTTCACATGATTGAGCGCCTCAAGGCACAGACCACCATCGTGCTGATCGAGCACGACATGCATGCCGTCTTCAGGCTTGCGGACCAGATCAGCGTGCTGGTCTACGGAAAAGTCATAGCCACCGACGCACCGGCCGCCATCAGGGCGTCACCCGCTGTGCGCAAGGCTTACCTGGGTGATGAGGAAACGCAGTGAACAAGTGTCTCGAACTCGTGAATGTGCAGTCAGCTTACGGCGACTGCAAGGTGCTGTTTGGCATGAGCCTCACCATCCATGCTGGTGAGGTGGTCACGCTGGTCGGCCGTAACGGCATGGGCAAAACAACGACCGTGCGCTCCATCATGGGGCTGACCCCGGCACAGTCCGGCGACATCACCTTTGCGGGCCAGGCCATACGCGGCATGCGGCCTGAGAAAGTCGCTGCAGCAGGCATCTCGCTGGTGCCTGAAGGACGGCGCATCTTCCCCAATCTGTCGGTGACAGAAAACCTGCAGGCCTTTGCGCGGCCCGGCGCGTGGACGCTTGAGAAAGTGTTCGAGCAGTTCCCCTCGCTGGCGCGCCGCAAGGCCAACCTGGGTAACCAGCTGTCAGGCGGCGAACAGCAGATGCTGGCGATAGGCCGGGCTCTTTTACGCAACGGCCAGCTGCTCATCATTGATGAGGCGACAGAAGGCCTGGCACCGCTGATACGCCAGGAAATCTGGGCCTGCCTCAAACGCCTGAAAGCAGAAGGCATGGCCATCCTGCTGATAGACAAATACCTCGAACCGCTGCTTCAAATCGGCGATCGCCACAACGTGATTGACCGCGGCGTCGTGGTCTGGAGCGGCGACTCCGATGAACTTAGAAAGGCTTCAGATGTCTGGGAAAAATATGTCGGTGTTTAAAAATATGAGTGCCCTGCAAAGACGAACAGTGCTGGTTCAGGGAATCGGTGCCGCGCTGGGTGTGGGCACGGCCTTCAAGGCTACCGCTGCAGAGAACGGTGTGACAGACAAGGAGATTCTGCTCGGCCAGTCCACCGCACTGTCAGGCCCGTTGCTCGAAGTCGCACGCCCCTTCAACGAGGCGGCCAACGGCTATTTCGAGTTCGTCAACAAGCAGGGCGGCGTCAATGGCCGGCGCATCAGGCTCCTGACGAAAGATGACGGCTACGTGGCTGCAAAAACTGCCGACAACGTCAAGGACCTGATCGAGAACGACAAGGTGCTGGCCATCTTCGGCGTGCTGGGTGTGCTCAACACGGTGGCGGCACTGCCTGTTGCCACAAACCTGAAGACGCCCTTCCTGTTCCCCATGAATGGCGATGCCGCGATACGCCGGACGCCCAATCGCTACTACTTCACCACGACCGCGAGTTTTGAAGATGAAATCGACAAGCTGGTTGGGCACGTTGCCACTATTGGTGCCAAGAATGTGTCGGTCGCGCACCTGAAGAACCCGTTTGGTGTCGCCATCAAGCAGGCCGCAGAACGTGCGCTCACCAGCCGGGGCCTGAAGATGCGCTCAAGCGTTGAGTTCGACCTGCAGGGCGACAAGACCAAAGCGGCGGCCGAGTTGCTGGCCACCAAACCGGATGCGGTCATCCTCGGTGCGGTCGGCACCAACGCTGCAGATTTCATACGCGCTTTCAAGGATGGCGGCTCGGCAGCCTTGCTGCTGGCGTTTTCAGGGGTGGGCACCGACATTGTGTTCAAACAGCTGGGCGAAAAAGCCAACGGCCTCGTCGTGTCGCAGATCGTTCCTTTCCCGACGACCTCGGCGATCCCGCTGGTGCGTGAATACCAGTCCGTCGGCAAGAGCCGGGGCTCTTCAGACTTTACCCATCTCGGGCTTTGGGGCCACGTATCTGCCCGCATGATGGTGGAGGCCCTCAGAAAAACCGGCCGCGACCTGACGCGAGAGAGGCTCATGGATGCTATCGAAAGCATCAAAAACATGGACCTTGGTAACTATGTCGTCGAATTCGGGCCCGACAAACATCACGGCTCACGCTTTGTGGACATCACGCTTTTGAACCGCAACGGCAAGTTGGTGAAGTAAAGCGCGCGTCCGCCACAGCTCGTGGTTAACCCTTAAAAATGCGATGTGTTTCTGATATCGCAGCGCAAGTCCTGCCATCTTTTGCAAATCGGTCCGGGCCTTTAAATTCGGGCAGATACAAGGAGACAAATTCATGATTAATCGTCGGCACCTCATCGCCGCATCAGCAGGCGTGGCCATTCCCACCCTGGGCTTGCCCGGTATGGCTCTCGCCCAGCAAGACAAAATCACCCGCATCATCGTCGGCTTCCCGCCGGGGGGCGGTACTGATGTCGCCGCACGCAGCCTGGCAGAAAGAATACGCGGCAGCTATCCGGCAGGGCTGGTAGTTGAAAACAGGCCAGGCGCTGCGGCGAGGCTGGCGGTGGAGCACGTCAAGAACAGTCCGCCGGACGGCACGACCATGCTGTTCACCACAGATTTTGCGATGACGATCTACCCGCACAGCTTTCGCAAGCTGAACTACGACCCGATCAAGGATTTTGCACCTGTCGCCGTCTGCGCCAAAACTTCGCTGGCCTTTATCGTCGGCCCCACTGTGCCTGAAAGCGTGAAGACACCGGCTGACTTTATAGCCTGGTGCAAGGCCAACCCCAAGCAGGCCGCCTATGCATCCACATCTGCAGGCGCGACGCCTCATTTCGCAGGCCTGATGTTTTCAAAGGCTGCCGGCATCCCCATCCTGCACGTGCCCTACAAGGGCGGCGCACCTGCGCTGCAGGACCTCATGGGCGGCCAGATCGCCTCCAGCTTCAACCCGGTCGGTGAGGTGTTGCCGCAACTCAAGTCGGGCCGGCTGCGCGTTCTCGCGACCACGGGCGCCCGACGCAACCAGTTCATGCCCGATGTGCCGACCATGGTCGAGCTGGGCTTCAAGGATGTCGTCGCTGAAGTGTGGCTGGGCGTGTTGATGCCTGCTGCCACGCCACCCGCCATCGTGGCAAAGGCCGCAACGGCCATCAACGATGCGCTGAAGTCGCAGGAGCTCAAGGACACCTATGCAAAGTTCGGCATGGAGGCCGCTCAGGGCACGCCGCAAAGCTTTGCAGAACTCATCAAGTCAGACCTTGCGGCTTGGGGGCCGGTGATCAAGGCCTCGGGTTTTACTGCTGAAGAGTGAGCGGGCACCGCACACGCAAATATCCACAGGATTTTCCGGAACACACCATGAAACTCGTCACCATCAACAACACCACAGCAGGCTCACCCGGCGCCATGCTGGCATCAGGTGAAGTCCTGCACCTCGCCAAGGCTGCGAAGGCCGGCACTCTTGAAAGCTGGATTCCGGGGAGCATCCGCGAAATCCTCGAATCCGGCGCCGACGGCCTTGCCATAGTTAAAAACCTGGTCAAACGGGTTGAAGCTGCATCCCCGGCTGAACTCGCTCAACTCCGCGAAACCGGCGCAGTGACAGGCGCAGATACCCGCCTGCTGACACCCGTGCCCAACCCGCGCCTGATCGTCGCGGCCGGCCTGGCTTTCAAGTCACACCTGGCAGAAATGGCGGGCACACCTACGCCGGCCAAACCCACCGGCTTCCTGAAAAGCGTGAACTCCATCGTCGGTTCCGATGTATCCATCAGCGTGCCTCCCGACGCGTCAGGGCATATCGATTACGAAGGGGAACTCGCCGTCGTCTTCGGCAAGACCTGCCACCGCGTCAGCACCGCGGACGCCATGAGTCATGTCGCGGGCTACATGGCGGCCAACGATGTCTCGGCACGCGATTGGGTGAAAGACGTCTGGGAGGCCAAGGAAGTGTGGCCCGGCCGCCTGACCTGGGAGATCAACATCATGGGCAAGCAATTCGATACCTTCACCCCGCTGGGCCCGGTGCTTGCCACCGCGGACGACATTGGCGATGTCACCGCACTTGAAATCGTCACGCGCCTCAATGGCAAGGAAATGCAGAAGGCGCCCATCAGCGACCTGATCTTCACGTTGGCCGAAACCATTGCCTACTTCTCCAAGTGGTACACCTTCCAGCCGGGCGACATCCTGCTGACCGGCACGCCGGCAGGTGTGGGCGTGGGCCGCAAGCCGCCTGTGTTCATGAAGGCCGGCGACGTGATCGAGATTGAAGTCAGCGGCATTGGCACGCTGAAAAACACGCTCAAGGCTGCGGCCTGATTTTTTTGTCGCAGGCAGGCGGACACCTGCCTGCAATCATCCCTTTTTCTCCATGCTGAGAAACGCGCCACCACTTCCGGTGCGGCCTGCACCCACCAGGTCAACAATGCATTCGTAAATGGAGGGGTGGCCCTTGACGCCGGGAATCAGGTACTCGGTCGGCGCATAAGCGTCATGCGATTTTTTCCAGTGTTCTGCGCTGTCCCAGCTGGCAATGTTGATAAACGTAAAAGTGCCATTACCTGCACCGGTATTTTTGTGCAGATGGGTTTCGATAAACCCGGTGTCCGGTGTGGTCTGGAAAAAATTTGCGGTCTTTTTCCAGTTGGTGAGGAATTCTTCCTCCTTGTCAGCAGGAACAATAAATACATTGATGAGCGTGGCGGGCATTGGATATCTCCGTTGATTTTTAGAACATGGCTTTCTGCACAGAAATTTTAGGGATGCAAACCGGCCCAGACCAGCCGTCCATTCGAATAGGCGGAATGTCTGCTGATGATGGAAGCCACCCCTGGAGTTACCTGCACATTTGCCCCGCGCATACGGTCAATCATGTTTTGTTGTTGGACGTTTTTGCCCGCAACTTTTAATATCTTTATATGTCCTCCACCACGTCTGCCACTTACACCATCACGCTGAGCCCCAGCGGCAAGACCTTTAGCTGCGCGAGCAACACCGACATCCTCAAGGCGGGCCTCGCGAACGGAATTTCACTGCGCTACAGCTGCCGCTCAGGCGTCTGCCGCACCTGCCGTGGCCGGGTTGTGGAAGGCCAGGTCGATATCGGCAACGTCAACTCCAACTACCTGTCTGATGCCGACAAGGCGCTGGGCTATGCACACCTGTGTGCTGCCACGCCACGCAGCGATTGCGTGATCGAGGCGGATGAGATCGAACTCGGACAGGCACCCGCGACGAAATTCCCGGCACGCGTGATGAAGCTCGACAAACTTGCGCCTGATGTCATGCAGATCACACTGGGCCTGCCGCCCAACGAGCCGCTCAAATACCTGGCCGGCCAGTACATCGACCTGCCGCTGCAGGACGGCGCCCGCCGCTCCTACTCCATCGCTTCGGCACCCACGACGGAAGGCCTGCGCCAGATCGAACTGCATGTGCGCCACATGCCCGGCGGTGTGTTCACCGACAAGGTGTTCAGCAGCATGAAGCTGCGTGACCTGCTGCGGGTCGAAGCGCCGCACGGCTTTTTCTACCTCGATGAAACGAGCGACAAGCCCATGGTGATGCTGGCATCAGGCACCGGCTTTGCGCCCATCAAGTCCATCGTGGAATACAGCCTGCAGAAGGGCATGACGCGCCCCATCCACCTGTACTGGGGTGGCCGCAAGCGCGAGGACATCTACATGCACGAGCTCGCCACGCAGTGGGCCAGAGAGCACGCGCACATTCACTACACGCCGGTGCTCAGCAATGCCACCGAGGCCTGCGCATGGCAGGGCCGCCAGGGCTTTGTGCACGACGCGGTGATTGAAGACATCGCCAACCTCGCCGCCCACCAGGTGTACGCCTGTGGCGCGCCCTTGATGGTCGATGCCGCACGGCGCGATTTCGTCAACCTGTGCGGCCTGCCCGATGACCAGTTTTTTGCCGACTCGTTTGTCAGTGAAGCCGACAAGGCGCGCGCAAACACAGCGAATACCACGACAACCCAACCCATGGAGACCAGCAATGTCTGACAGCCCCCTTCCCGAAAATTGCCGCGTAGACCCCGAGCCGCGCGACTCCATCCTCAAGCCTTATGTGCTGGGCCACGGCACACTGGAATGTTTCAGCCTGGCCGAGTCACGCAAGTTTTATGAAGAGTTTCTCGGGCTCGAATGTGTGCGTCACGCCAAGCCGGCCATGGCCGTGCGCCTGGGCATGCGCTTTCACATCGTGTGCGTCGAAGTCGGCGACCAGATCCATCCCTGTAATGTGCTCAACCACTGGGGCCTGGACGTGCAGTCGAAAGAAGAAGTCGACCAGGCCCATGCGCGCTGCCTGCAGTACAAGGACAAATACAAGATACGCCAGGTCCTGGACGTGCAGGACATGCACGGCGTGTACTCGTTCTACTTCGAAGACCTGGACCACAACTGGTGGGAGATCCAGTACTACGAAGGCGGCTTCACGCATGACGACTATTTTGACTTTGGCGATCGGTTTGAAATGGAAGAAGCCGCGACGGCCTGATTGCACCTGATCTGAGAAGGTCCAAAAAAAGCCCGCATCTGCGGGCTTTTTTCATGCGGCGACGGCAAGCTCAAAACGGAATGTCGTCATCCATGTCATCAAAACCGCTGGACGATTTTGCGGGCGACGCTGCAGGAGCCTGGCGCGGTGCAGCAGCCGGTGCGCGGGCTGCCGGTGCGCTGCGCTGCGGTGCGTCATAACCACCGCCGTCGTCTCCGCCGCCGCCACCACCGCCCATGCCCTGGCGGCTGCCCAGCATTTGCATGCTGTCTGCGCGAATTTCGGTGCTGTATTTTTCGATACCGTCCTTGTCGGTCCACTTGCGCGTGCGCAGGCTGCCTTCAACATAGACCTGTGAGCCCTTGCGCAGGTACTGGCCTGCGATTTCAGCCAGGCGGCCGAAGAAGCTCACGCGGTGCCATTCGGTGATTTCCTTCATCTCGCCGCTGGTCTTGTCCTTGTAGCGGTCGGTCGTGGCGATGGTGACGTTGGCCACCTGGTCGCCATTGGGGAAAGAGCGGGTTTCCGGGTCACGGCCCAGGTTGCCGACGATGATGACTTTATTGACTGATGCCATGGTTTTTTCTCCTGATTTTTACAGTTTAACTGGCGGCGACGGAAACCGATTTCTGGGGAGTTTTCATGGGCCAGGCGACGACGAGCCATAACAACATGAGCCCGCCGCAGACAATAAACAATCCCTGCACGCCATGCGTCTTGGTGAGCCAGCCACCTATGGCACCCCCGGCAAAAAAGCCCAAAGACTGCAGCGTGTTGTAGACCCCCAGCGCCGCGCCGCGCGCATGTGCAGGCGCCACACGCGAGGCCAGGCTTGGCTGCGTGGCTTCGAGCACATTGAAGCCGCAGAAGAACAGAAACAGCAGGGCGGACAACAGGCCCAGGCTGGACACGGCCATGCCTGATACCAGCAACAAGCCCAGCTGCACGACAAAAATAATGCCTATGGCCCACAGAAACACGGCACGCAGGTAACCGCGCCGCTCCAGCGGGAAAAGCACCAGCCCCAGCACCGCAAACGACAGCAGCACGGCTGGCAGGTAGACCTGCCAGTGGCGAGATTTGTCCAGGCCCGCAGCCACCAGCAGCGCCGGCACCGCCACCCACATGGCCAGTTGCACCGCATGCAATATGAAGACGCCGAAATCCAGGCGCAGAAGCGGCACATCCTTCAGCACCTCAACGACGCTGCCGCGGGGCCTGTCCTTGTGCACCAGCGGCTCGGGCGGCACCCACCAGATCACGGCGGCAATAGCGGCCAGCGCCAGCGAACCGGTCAGCGCAAACAGGCCGTGCAGGCCGATGTAGCCGGCCAGCGTGGGCGCCAGCACCAGCGACAGCGCAAACATCAGCGCAATGCTGCTGCCGACCAGCGCCATGGCCTTGGTGCGCACCTCGTCGCGGGTCAGATCGGCCAGCATGGCCGTGACTGCGGCTGAAATGGCGCCTGCGCCCTGTATGGATCGGCCAATGATGAGCCAGTTCAGGTCAGGCGCCCAGGCAGCCACAAAACTGCCCAGCGCGAACATCACCAGCCCGGCAATCATCACGCGTTTGCGGCCCCACCAGTCAGAGGCGATGCCAAAGGGAATCTGCAAAATGCCCTGCGTCAGGCCATAAATACCCATGGCCAGCCCCACACGGGCCGGATCATCTCCACCCGGGTAACGGGCGGCTTCGAGCGCAAAGACGGGCAGCACCAGAAACAGCCCCAGCATACGCAGGGCAAAGATGGCCGCCAGAGAGCCGCTGGCGCGCCGCTCTGTGGCGGTCATGGGGTGCGAATGGTGAGGGGCGGAAGGCGCGGTCAAGGCAAATACCGGGAAAAAGTCAAAAAAAGCGCCGTCCCAGGAGCCTGTCGGGCTTAGGTCGTCGAGAGCGAAAATCGACCCCAGCGAGGATAGTTTTTGACGATTTCGCAGGCCCATATCTGGATATGGGTCAAGAAAGCGGCGAAAAATAGACCGCTGCGGTCGATTTGCAGCCGACGATTCCTAAGTCCGACAGGCTCCTAAAGGGGCGTAACCCGATATTGTGCTTGAAAGCGCCTGTCGGTCTATGATGGAGAGTTTTGCGGCGCCTGCATTCAATTGAACTCTCCTGACGACAGCAAATACCT
>JAZKHN010000127.1:0-4148 GCA_040385325.1 Pseudomonadota bacterium
CGCGACAGTGCATGCGCCAGTGTGGTCTTGCCGACACCGGGCACGTCTTCAATCAGCAGATGCCCGCCAGCCAGCAGGCAGGCCACGCAGTCCTGCACCTGCGCGGGTTTGCCCACAATCACCGTGTTAAGCTGATTTATCAGCGCCTGAAGCTTGTCTTTTACGTCCATAGCTGCAACCTTAACCCAAAACTTTTACGAGATGAACGCGACCGGTTATTTCACCCACAGGGACTGCTGGAAGCATGAAATGGGCCCAGGTCACCCCGAATGCCCGGAGCGGCTGGATGCGATTGACGACTGGCTGCTGGCAACGGGTGTGAAGGATGCGCTCGATGCGCGCGAGGCACCGCAGGCGTCGCTGGCCGACATCGAGCTGGCGCATGGCCGCATGATGGTGGCCGCCTTGCGCGGCCTCAGTGACCGGCTGGCGGACGACATCAAGGCCGGCGGCCCGGCGCATGCGCAGATTGACCCTGACACCTCCATCAACGTGCACACCTGGCAGGCTGCCCTGCGCGCATCAGGCGCGGCCCTGGCTGCGACTGACGCGGTGATGGCCGGCGATCTTGAGAATGCTTTTTGTGCGGTGCGCCCGCCCGGCCACCATGCCTGCCACGACAAGGCCATGGGATTCTGCTTTTTCAACAACGTGGCGATTGCTGCGCGTTATGCGCTGGAGCGCCACGGCCTGAAGCGGGTGGCAATTGTTGATTTCGATGTGCATCACGGCAACGGCACCGAAGATATCCTCAAGGGCGACGACCGCGTGCTGATGGTGGGGTTTTTCCAGCACCCGTTTTATCCCTACAGCGGTACGGAGCACCCTGCGGCCAACATGCTCAACCTGCCGGTGCCGGCTTACACAAAGGGCATGGATGTACGTGAGCTCATAGAGATCATGTGGATACCCCGGCTGGAAGAATTCAAACCCGAGATGATTTTTATCAGCGCCGGGTTTGACGCGCACCGCGACGACGACCTGGGTCAGATGCGACTGGTTGAGCAGGATTACGCCTGGATCACCCAGCGCATCAAGGACGTGGCCAAACGCCATTCAAAGGGACGCATCGTGTCGTCGCTGGAAGGTGGCTACAACCTGCAGGCGCTGGCCCGTAGCGTCGAGGCGCACGTCCGGGTGCTGGCTGATTTGTAGGTTTGTCATGGACACCAAGACAATACCAGTGCTGTTGCACACACGGGAGGCCAGCGGTGTACATACGCTGACACTGAACAGCCCTGTCACCTTTAACGCGCTGAGCGAAGAGATGCTGTCTCTGCTGCAAGCCGCTCTGGACGAGGTGGCCAGGGACGCCGCTGCACGTGCAGTTGTGGTTGCAGCAAAGGGCAAGGCCTTTTGCGCCGGCCATAACCTCAAGGACATGCGTGCGCAGCCCGAACTGGCGTATTACCAGAAACTGTTTGCCCAGTGCACGCGCATGATGCTTTCAATGCAGAAGCTGCCTGTGCCGGTAATTGCAAGGGTACAGGGCCTGGCGACGGCAGCGGGTTGCCAGCTTGTGGCGCAATGCGACCTGGCTGTTGCGGCAGACCACGCGACGTTTGGCGTCAACGGCATTGATGTCGGACTTTTCTGCGCCACGCCCAGCGTGCCCCTCGTGCGAAACATGCCGGCCAAACAAGCCATGGAAATGCTGCTGACAGGCGAGTTCATCAGCGCAGAGGAAGCCAGGGTCCGCGGGCTGGTCAATCGCGTGGTGCCATTGCCCGCACTTGATGACGAGCTGGCGAAACTTTTGCAAGTCATACTGGTCAAGCCCAGAGAGGCGATTGCCGTGGGCAAGGCACTTTTTTACAAACAGCGAGAGACCGGGATTGAAGCGGCCTACCAGCTTGCAGGGCAGACCATGGCCTGCAACATGATGCATCCCGTGGCGCAGGAGGGCGTTCAGGCCTTCATCGACAAAAGGAAACCGCAATGGCCGGAACTGCCATGAATTTCAGTTCTGTTTTTTCGTCTGCAAGTGTCAAGCCTGCAGGCAAGGTCGCCTCGCTCGACGAATGGTTTGCGGCCTTGCTGCAGCCCGGCGCGCTGATTGAACTGGCCGCCCTCGTCGCGTGCGTGCTACTGGCCTGGTTGCTGGTACGGCTCGCCCGCCGTGCAGCCGGTGATGTGGACGACACCTCTGTCATGTTTGGCAGGCGCATCATCGATGGGGTCCTGTTCCCGTTGTTGCTGCTGTTTTTTGCCTATATCAGCGCCAGCCTGCTTGCGCGCTGGCTGCCGCAGGCTGTGTTTGTGGTCGTCATTCCTGTTCTTGTGTCATTGGCCGTCATACGTCTGGGCGTGAAGGTATTGCAGGTCGCTTTCAAGACGGCGGCCTGGGTCAAGCCGCTGGAGCGCACCATCTCCTGGCTGGCCTGGATCGCCATGGCGCTCTGGGTCAGTGGCCTGTTGCCTGTGATTCTTGACGAGCTTGACCAGATCAAGTGGAAGGTGGGCGCATCCACACTGTCGGTACGCACCATGATTGAAGGCGCAGTGACCGCCAGTGTGGTGCTGCTTATCGCGCTCTGGATATCGTCTGCCATCGAAGGCAGGCTGCTGCGGTCCGCCACCGGCAGCGAACTCTCCCTGCGCAAGGCGGTGAGCAACATGGTGCGCGTGGTGCTGATTTTTGTCGGCCTGATCGTCGCGCTGTCTTCCGTCGGCATAGACCTCACCGCGCTTTCAGTGCTCGGCGGTGCGATAGGTGTGGGTGTGGGTTTTGGCCTGCAGAAGCTCGCGTCCAACTACGTCAGTGGCTTTGTGATGCTGGCCGAACGCAGTGTGCGCATCGGTGACAACGTTCGGGTTGATACCTTTGAAGGCCGCATCACCGAGATCAATGCGCGCTACACCGTGGTGAGGGCCTTGTCCGGCCGTGAGTCGATTGTTCCCAACGAACTGTTCATCACGGAACGCATTGAAAACCTGTCGCTGTCGGACCTGCGGGTGCTGCAGTCGAGTGTGATTTCGGTGGGTTATGACAGCGACCCTGAACTGGTCATGCGCTTGCTGATTGAGGCCGCAGCAACCCAGGACCGTGTTTTGCGCGACCCCGGCCCCGGGGTCAATCTGACGAATTTCGGCCCGGACGGCATCGAGTTCACCCTGAATTACTGGATGACTGACCCCGAGAACGGCCAGGCCAACCTGCGTTCCCGCATCAACCTGCAAATCCTCAAGTCCCTGCGCGAACACAATATTGACATTCCCTACCCGCAGCGGGTCGTCCATACGCGTGTGCTCCCCGCGGCGGCAGCGGTCGCGGCGCAAGGAGAACAGAAAGCCTGAGGCCCTGTCGCCAGGGTGCGCCGGCCGGGTTTGGTGCCGGTGCTCTAATTGCGGCTTAACGGGGCTCAAACGAGCCCTTATAATAAAAATAGAACGACCGTTCGTTTTCGGCTCTTCCGCTGGCTTATCCCTTCCGGCAACAGGCTGAAACCACCGCATCATGAATGCCGCACGACATAGAATGTAGAGCTTACCTTTACGTAAACGTCAATTAACAAACTTTCTGGAGCTGCAATGAAGGTCCTGGTCCCCGTCAAACGTGTAGTCGACTACAACGTAAAAGTCCGCGTCAAATCCGATGGAACCGGCGTAGATATCGCCAACGTCAAGATGAGCATGAACCCGTTTGACGAGATTGCTGTCGAAGAGGCGACCCGCCTGAAAGAAAAAGGCGCCGTCACCGAAGTGATCGCCGTCAGCTGCGGCGTGCTGCAGTGTCAGGAAACCCTGCGCACCGCCATGGCCATAGGCGCAGACCGTGCGATCCTGGTTGAAACCGCAGAAGAGCTGCAGCCCCTGGCCGTCGCCAAATTGCTCAAGGCCCTGGTCGAAAAAGAAACCCCGCAGCTCGTCATCCTCGGCAAACAGGCCATCGATGACGACTGCAACCAGACCGGCCAGATGCTTGCTGCACTGCTGGGCTGGCCACAGGCCACCTTTGCCAGCAAGGTCGAAATCGATGGTGACAAGGTCAAGGTCACCCGCGAAGTTGATGGCGGCCTGGAAACACTGGCTCTGAGCCTGCCCGCCATCATCACCACCGACCTGCGCCTCAATGAGCCGCGTTATGTGACGCTGCCCAACATCATGAAGGCCAAGAAAAAGCAGCTCGACAACTTCAAGCCCGAAGA
>JAZKHN010000128.1:0-2148 GCA_040385325.1 Pseudomonadota bacterium
GGGTTGGAGCCTGTTTATGAACTGTAGCGGGTCGCGTTGGGGTGCAATCGGGATGAGTGTGCTGTCCGGGCATGCTGCATGGGCTCATGCCCATGCAAGGGCCTGGGCGGCGCAATCGCCCGATTTCACCCCAACCCGAAGGGCAAGCACCTTCTCGGGCGGTCTGCTGCGTTGCGCTGCTTGCCAATAGCCAGCTATTGGCTGCGCATCGCGCCTTGCAGCTCATCCCGATAAGGTGCTTGCGCGACCCCCTACAGTTCATAAACAGGCTCTAAAGCTGTTCCAGCACGGCCAGAGGCGATGCGGGAGACAGCAGCTTTGAGATGCGGTTGAAAAAGCCCTGAGGTGCTGTTTCAAAGGTCTGGGCGTTGCGCTCGCCGCAGAGGCTGAGGCGCACGGTTTTGCCGGCATTTTGCTGTGCGAGCAGGTTTGCGATGTCGCCTTCGTCCAGCTGCGTCCAGGCCTGCGCGTATGCGCTCCAGTCGTCGGTGAACGCTGCCTGCGCCAGTGTGCGGGGCCCGGTAACAGGGGCTTGCGGCGTTGGCGTGGGCTCACTTAAAGCGCCTGTGCCGCTGATCCAGAAGGAGTTGACGGGGCGCAGGCGTTGCTCGCCGCGTTCGTCGTTCAGCGGGTGTGTGTAAAGCAGCATCTGCATTTCGTTTTGTAGTCTTCTGAGTAGTGCTGCCCCCACGCTTTTCACTTCGTGTAATACGCTGCCCCCCGAGGGGGCTGGCCTTGCTTGGGGCGGCCCGGCGCGGCGGCCGTCGGGACGCTTTGCGCCCGGCAACCAAGGGTCCACATTTCGGCCCAGCACCCGGTCCAGAGAGGCAGTTGCCAGGTTGCGGAATATCTCGCCTTCCGCCAGCCAGCGATCAGGCGCGGCGTAATGCAGCGTGATGCCCTCCGTCTCAAAGTAAGGCTGCATCGCGGCCAGCAGGGTTTGAGACTGCTCCGGCGTGATGCCCAGCGAAGCCGGGTCCGTCATGGTCGCGTGTTCGCGACCCATGGCCCAGTGGCAGGGCGTGACGAAGGCCCAAGCTTGCCCCGTGCCCATGCTTTTCCCTGACGCCTGCAGTGCAGCCCACGGGATCAGTCCATCAACCATGTCGCTCAGGCCCAGCGCCTTGGCCAGCACCCGTTCATGAGGGGTTGAGAGTGACAGCGCCTCGCCCGCACTTGTATCCGTCAGTTTCATGCCCCGAAGAAGTTTGCCCAGGTTTTTCAAGCTTCCCGCAGGCTGGGACTTCATGGCCTGCAGCCAGCTTTCGCCTGCACAGGCAGCAAAGGGGATGACGAGCTGGGGAGATTGGGCGACGGGCATGGGGCTATTGTCCGGGATGCCACAATTAGCAGGATGCAAACCCCTTATGAACTGATTTTGGGCTGGCGCTACACCCGCGCCGGCCGGGCGACGCGGCGCAATGGTTTTATCTCCTTCATCTCCGGTGTGTCCATGCTGGGCATCGCACTGGGTGTGGCGGCACTCATCATCGTGCTCAGTGTGATGAACGGCTTCCAGAAAGAGGTGCGCGACCGCATGCTGGGCGTGATCTCGCACATTGAGGTCTTCGCGCCTGGCGGTGCGGCCCTGCCTGACCCCCAAAAAACACTGGCCGAGATCAAAGCCAACAAGGCTGTCGTCGGCGCGGCCACCTTTATTTCTGCGCAGGCCCTGCTGGCGCGCGGTGAAGACATGAAGGGCACGCTGGTGCGTGGCATAGACCCCGCGCTTGAAGGCCAGGTCACGGATCTGGCTGCCACGTCTGTCACCACGCTGGCCAAGCTGCTGCCCGGCCAGTTCGGCGTGGTGCTGGGCGGCGAGCTGGCCCGCGCCATGGGCGTGCGTCAGGGCGACACGGTGACGCTGATCGCGCCCAGCGGCCAGGTGACGCCGGCGGGAGTGGTGCCTCGCCTCAAGCAGATGACTGTGGTGGGCACGTTTGATTCAGGCCACTTCGAGTACGACTCGGCGCTGGTTATGCTGCACCAGGACGACGCCGCGAAAATTTTCAGGCTGGAAGGCCCGACGGGCATACGCATCAAGCTGAAGGATTTGCATCAGGCACGCGAGGTGGCGTATGAGTTGTCACGATCGCTGAGTGGAGATTTGCTGATACGCGACTGGACGCAGCAGAACAAGACCTGGTT
>JAZKHN010000129.1:0-1338 GCA_040385325.1 Pseudomonadota bacterium
CGACGGACTCCAGAATGCCCGGGCCGGCCGGCGCTGCTCCGGTGGAGGTACTGCTTTGTCTGACGGCGGTGGTGCGTGGCATTTAGGTGGATTTCCGGGAGAGTGGGCTCGCTTCAATTGTGCATGGCTGATTGGCGGGATCACGCCCTGCAGCAGCTATCCAGCCCCTTTTCCGAAAAACTTCAGGAAAGTATAGTGTTTCTTTCAAAGAAATGTTATTCTTTTGAAAAGAACAAAGATTTTCTTTTTTGGGCTGCATTTTTGGCGGCAGAAGGGGCTGGCATACGCCGGTACCCGATTTGGATGACCACGCACTGGAGACAACACATGACACCTTTCAAGATCGGCCGCCGCGCGGCTCTCTCTGCCATTCCGGCGCTTGCCCTGTTCACCGCAACGCTATGTGTGTCCGCGGGTGCCAGCGCGCAGACGGCTGCGGCCTACCCCGCCAAACCGGTGCGCCTCATCGTGCCCTTTGCCGCCGGCGGCGCGGTGGACCTGATTGGCCGGCAGATGGCCGTCGCGCTGACCGAGGCGCTCAACCAGGCTTTTGTGGTCGAGAACCGCCCTGGCGCGGGCGGGCTGCTGGCCTACGAGCAGGTGGCTGCGGCCGCGCCTGACGGTTACACGCTGGCCGTCGGCGCGGCGGGCCCGCTGTCGATGAGCCCGTCGCTCTATAAAGACCGCAACTTTGACCCGCTCACGCGCTTCGACCCGGTGATCTGGTACGCCAGCACGCCCGGCGTTCTGGTGGTCAACCCCAGCGTCAAGGCCGTCAAGGTCAGCGAACTGGTGGCCCTGTCAAAGGCGTCGAAACAGCAGCTGAACATGGGTTCTGCGGGCAGCGGCAGCATCAACCACCTGATGGGCGAGTACTTCCAGGAAAAAAGCGGCATCAAGTGGCTGCATGTGCCGTACAAGGGAAGTGCGCCTGCGCTCAATGAGCTGATGGCAGGCCGCATCGACGTGATGATGGACATCGTGCCCACGGCATCACCGCTGGTCAGCAGCGGCAGGCTGCGTGCGCTGGCCGTGACCACGCCCAAACGCTCGGCCCTCATGCCCGACACGCCGACCCTGAAGGAGCTGGGCTACAAGGACTTCGACGTCAGTTCGTGGATATCGCTGATGGCACCGCGCGGTACGCCGCCCGACGTGGTTCAAAAACTCAACGCCGCGCTGGACAAAGCGTTGCAGACCAGTACCGCACGCGCGCGCCTTCAGGTGGTGGGTGCCGAGGCTGAAGGCGGCGCACCTGGTCGCGTGACGCAGCGCCTGCAGATCGAAATTCCCCGCTGGGCCGGCATCATCAAGTCGTCGGGCGCGAAGGCTGACTGA
>JAZKHN010000129.1:1438-8586 GCA_040385325.1 Pseudomonadota bacterium
GGCTTTTTTGATGCTTAAAAGGTATCGATGGGTCATATTTGAGGTCTGCCGCGCTCGACATCACAGCAATAGCATCACAGCTTGGTATTTCCACAAGAAAATTCCGGAGACCTGCGTGAAGCAAAAATTCAAGGCACTGTTGCCGTCTGAAACAGTCAAACGCAAAACACAGGTACTGATCGTCGGTGCCGGCCCGGCCGGCCAGGGCCTGGCCATCGAGCTCGGCCAGCGCGGCATTGATTGCCTGGTCATCGAGAAGAATTCGCGCATCGGCATCGCCCCGCGCGCCAAGACCACCAACGTGCGCACGCGCGAACACCTGCGCCGCTGGGGCATTGCCGACAAGCTGCGCGATGCCGCGCCTTTTGGGGTCGATTACCCGTCGAACATTGTTTTTACCACCCGCATGGCGGGCCACCTGCTGGCGCGCTTCGACAACGCGCTGTACTGCGCCCCAGGCCGCAACCCGCTGTATGCGGAGCACGCGCAGTGGGTGCCCCAGTACACGCTGGAGCGCGTGATGCGTGACCATCTCGAAACCCTGCCTTCGGTAGAGGTCAGGCTTAACACCGGGTTGCTGGGTTTCACGCAGGATGAAGACGGCGTGCTGGCCACGGTGCGCGATGTCGCAACCGGCGAAGAGTACATCGTGGAAGCGCAATACCTCGCAGGTTGCGACGGCGGCCGCAGCCTGGTGCGCGATGAGATAGGCGCGCGCATGGAAGGCACCTTCGGCATGTCCCGCAACTACAACATCGTCTTCCGCGCGCCCGGCCTTGCAGAGGCGCACCCGCACGGCAAGGCGATCATGTACTGGCAGATCAACGACAAGGTACCCAGCCTGATCGGCCCCATGGATTCGGGCGACCGCTGGTTCTTCATGCCCACGGGGCTGGCGCCTGATGTGCAGGTCACGCTCGAAAGTGCGGCTGAACTGATAAAACGCGCCACCGGCATTGATCTGCCGTATGAGGTGTTGAGTATTGACGAATGGGTGGCGCACCGCGTGGTGGCAGACCGTTACCGCGACCGCCGCGTGTTTCTGGCGGGTGATGCCTGCCACCTGCACCCGCCTTATGGCGGCTTCGGCATGAACATGGGTGTGAGCGATGCCGTAGACATCGGCTGGAAGCTGGCCGCTGTTCTGCAGGGCTGGGGCGGCGAAACACTTCTCAGGAGTTATGAGCTGGAGCGCCGCCCCGTGCATCTGCATGTGATGCAGGAGGCCGCCACCAACCATTCCAAATTCAGCAATGCGCTGTTTGAAGCGGGGCTTGAGGACGATACGCCTTCAGGGGCTGAAGCACGCCAGCGCGTGGGCAAACGCATCAATGCCGAGAAGCTCTCGGAGTTCTATACCCTGGGGACGATTCTGGGTGACCGCTACAGCAATTCGCCTGTTGTGCAACCGGCATTGGGCCTGTCGCCTGCCACGCGGGACTTCCTGAATTACGTGCCCAGTTCGGCACCTGGCGGCCGCGCCCCGCATGCGTGGATGCACGACGGAAGCTCGCTGTTCGACAACTTCGGTCAGGGTTTCACCCTGCTGGCTTTGCCGGCGGCGGCGTTATCGTCCCTGGATGCCGCAGAAGCTGACGCCAGGCGGCTGGGCATACCTTTGACCATATTTCAGACAGACAACCCGGCCATGCCCGCCCTCTATAACCGCCGCCTGACGCTCATCCGGCCGGACCAGCATATTGCGTGGACGGGCGATGTGTGGCCCGCTGCAGAAGATTTCGATGTACTCGCCATGGCAACAGGGCAGGGACCTGTTGCCACTTTTAAAACCATCCAGAAGGAGACGCTCCATGAATCAGGTACTTGAATCCCGCCCGCAAACGGCAGCTGCTGCGCCGAAGGCCGCCGTGTCACCGGCCCGTCTGGCCCATGTGGTGTTTCGCACATCGCAGTTCGATGCACTGGTGAACTGGTACACCACGGTGTTGAATGCAAAGACGGCTTTTTCCAACGGCGCGCTGGCCTTTTTGCAGTACGACGATGAACACCACCGCATTGCCGTGCTCAATATTCCTGGGCTGGAGCGCCAGCCGGAAGGCATCGCCGGCATGCACCATGTCGCCTTCACCTATGACTCGCTGGCCGACCTGGTCGGCACCTATGAACGCCTGGACAAGGCCGGCATACGCCCCGTGACCTGCATGAACCACGGCCCGACCACCTCCATGTATTACGCAGACCCGGACGGCAACCAGGTCGAGCTGCAGGTCGACAACTACGAGACGGTTGAAAAGGCAGGCGAGTTTTTCTACAGCGCAGCATTTGCCAAAAACCCGATTGGTGTGGATTTCGAACCTGCCGACCTGGCCAGGCGTTTTCATTCGGGTGAAGACGAAACCGCCATCAAGATGAGGCCGGACAGCGAAGCGCGTGGCCTTGACAGCCTGAACCTGCGTTAAGGGCCGGACATGGACGAGCTTCTCCGCTGTGAACGCGAATGCACCCGCCTGTGCCAGGACTTTATTTACCACATAGACCGCAGGCAGTACGAGCCCTTCCTGGCGCTGTTTGCGCCTGAACCGACGCTGGACAGGGCGGGTCAGATATTCAGGGGAATGGACGGCCTGAAACAGTTCTGCGAAGGCCGGGCCCATGACCGTTATGTGCGCCACGCCACCAGCAATATCCGCATCGACATGACCGGCCCCACCACGGCCAAAGGCACCAGCGGTGTGATGATGTTCGGCGCAAAGGCCGAACCGGATGCCGCCTTGCCGCTGCCTTCTTCACTGCTGATATTTGCCGAATATGACGACGACTATGTGCTGACGGACGCAGGCTGGAAGATCAGGAACCGCAGGATCAGCATCGTCTTCGCGCCTTCCTGATGTCGGCCGGCACCTGAGAAGGGGCCAGGTTTGCAAACAGCAACGTGGCCTTGGGTGTCGCGATACCATCATCGTGTTTCAGCCCATCAAAAGACCTCATGCCCAAAAGCCGCCACCTGCGTGACTTTATTGCGATTGCGCATTCGCGCAGCCTGCGCGCTGCGGCGACCTCATTGGGGCTGACGCAGCCTGCCATATCCCGAAGCCTGCAGGAGCTGGAAGAAGAGCTGGGCGTGCCGCTGTTCGAGCGCCATGCGCGTGGTGTGTTGCTGACCCCGGCGGGCGAGAAATTTCTGGTGCGTGCGCAGATCGCCAGTGAGTCGATACGGCGCGGTTGCGAGGAAGCGCGGCAGTTTCAGGGGGACCTGAGCGGCACGGTGTCGATATCAATTTCAAGCGCTGCTGTGCTGGGCATGCTGCCCCTGGCCTACCCGCAGTTTCGCAAGGCCTGGCCGTCCATCAACGTGCGTTTTGTGGACGGCAACTTTCCGGTCATAGAGCCCAAGCTGCGTGACGGCGAGCTGGACTTCTACATGGGCCCGCGGCCGGAGCGCGACCTGGGCAGCGGATACAGCGTGCTGCACATTTCGGCCAATGAGCGCGTCATCATGGGGCGCAGGGGTCACCCGCTGGCCCGTGCCACCAGTCTGGCCGAGCTGGTCGACGCCGAATGGGTGGTGTCTGCCATTCGCGACCGGGTGGAAGAAGAATTCGAAGAAGTGTTTTCAGCGCATGGCTTGCCAAGCCCGACTGTGCGCACACGCGCCGAATCGATGCTGGTGCTGGTGGTGCTGATTGCCACGACAGATGCGCTTGTGCTGCTGCCCAAGGTGTGGGCCAACAACGAACTGTTTGGCGGCATGGTGGAGCAGCTGTCCGTCAGCGAGACTCTGGCCGCACCGGACATTGTTCAGATGCACTCCGCGCATTTCCCCCTGACACCTGCTGCAGAGCATTTGTCGCTGCTGCTTCAGCGCGCCGCCGGAACACCGTTTACAGGCGCCGGCGGTCCGCCGCAAGAGTTGTGACATGACGCGGCGAGGCCCGCATGCGGCTTGTGGGAAAGTTCTTACGGCATGTGTGGCGGCGCGTGAATGCGCTTGTGCGATGAGCCCGGCGATGATGCGACATGACCGTTCAGGCCACAACCATGACTGACCAGACCCTTGTACCCGCCATGCAGGGCCTGTGGCCCCGTTTACGCCGCTGGGTAGTGCCCCTGTTCGGCATTGCGGTGCTGGGCCTGCTTGTGTCGCACGCGCACAAGGTTGACTGGAAGGGTGCGTGGCAGGCTCTCACGCACTATCCGCTCGCCCTGCTTTTGGGTGTGCTGGGATTGGCGACCCTCAGCCACTTTATTTATGGCTGCTATGACCTGATTGGCAGACGCCACACGCGCCACACATTGCCGGTCTGGCGGACCTGGGCCATTGCGATTGCCAGTTACGCGCTCAATCTCAACCTCGGCGCCCTGGTGGGCGGCATGGCATTGCGCGCGCGGCTGTATTCGCGCGCTGGTCTCAGCGACTTCACGATTGCACAGATCATTGGCACGGGCCTGGCGACCAACTGGATGGGCTATGGCCTTCTGGCGGGAAGCCTCTTTGCAGCCGGCCTCATCGAGCCGCCTGCACAGGCGCAGATGGGACACACCACATTGCGCATGCTGGGGGTGGCGCTGATGCTTGTGGCGGTGGGCTACGTACTGGCCTGTGCATGGGCCAAAGGGCGCGAATGGGTTGTGCGCGGCAAACACCTGCGGCTGCCGTCTCCCGGGCTTGCTGTGGTGCAACTGCTTGTGTCTGCCACCAACTGGGCGCTGATGGGCGCGATGATGTATTTGCTGCTGGGGCAGAAAGTGCCGTACGGTACAACGCTGTGCGTGCTGTTGGCAGCTTCAATTGCCGGTGTGTTCATACCAGTGCCTGGCGGGCTGGGCGTGCTTGAAGCGGTGTACCTGGCACTGCTGTCGGGTTCTGTGAAGCAGGGCACGCTGCTGGGAGCCATATTGGCCTACCGCGCGCTGTATTACCTCGTGCCTTTGGGGGGTGGTCTGCTGCTTTATGTATTTCTTGAGCACTACGCATCGAAGCACCCGCCCAGTGCGGTCGATGCACCGCATGCCGCTGCCACGTCCTGAACGGGGCAGGGCAATCAGCATCGGTGTCAGCCCCGTGGCGGGATGTTCAGGCCTTTTGCCACCGCCGGCCTCGCAACAAATGCATCGAGTGCGCGTGTGACATTCGGGAAATTCCTGATGCCAACGAGGTCACCGGCTTCATAAAAGCCGACCAGGTTGCGTATCCACGGGAAGGTGGCGATGTCGGCAATGCTGTAGTCGTCGCCCACAATCCATGCCCGGTTGGCCAGGCGCTGGTTGAGCACGCCGAGCAGACGGGTGGATTCAGCCACATAGCGGTCACGCGGGCGCTTGTCTTCGTAGTCCTTGCCGGCAAACTTGTTGAAGAAACCGAGCTGGCCAAACATGGGGCCTATGCCGCCCATCTGGAACATCAGCCATTGAATGGTTTCGTAGCGCCCTGCAGCATCTTGCGGAATGAATTTGCCGGACTTGTCCGCAAGGTAAATCAGGATGGCGCCCGACTCGAACAGGGCCAGTGGGTTGCCGCCCGGGCCATCGGGGTCGAGGATCGCGGGTATCTTGTTGTTGGGGTTGAGTGACAGGAACTCGGGCGAGGTCTGGTCGTTTTTTTCAAAACTTACCGTATGTGCTTCGTAGGGCAGGCCGGTCTCTTCCAGCATGATGGAAACCTTTACGCCATTGGGTGTGGGCAGTGAATACAGCTGGATGCGGTCAGGGTGCTGGGCAGGCCATTTTCGGGTGATGGGGAAGTCGGAGAGTTTTGTCATGATTTGAAGTTGTTGCAGGCGGGTATGGGCCGGTCAGATAAATGCGGACCGGGTAGCAGGCAAATGTAGTCCCACCTTCAATAACCCGCAGCGCATGGGTTTGTTTGACCTCGGTTATGCCCTCTGCGCCTGCAGGACGATCTGCAAGGCGGTTTCAATCGCGTCGCCATCATGGGGTTTGACCCGTACCACGGCATCCTTGAACCTGCTGACGTGGTTCTCGCGGCCAGTGGCAAACACGAGGCCCAGGCTTGCAGCGCTTGGTGTGCGTCGCCCGCTTCAATCACGACGTAGCCTGACTCCCGGATGAGTTCGGCGGTGTTTGAACGTATCAGTTCATCGTCTTCGACCATCAGCACCACCGGAGTATGTGTTGCGTCGGTGGCCCTGGCCCGTGCCACGGCATGTCGGGAATCTTCGGGGAAATCAGGGCTGATCATGCCCGCTCACCTGTCAGGCAGCTGGATTGCGCGGCCCGGGTCGCGCACCGCATATGCATTGCAATGTGTGGTGTGCGCATCAGCTGCGCAGCGCCGGAAACCTGGCTGTGAACACGACATGAGACTGGTCGTAGCTGTAGCTCAACTCGCCGCCGTGTCCCGTGATCACCTGGTGCGCAATGTACAGGCCCAGTCCGAGACCGTTTCGGTTGGTCGGGGATGCGGTCCGGCTGCGCTTGAAGGGGTGAAACAGGGTTTGTGCCAGCGGTTCGGGAATCGCCTGGCCGCTGTTGCTGACCTTGATGGTGATCATGCCCTGCGTATCGTCAAGCTCGACCAGCACCGGCTCACCCGGGGTGCCGTGATGGCTTGCATTGCTCAGGAGGTTGCTCAGGACCTGGGCAATGCGGTCGCTGTCTGCATCGGCGACTGACCGGGCCGGGATATTGGGGGTGATCTGCATGCCGGGGTGGGCTGCGCGTGTTTCGGCGATCAATTGCTCGAACAGGGCGGCAAGATCAACCTGTTGCATGTTGAAGGTCAGGCTGCCGCTGTGAAGCCGTGACATGTCCATCACCTGTCCGACCAGCCGCTGCATGCGGGTACTCGAAGACTGCAGCCGTTTGCCTATGCGGTCGTCGCCGCCCATTTTTCCCAGCAGTGTGGCTGTGTTCGAGATGGACTGGATCGGGTCACGCAGGTCATGGCCGAGCATGGCCATCAACTGGTTGCGTGCGCGGCCGATTTCCTGCAGGTGGGCGGCGTCGGCACGCAGCAGTTCGCCGAGCAGCTTCTGCGCGCTGTCCAGGTCGACGTCATCCCATGGCACAGCCTTGCCGCGAACGGTTTCCCGCCACAGGTCGAAAGATCCGCGTGGCGTCAGGCGCGGCCCGAGTGGCCCGACGGTGTAGTTTTTCTCGGGCTTGCCGCCCCAGTTGATGGTTTCAATCTGCTCCTTGCGCAGCAGCAGCAGCCAGCTCTCGGATTC
>JAZKHN010000129.1:8686-11999 GCA_040385325.1 Pseudomonadota bacterium
TCTGCGTGCAGCACCTGCTCGACCACGCGCGAACGCAGGCTGGCAGCAGCGTCGGCGCGCGCAGCGTGTTCCCGTGCAAGGGCACCCTGCAGGTTGGACGCCAGAATCTGTGCAAGCACGTCGCAGGCCATACGCACGGTGTACGCCACCCGGCGCGCCCGCATGTGGTGGCAGGCGAGCATGCCCCAGAGCTTGCCGTTGATCACGATGGACACGCTCATGGATGCGCCGACGCCCATGTTGGTGAGGTATTCGATGTGAACCGGCGACACGCTGCGCAGCACGCCGTGGCTCATGTCCAGGGGAATGACTGTGCCGGGCGCTGCATGCACGGGTACCGGAGCCGCCCGAACGTCGGCAATCAGGCGCAGCGTGTTGATGATGTAGAGGCGCCTGGCCTGCACCGGGATGTCGCTGGCCGGATAACGCCGCCCCAGAAACGGGTCAAGCGCATCTGATACCGATTCGGCCACCACATCACCACTGTCGTCATGCCGGAACCGGTAGGCCATGACCCGGTCAAAACCCGTCATGCGCCGCACTTCTTCCACTGCGGCAGATAGCAGGCCTTCCACGCCTTGCTGGCGTTTGAGCCGCTCCGTGGCGCGATGCGAGGTAAAGGAAAAATTCGCGGGTACCGGTACGGCATTCAGGGCGTTTTCAAATTCGCACACAATGCCGTCCCCGTTCCTGTGGGCGATGACATCAAAGGTGCCGTGTTCGTCCATGACCTGCATCGCGTGCGGAATCACGTCGCCATCCGGTGCCTCGCGTACGGCGGCGATGAGCTCGTGAAAACCTTCAAAAGCTGCAAAGTGACGGGGCGCGAGTGCTTCGCCAAGTACCGGAATCTGGTCGCCCATCAGGGCTTGCGCGTTGCTGCTGCAAAACGAGAGCAATCCCTTCCCATCGAATGCGAACAGCGCACCGTGCGGCTGGATATGCCCCGGGATATGTATGGGTTCCTGGTCGCAGTTGTCGAGGGTGACTTCGGAGGGCAGGGCCGCATTCATGCAAGGGCCCCCTGTTGCGTGAAGTGCGCCTGCAGCGTCTGGAATGCAGCCACCGCGCCCTTGCAACCGGCCTGGCTTGCCTGATCGCCAGCCAGTTTTTGCCGCAGCGTTGCAAGGAACTGTGGCCAGGGCTGGCCTCCCGCGCCGCGCTGCCCCAGATAGCGGAGTGGATGTGGCGCAAGCCTTGGCTGAAGGCGGCGGTACAGCACTTCGCCGCCCAGCCGTGAGCCTTCAAGCACATAGGCGATGCCCCAGCAGAACGCCTCGCTGCCGTCGTCCGCGTTTTGCAGCGCCGTCGTGTCCGGCGAGGCCGGTTGGGGAAAGCCCGTGCCTGCGCAATCTGCCAGGTCGTCTGCGATCAGGTCGAGATTTGGATCGGTCTGCCCGGCGCGCAGTAGCCATGGCCTGATCGCGGCCTGCCAGTCACGCAGCACGCAAAGGTGCGTGGCGTAATCTGCGAGCCCTGCGTCGGCTCGTGCAAGGGGGAGATGCTGGTCAAGCGATTCATGAAGGTCGCGCGTGGCCCGACGGAGGGCCTGGACGGGGTCTGGTTGAGAAGCCTGCGAGGCGACGCTGGTCGGGGGGCTGGTTGGAAATTCAGGCACAGAAAAGCGTGTGTTGTCTTCAATCATACAAACCGGTTGCATGCGGTGCCATGTCTTGAGACATGCGACCGGAGCTGCCATCCGCCAGGGTGCTGGGCGGGCCTTCAATAAAGTACTCACAAGCTGCTAATTTAGCACCGTCTGACCCTGCGGGATGGCGATTCGGTACCCGTGCATACAAGTGCTGATGCAAGTATTATCCAGAAGTTCGACTGCTACCTCATGCCTTTTATGGCTTCCGTCTTGCCGCCCGTCCGGGCTGTCCACCAGAAAGTCCTCAACCATGATCAAGTTTTATTACCACCCCTCGCCCAATCCGCTCAAGGTTGCGCTGTTTCTGGAGGAAGCCGGCCTGCCGTATGAGCTGATGGCGGTGGACACGCGCAAGGGGGAGCAGCATTCGCCGGCCTTCCTCAAGATCAACCCCAACGGCAAGACGCCCGCCATCACCGATGGGGATGTGACGGTGTTCGACAGCAATGCCATCCTGCTCTACCTGGCTGAAAAGTCTGGCCAGTTCCTCCCGCAAAACACGCCTGTTGCGCGCGGGCAGATGCTGTCATGGCTGATGTTTGTGGCCAGTGGCATCGGCCCTTACTCCGGCCAGGCGGTACATTTTCAGCACGCTGCGCCCGAAAAGAACGCCTACGCCATCAACCGCTACACATTTGAGGCCGAGCGCCACTTTAAACTTCTTGATGACCAGCTGGCCAGACACAAGTACATGCTGGGCGATACCTACACGCTGGTCGATATGGCTGTATGGGGCTGGGCGAGGGCGTTACCCCGCGTGCTGGGACCTGAGGCCCTCGGCAAGCTGCCGAATGTCAAACGCCTGCTCGACGAGATCAACGCGCGTCCCGCAGCCCAGCGCGCTGAGGGCCTGCAGGCAAAGTTCAACTTCAAGATGGAGATGGACGACGAGGCGAAGCGTCACATGTTCCCGCAGAACGAACGGCTCAAGGCCTGAAGTCAACTCGACAGCCCAACGCACTTCACGTGCGGACGGCGAGGTGCTCAGCGGGTCAGGTCAAACCCGCCGCTGGCCATCTTCTCGCCGTTGACCATCACATCGACGGCATGATGGCCTGCATGGTGAACGCGCGTGGTGAAGTCTTTCACCACCTGGCTGCGTTTGAGCTGCACCGTTTCACCCGGTGCCAGGGTCAGTTCTTTCAGCTTGAAAACCTTGGCTGAGCTGGTGCCCGACTTCTTCACGTAATGAATGGCGTAGTCGACAACGAGCCGCTGGCTCTTGCGGGATGTTGACTGGAGGGTGAACGAAACATCCAGCCTGTCGCCCAGCGACAGCTTTTGCGGGCTGACAGTAAAACCGTCCAGCCTGACATCGGCCTTTTTGCCGGCGCCTATCACCGCCAGTGCACGCCTGTCGCCCTGTTTGATGAGCGTGCGCAGTGCATGCCGTGCAATCCACGCGGTCTGGGGTTTGTCCAGCGGCCAGCTTTCAAGCCGCGACATCACCCATTCAGGGTGCAGCTTGGTGATGTCGTTGAGGTGGTTGGCCACTGACTTGCGCACATACAGACTGTCGTCAGCCCTGAGTTTTTCAAGAATGGGCGCGGCCAGTTCCGGGTCCGCCATCAGCGCATCCAGCCTGAACGACCATGGCAGGCGGGGGCGGCTGCCTTCGCTGGCCAGGCGGCGCACATGCTCGCTGTCGTCACGAGCCCAGGT
>JAZKHN010000130.1:0-10208 GCA_040385325.1 Pseudomonadota bacterium
TGTTTCATAAGAAGATTCCTCTTTTCGCTGCCCTCCCCTGCGCACGGTAATGCGCAGGCTTGGCAAGCAATAGATTCGTCAGAAGACGGGGATTAAATGGATGTAACTGAAAAACTCAGAGGTCCTCAGACCCCAAAAGCATCTCGTTAATGCCCTTGCCGGCTTGCACCATTGGGAAGACATTTTCGGTAGGGTCGGTACGGAAGTCCATAAAGACAGTCCTGTCCTTGAGCTTGCGGGCTTCCCGCAGCGCCGGCTCAACATCCTCTGGCTTTTCGATCAGCATGCCAACGTGACCATACGCTTCCGCGAGCTTGACGAAGTTCGGCAGTGCATCCATGTAACTGTGGCTGTAGCGACCCTCGTAGTCGAGCTCCTGCCACTGGCGAACCATGCCCAGATAGCGGTTGTTCAAGGCAACGACCTTGATCGGCGTGTTGTATTGCAGACAGGTCGACAGCTCCTGAATGCACATCTGCACAGAGCCTTCGCCCGTTATGCAAAACACTTCTGAATCCGGCTTGGCAAGCTTGATGCCCATGGCATAGGGAATGCCAACGCCCATGGTCCCCAGGCCCCCTGAGTTAATCCAGCGCCGCGGTTCGTCAAACCTGTAATACTGTGCAGCCCACATCTGATGCTGACCCACGTCAGAGGTAATGTAGGTATCTGCATCCTTGGTCATGTTCCAGAGCGTCTCAACCACATACTGAGGCTTGATGACATCGCCCTTGCCCATGCTGTACTTCAAGCAATCCCGTTTGCGCCAACCTTCAATGGTGTCCCACCATGCTCCAAGTGCATTTGCGTCGGGTTTGAGCGCCGCCTCCCTGATCATCGCGATAAGTTCATTCAGAACATCCTTCACGTCGCCAACGATGGGAATATCGACCTTCACGCGCTTTGAAATGCTCGAAGGATCAATGTCGATATGGATGATTTTTCTTTCGTTTTGGGCAAAGTGCTTCGGGTTGCCGATGACGCGATCATCAAAACGTGCGCCAACCGCAAGCAAAACATCGCAGTTCTGCATGGCGTTGTTGGCTTCAACCGTTCCGTGCATTCCCAGCATGCCAAGGAATTTTTTGTCACTGGCCGGATAGGCACCAAGGCCCATCAGCGTGTTCGTGCACGGATAGCCAAGCATGTCGACCAGCGTACGCAATTCCTGCGAGGCATTACTCAGCAAGACGCCGCCACCGGTGTAGATGTAAGGGCGTTTGGCCGTCATCAACAATTGCAAAGCCTTCCGGATCTGGCCGCCGTGACCCTTGCGCACAGGGTTGTACGAGCGCATTTCAACGCTGTCGGGATACCCTGAATATGCTGTTTTATTGAATGAAACATCCTTTGGAATGTCTACAACCACCGGGCCTGGCCGACCGCTTCTTGCAATGTGGAAAGCCTTCTTCATGACCTCAGCCATGTGCCGCACGTCTTTGACCAGAAAGTTGTGCTTGACGATGGGTCTGGTGATGCCAACCGTGTCGCACTCCTGAAATGCATCCAGGCCTATCGCGGCAACCGGCACCTGTCCGGTGATGATGACCATGGGAATGCTGTCCATGTAGGCCGTTGCGATACCCGTAATCGCATTGGTCACGCCCGGACCGGACGTCACAAGCGCCACGCCGACATCGCCGGTAGCGCGGGCATAGCCATCGGCGGCGTGTACAGCCGCCTGTTCATGCCGTACCAAAACGTGCTGTATTGAATCCTGCTTGTAAAAGGCGTCGTATATATGAAGTACTGCGCCACCCGGGTAACCCCAGATGTACTTGACGCCCTCGGCCTGCAGGGATTTGATGAGGATTTCGGCCCCGCGCAGTTCCTGCGGTCCGGCCGATGAGATTGAGTTTGCAGACGCTGCTGCCGCGGAAGTAATTTCCGCCCTGGAGATTTCCATGATGATGAACCTTTGTGAATTTCTCTAACGAAATACCTTGGGTGCCTCTTCGCCTGCCCTTGTGGGGCTGCGTCGAGACTTGAGGCCATAACCATGAGCGGAAACATAAACCGCCGAGCCATGACCCGTTTGCCGTTTGAAGTGCAGGACGTATTATGACATTTCATGTTGCGCAATCACCGCAGCAGGGCAAAATCCAGTCTCCGACGTACCTTGCGATGCGATAATTTTGACTAAAGCACCACATATAACTACAGCGCTGGACAAAACCGGACTCCACTACCGTTGGCAACCGAACAAGAACTTTCCGACTTCCTGAAAAGCGTTGAAAAACGGGCTTTCAAGCGAAGCATCTACCACGTTCGGGATGAAGAAGCTGCTCTTGACATCGTCCAGGACAGCATGATGAAACTGGCGCACAGCTATGGCGACAAACCCGCAGCAGAATTGCCCATGCTTTTTCAGCGGATTTTGTCAAATACCACGCTGGACTGGTTTCGACGCCGCAAGACCAGAAATGCGATTTTCTCCAATATGAGCGACTTCGAATCTGCCGGGGATGACGGAGATTTCGATATTCTGGAAACTTTAGAGACCCAAACCGGATCAGAGGGTACTGAAAGCGCCCAGGATGCGACCGAACGGGCTCAAATATTGCACCAGATAGAAGAGGAAGTAAAACAGTTGCCGGGCCGTCAACGGGAAGCGTTTCTGATGCGTTACTGGGAGGAGATGGATGTCGCTGAAACTGCTGCTGCCATGGGCTGCTCTGAAGGCAGCGTCAAAACACACTGTTCACGAGCCGTCCTGGCTCTCAGTAAGGCACTGGGCGCCAAAGGGATAAAACTATGACGAATTCACTACAAAATCGCGCCGACATCCTTCAGGACCGCTTTGCGCTCAAAGCCACCTCCTATCTTTCTGCAGGCACCGCTGACCTGCCCTACGATATTTCCGAGCGCCTTCGTGCGGCCCGCGTGCAGGCAGTCGCAAAACGCAAGGTCGCCAAAACCCAGACCGCCGGAGTTGTCACCACCTCCGGCGGCAGCGCAGTTCTTGGCTGGGGATCAGAAGATGGCCTCAACTGGTGGTCACGCATCGGCTCTGTAGTGCCATTGCTTGCACTGGTGGTAGGGTTGTTGACCATCAATTCGATCCAGAATGACAACCGGGCACAGGAAGTGGCGGAAGTCGATGTGGCACTGCTGACAGACGAGCTTCCCCCGGCCGCTTTTGCCGATCCTGGTTTTGTCCAGTTTTTGAAAGCTACCCGCTAGACCTTGCCATCCGATTGACAAAATGATCGCGCTGGCTGTATCCATCTCTGCTTCAACCACCAGCGGACTCACTGCTGTTCGTTCCCTCCAGGTCAGAACCCTGACAAGGGCCGGTTTTGTGTTCCTGGCATTTTTTCTGCTGGCCGCTTCATCAATTCCAGCGCTCGCCCAGCAACAACCCGTGAGGCCGCTACCAGTGTCCAGCGCGGCGGCGGGCAGCAAGGCAGCAGCCTCAAACGTCAAAGCAGTTCCCGTAGTCTCAAGACCTTCATGGATGGAGCTCACAGCCATGCAGCAGCAGACGCTCAAGCCCCTCGCAGCAAGCTGGGACAGCATCAGCGAACCCCAGAAGCGCAAATGGCTGGAAATCTCCAAAAACTACCATTCCTTGCCCCCTGAGGGACAGACAACCATGCACAGCCGCATGAACGAATGGGTGGCGCTGAGCCCACAGCAGCGCGCTGAGGCGCGGCTGAATTTCGCCAAAACCAAAGAGCTTTCAAAGCAGCTGACGCCCGAAGAGAAAAAAGCAAAGTGGCAAACCTACCAGGCGCTCAGCCCGGAAGAGAAACAGAAACTTGCAGCCAAGGCAACGGTTCGCCCCGCCGGTGCGGCCACAGCAGTCAAGCCGGTTGCCCCCCAAAAACTTGCGGCGGTTCCTCCTGGCGGCGTTAAAACTGCCCCTAAAATCGAGCCATCCAGGGCATCTGCCAGCATTCCCGCTGCAGCAAGCCCGGCACCTGCGGTTCAGCGTTAACCTGTTCACTGCATGGCGTGTGTGCAAAATGGCACGCAATCCAAAAGCCGGAGCCCGGAAACCACCGAAATCCGCGACTACATCCCCAGTGAATACTTTGTCCGTACCATCCTTGCCCAGACGTATGGCGTGTTGGGTCTATGAGGGCCTGCTGATGTTCGGCGTTGTCTTCATGGCCGGCTATCTTTTCAGTACCCTCAGCCAGACACGTAACGCCCTCGACAATCGCCATGCGCTGCAGGCTTTCCTGTTCGTTGTTTTTGGCATCTACTTCGTGTGGTTCTGGGCCAAAGGTCAGACGCTGGCCATGAAAACATGGAACATACGAGTAGTCGATAAGGCCGGAGCGCCCATTACCCAAAAACGCGCCCTGCTTCGCTACGTGTTGAGCTGGATGTGGTTTTTGCCGCCTCTTGGCGTTAGTTGGGTTTTAGGGCTGCGCGGCATCGAAGGTGCGGTGCTTGCGCTTGGTTGGGTGGGCGTTTGGGCGGTGCTCGCCCGATTTCAACCGCAAAAACAGTTCTGGCACGATGCCTGGGCCGGCACGCAACTGGTCACGTGGATCGCGCCGGAACGATCGCGGCAAAACAAGCGAACGGCAGAAAAAGTCGCTTGATTCCCATATAAATAAAACATCAAGCTGCAACAATGCGCTTGCAAAATGCTGGCATGTTTGAACAAGCTCCTCACACAGCAACCTCGTCCCAGGCCCCCGAAGCCAATCTCCAGAAACACCGCAAAGGCTTGAGCCGTCTGTGGCATGCGTTAGGCTATTCACTCGCCGGGTTGCGTGCCGGATGGCACGAAACGGCTTTCAGGCAGGAACTTTTGGCGTCCATCGTGTTGCTTCCCGCTGCCTTCTGGCTGGGAAGCACATGGCTGGAAACCGCCATGCTGGCCGGTACCGTCATTCTCATCATGATTGTTGAACTGCTGAACACGGGCATAGAGACCGCCATTGACCGTATTGGCCCTGAATGGCACGACCTCTCCAAACGCGCGAAAGACATGGGCAGTGCAGCCGTACTGCTCAGCCTGGTGCTGTGCGCCGGTACGTGGTTAATGGCCCTGCTGCACAAATTTTTCGGATAAAAATACCTTGTCACTCCCCGCAAACCCGTCGTTTTCACTGTGCGTTTACTGCGGCTCCCGTGCCGGAAACGATTTGAAATTTTCAGCCGCCGCGGAATTTGTCGGGACCTGGATAGGCCAACATGGCGGACAACTGGTCTACGGAGGCGGTCGTAACGGGCTGATGGGTATCGTTGCCGACGCCACGCTGGCTGCTGGTGGACGCGTGATAGGCGTCATTCCCAGAGCCCTGGTTGAAAAGGAATGGGCACACAGTGGCTGCACGGAACTGCACATCGTTGAAAACATGCACGAACGCAAACGCATCATGGCCGAGAACGCCGGCGCCTTTCTCGCCCTGCCGGGAGGCATAGGCACGCTTGAAGAGTTCTTTGAAGTCTGGACCTGGCGTCAACTGGGCTATCACGACAAGCCGGTTGGCCTGCTCAATCTCGACGGGTACTACGACAGCCTGCTGGTTTTTCTGCGCTCATCGGTAGCTGCGGGCTTCATGAGCGACGCCTTGATGGACCTCATCAGGACAGGCAATGACGCGGAGCCGCTGCTGGCAGAGCTGGTCAAGGCGTCTGAAGTTTCGCCGGCCGCCACCCGGCTGGACCAGATCTGAACTGAATTTCAGACCTCGGCCTGGCCGGAAATCAGACGGCGTCGTTGTCTTCCTCACCCGTGCGTATGCGCAGAACGCGCTCGACGCTGGTGATGAAAATCTTGCCATCGCCGATCTTCCCGGTACGTGCGGCGCGCACAATGGCCTCCACGCAGCGATCAACCTCTTCGCTCTTCACCACGACTTCAACCTTGACCTTGGGAAGGAAGTCGACCACATATTCGGCGCCCCGGTACAGCTCGGTATGGCCCTTCTGGCGGCCAAAACCCTTGACCTCCGTCACGGTCAGGCCGGTGACGCCGCATTCAGCAAGTGCTTCACGCACCTCTTCCAGCTTGAAAGGTTTGAGGATGGCGGTAATTTGTTTCACTGAAGTCTCCGTTAATTAAAGCTGGTCAGCCATGTCGTTGGCATGAATGTAGCGCGTGTTCGGCCAATCGTCTCGGGCAGCCGCTTCAAGCCCTGAATTTGCTGGTGATAGGGTAGCGCCAATCCTTGCCGAAACTCCTGTGAGTTACCCGAACGCCAACCGGTGCCTGCCGCCGCTTGTACTCGTTGATCTTGATAAGCCGCGTGACGCGCTCGACCACCGCCGCATCAAAACCTGCGGCGATGATGCGGTCTATGCTCTGGTCGTTTTCCATGTAGCGCTCCAGGATGGCATCGAGCACTTCATAAGCCGGCAAGCTGTCCTGGTCCGTCTGGTCAGGCCTTAACTCGGCACTCGGCGGCCGGGTGATGATGCGCTCGGGGATGGGTTGGCTGCCTGTGCCGTAGGGGTCGTTCTCATTGCGCCAGCGCGCCAGCCTGAAGACCGTTGTTTTCAACAGGTCCTTGATGACGGCAAAACCACCCGCCATGTCGCCGTACAGGGTGCAATAACCTGTGGCCATTTCGCTCTTGTTGCCCGTCGTGAGCACAATCGAGCCGAACTTGTTGGACAGCGCCATCAGGAACACGCCGCGGATGCGTGCCTGGATGTTTTCCTCTGTGGTGTCTTCCGGCAGGCCCTTGAACTCCCCCGCCAGCGATGCCTTGAAAGCCTCGAACTCGGGGACGATGGATATCTCGTCGTAGCGCACCTTCATGCGGGTGGCCATTTCACGGGCATCGATCCAGGAAATGTCAGCTGTGTAGGGCGATGGCATCATCACCGTACGCACCTTGTCCGCACCCAGCGCATCTACGGCGATGGCGAGCACCAGCGCCGAATCAATACCGCCCGAAAGACCGAGAATCGCACCGGGAAAGCCGTTCTTTCCAAGATAGTCACGCACGCCAAGAACCAGCGCATCCCAAAGGTCTGCCTCGTGGCTGCGCACAGGCACTAATTTTGCCGTCAATTCAATGCCCGGTTGCACCCGGCGCGCCTCGATGGCAAACAGGCTTTCCCTGAAACTTTCAGCCCGCCCGGCCAGCCTACCGTCAGCACCGAGGGCAAACGAGCCACCTTCAAAAACAATTTCATCCTGACCACCCACCAGATGCGCATAGACCAGCGGCAAAGCGGTAGCCTGCGCACGGGCCGCCATCATGGCCTCCCGCTCGCCACCCTTGCCCACATGGAACGGAGAGGCGTTCATGACCACCAGCATCTCGGCACCGGATTCAGCCGCAAGGCGGGCCGGCTCTTCAAACCAGGCATCTTCACAAATAAGCAGCCCCACGCTGATGGCGTCATCGCCCTCTCCGGCCTGGAACACACACGTACCTTTGCCCGGTGTGAAGTACCGCCGCTCGTCAAACACCTGGTAGTTCGGCAACTCGCGCTTGGCGTAGGTTTCGATGATGCGCCCTTCATGCAGCACCATGGCCGCGTTGTGGCGCTGCTGCACTTCCACACTTTTGGTGCGCACACCCAGCCCGCTGTCTCCGTGGGTCGGTGTGCCCACCACCACGGTCAGGCCTTTTAACCCGGCCAGCGCGTGGGCCACCTGATTCACGGCATCATCACAGGCGCGAATAAAGGAAGGACGCAAAAAAAGGTCTTCAGCTGCGTAGCCACAGATGGCCAGCTCGGGCGTGACCACCAGTCGCGCACCCTCAGCGTAGGCCGTCCGGGCGGCTTCGATGATTTTTTGTGCGTTACCCGGCATGTCGCCCACACAGTAGTTCAATTGGGCGACGCAAATTTTGAGTGGCATAAAAAAGATGGAACCCGCAAACACGTGAAAAAAGACTCAAACGATTATGTCATTCGTGTGCTGGATTCCCCGCTGGATGTGGATGCCGCGGCGTGGAATTCATTGCTGTCAGAACAGGACAAAAACGGGGGGGTAAACCCCTTCATGCGCCACGAATACCTTGCTGCCATGCACCAGAGCGGCAGTGCCGTGCCCGAGACCGGCTGGACACCCCGCTTCATCACCTTGTGGCAGGGCCAGAAACTGGCAGGTGCCTGTGCGCTGTACCTGAAGGCGCACTCCTACGGTGAATATGTTTTCGACTGGGCCTGGGCCAATGCGTATCAGCAGCACGGCCTGACGTACTACCCCAAGGCGCTGGTCGCAGCCCCGTTCACACCGGTGCCCGGTGCACGATTGCTTGCCCGCACGTTTGATGAGCGCTCCCTGCTAATCAAGGCAGTCATCGCATGGTGTGAAGATGAAAAGCTGTCGTCCCTGCATCTGCTGTTTGTTGCGGACGACGATGTGGCCGCGTGCGATGAAGCGGGCCTGATGCTGAGACATACCGTGCAGTTTCACTGGACAAATGCAGCCCCCCATCGACCCCCATTGCCCGCAGACACCGCTCCTTCAGCGGCAGCAACCCCATTCAGGGACTTCGAAGACTTCCTGATGTCCCTCAACCAGGAAAAGCGCAAGAAAATCCGTCAGGAGCGGCGCAAGGTGGCCGACGCCGGCATCACCTTTCGCCGGGCTTTGGGCAAGGACATATCGGGTGGCGACTGGGACTTCTTCTACAAATGCTACGAACGCACCTATCTCGAACATGGCAACGCACCCTACCTGAGCCGCGATTTCTTCCAGCGAATGCAGGACACGATGCCGGAGAACTGGCTGCTGTTTATCGCTGAACACACCAGCGCGGACGGCGCAATACAGGCCATCGCCGCCAGCCTGATCGCTCTCAGTGCAGCGCCGCCCACCACAGGCACGGGAGGGCAACCGGTTGCCTACGGCCGCTATTGGGGGGCGCTGGCCCGCGTGGATGCCCTGCACTTCGAAGCCTGTTATTACCAGCCGCTGGAGTGGTGCATTGCGAACGGATACCGGCGTTTTGAAGGGGGTGCCCAGGGCGAGCACAAAATGGCGCGTGCCCTCCTTCCTGTCAAAACCACCAGCGCACACTGGCTGGCGCATCCCGCATTCGCAGATGCCGTCGAACGTTTCCTGGAACGGGAGGGCACTGGAATCGATGCCTATATGCATGAGCTCGAACAGCGAACGCCATTCAAGGTGACATTCCGGCCAGATTAACGCACCACGTTGATGCAAGAATTGTTGCAAAACGGCGACTTCACGCCGTTTTACGCACCAATAGTAAGCAATATCCTACACATGCCCGTAGAATTTGCACAGGTTTGGCATGTCGTCGAACCATCCAACGGAAACTTCCAAAGTGAAAACAATTATTTCAGCATGCGCAATTGCAGCTGCATTGGTGTCGATGCCAGCATCCGCACAGTGGTATGTAGGTGCCGGCGTGGGCTCCAGCAAAATTACGGGTGTTGACGGTTCCCAGGGTATCGCGCCCAACAGCGTGACCGGCGCAAACTCAAACAAGGGTTCGGCCAAGGTTTTTCTGGGCTATCAGGCCACGCCAAACTGGGGCGTTGAAGGGCAATATACCGACCTCGGAAGCCGTGATTTCCAGATTCGCAACGGTGCAAACGCTGTTATTGGCACTGGCGCCTATCGCAGCTCGCAGTTCAGCATTGCCGGTACCGGTACCCTGCCGATGTCTTCAGGCTTCTCGCTGTTTGGCAAGCTCGGCGTGACCAGCAACTCCGGCAATGTCAATGTGGTTGCTCCCGGTGTGAATGCATCGGCAAGCGGCTCGCAGAGTTCGTTGATGGTGGGCATCGGCGCGGCTTACAACATCACGCCAGCTCTGGCAGTCCGCCTTGAATACGAAGACTTCGGCAAGATGATCAGCGGTAGCGGCTTCGGCGGCACGGTGCGTGGCAACAACGTCTCACTCGGTCTCAAATACGCGTTCTGAGCTAAAGCTTCGACATGCAAAAGCCGGGCTAGTCCCGGCTTTTTTTCGCCTGTTGACCTGGCACGCAGGGCAAAATACCAGATCGTCGCCATGCAAAACATCTCGTCATTCGCCCCCGACCATCCTTTGGGCCGCGCCCATGCCAGGCGCTTGCGCGAAATCTACCGCTCCGCCGGCTGGCCCTGCCAGGACCTGCTTGAAATCGAACTGCTGGCCGCAGGCCTGCTTGAACGCGTGCCCGGCAACTTGGGCCATGAAACCCTGCGCGTGACCGACGCGGGCATGGCTCATCTCGCCAGCGCATTGGTGCGCAACCGCTCTGCCCTTTCAAAACACGAAACCCTTGTAGAGCGCGTCGCCCGCGACATGGTGCGCGCCGGCCGC
>JAZKHN010000130.1:10308-14719 GCA_040385325.1 Pseudomonadota bacterium
TGCTGGTACGTGCTGGGCTGCGACGCCAAAGGCCTCCCAATCGCCACCGCAGAAGAAATCCCGCTCGAATGCGGTGTCATGCTTGCTCAAAACGGCAAGCTGACCGTCATGCGTGCTGCGCCCCGGCGCCAGAGGCAGGCCCTGCCCTTTGGGGTCTGGCTGGCACTGGCCAAGGCCACACCAGTCGCAGGACTGACCGACGATGACCAGGGGCTGCTGGCCTGCGAGTGACCGGGACGCGAGCCGCGGGTTGGCCAAATTATCAGATTTTAATGTTTACGGCAAAATTTTAATGTATACGTTAAAATTTTAGCGATTGTTAATATGGAAGTTAACATTTGTCCTTCCAGACCTGTCCAGGCTGGGCAAGTGCTTAAAAAACAGGCAAAAAAGGCCTGTTTTCAGGCATCAAATCGGCTGCAGCCCTTTAAATACGTGCGTGAGCCGCTACCAAATTCATAGTAAATCCGGTACCTGCGGCGCTCCCCACGGTTGAGTCCGGAACGCCGGAGCAATCGCGGCTAACCCTAGTGCCGCGTCCAACGCGGCTCGGTTAACGTGGCTCATACGGAGACAACAACAATGAAATCACTGACCGGGCTGGACGCGACCTTTCTTTACCTTGAGACCCCCGAGATGCCCATGCATGTGGGCTCCTTCAACCTCTGCGAGCTGCCAGCCGGCTTCAAGGGCAGCTTCCACAAGGAGGTCACCAGACACATTGCCCTGCGCATGCATCTGGCACCCGTCTTCAGCCGCAAGCTGGTGTTCATGCCGCTGGATCTGGGCCACCCCCTCTGGGTCGAGGCCGATTCAGTCGACATAGGTTTCCACATCCGCCGTGCGGATTCCGCCAAAAAGGGGGCGGCAGCGATGACGCTGGCAGAGGCTCACAAGCTTTGCGCCCAGCTGCATGGGGAGTTGATAGACCGCAACTACCCGCTCTGGGAGTTCTATATTTTTGACCGCATCAAGCTTCCCGAATCTCAAGGCGGCAAGGTGGTCGCCGGTTTCTTTTCAAAGATTCACCATGCGGCGCTTGATGGCAAGGGCGGTGTCATGCTCGCCAACGCGCTGCTGGACGTGGGCCCGGTGCCGCGCGAAGTACCGCCGCCAGATCCTGCGCGGCGCCGCAAGCTGGAATCGGACCTCAAACTGGGCAAGATGATTGGCTCTGTGTTCTCCAGTTCGCTGGGTCAACTGGTCAAGGCCGCCAGGTCCCTGCCTTCTGCTGCCAGTACTTTTGGAAGCACACTCGCCAGGCAATCAGTGGGAACCTCGGCCACGGGCGTGAAGGCCAAAATGCCCATGAAACTGGCCCCCGCCACGCCCTTCAACGCCGGCATCACCACTGGGCGCGTATTTGTCACTGCCACGGTACCGCTGGCAGAGTGCAAGGCCATGGGCAAGGCGGTGGACGGCTCATTCAACGACATCGTGCTGTGGCTCTGCTCGACGGCCCTTCGCAGCTACCTGACGCAGCACCACAGCCTGCCGAAAAAATCGCTGGTGGCTGCCATGCCGGTGTCGCTGCGCGAGGCTGGTGCGACGGATGCCACAAATCTTGGCAACCAGGTGAGCATGACCCTGGTTGAACTCGGTACACACCTGGCGCACCCGCTCAAGCGCATGAACGCCATCATGGCCTCGACGGCGAAGGTCAAAACCTCGATGCAAAGCCTCAAGGGCCTGTTGCCCACCGACTACCCTTCCCTGCTGGCACCCTGGCTGGTCGGCGGCGCAGCAAAAATGGCCCTGAATGCCTATGGCAAGAGCGGCATGGCCAGCCGCCTGCCCATGGTGGCCAACCTGGCGATCTCCAACGTGCCTGGTGCGCCTGTGCCCCTGTATCTTGCGGGCGCGCAGTTCCTGACCTTTCACCCGCTGTCCATCATCCTGCATGGCCTGGCGCTGAACATCACCATCCAGACCTACGCAGGCCATGTTGATTTCGGCATCGTGGCAGACAAAAAAGCCCTGCCTTATGCCAACGACCTGGCCAAAGCGATTGAGGCGGCGTTCAGGGAAGCGCAAAGCCTGCTGGCACCCGCCAGTCAGGCAACAGTCGCCAAGGCGACGGAAAAGGTCATCAAAGCGGCCCCGTTAGAGAAAGCTCCCTCTGTAAAAGCAGCAAAGCGCCCTGATACTGCTGTCAAGCCCACAAAAGCAAAACCATCCAATGCCCCAAGCCATGGCAAGCCCATCGTCAAAAAAACCGCAGTCAAGAAACCAGTCCGCAAAACAGCCTCAAGATAATTTCGCGATGCCCCACGACCAACCGCCCAGCGCATGGCTGCTGGCACTTGAACTGCGTGCGTTCTGGGAGTTTGGTGCGCTGCTGCCGTCATGGCCCTTGCTGGCCCGTGCAACCAAGGGAGATGGCCACGCCGTGATGGTGTTCCCCGGCCTGTCGGCCAACGATGCGTCCACTGTGCCGCTCAGGCATTACCTGCAGTCGCTCAACTACAAACCATGGGGCTGGGAGCAGGGTTTCAACTTCGGCCCCCGCGCAGGGGTGCTCGACGAGGCCAAAAACAACCTCATCCGTACCTTTGAAAGCACGGGCCAAAAAGTCAGCCTGATCGGCTGGAGCCTGGGCGGTGTGTATGCGCGCGAGCTGGCCAAGGAGTTGCCGGAGATGGTTCGCTGCGTCATCACCCTCGGCACACCCTTTGCGGGATCGCACAAGGCCACCAATGCCTGGCGCATTTACGAGCTGGCGAGCGGGCGCAAGATTGAACGCGAAGCTGAAAGTTATGACCTGCCGGGGGCACCGCCGGTGCCAACGACCAGCATTTATTCACGTACCGACGGGGTGGTGGCCTGGCAGGCCAGCATCCAGGCGCCGGACAAGACAAGGCCGCACACTGAAAACATAGAAGTCATTGCCAGCCACATCGGGCTGGGCGTCAACCCGAGTGCCTGGTGGGCCGTGGCAGACAGGCTGGCGCAGCCCGAAGGCAGGTGGAAGCCATTTTCACGCGAGGCCAGAGGCCGCCTTCACGGCCTTCTGTATCCCGACCCTCAACGTTCCTGATCCAAAACCAGGCCGCCAAGGTCGCAAATCATCAGAAGTCGTGGACCTTGAACTGGTAATCCGACGTGACTTCACCCAGCAATCGCAACCCCACATCGGGTGGTGAAGCCAGGGCTTGTGCGATTTTTTTATTAAATCCGACGACGAGGGATTTTGCGTTGTCGGCAGCTTCCGGGCTCACGCCCTGGTCTTCGTAACGCAGCACGTAACCATGGGCTGCAACACCGATGACAAAGTAAAACGCTGCATGTGCAGGGTCTTCGGTCATCAGGCGAAAAGCAGCCTTGTAGAGCAGCTTGAATGAGTCCGTGCCGGACTCCGCCGCCTCAAACCTGCCTGCTTCTTCATCAAAAGTCATCGTGTCTTACTCCTAAAGTGCCATCATAAAGGCCGTGCAGGCTGCGAAATACCGCCATGCGCCGCGGACCAGCGTGCCGGGTCGGCCAGGAAGGCCTCCAGTTCGGCGAGGGCACGGTCGTCAAAGTCTCCACGCCCGCGTGCGGCAGCCAGCACGTCCGGCCAGCTTGCCAGCGAATGCACGGTGACCTTGAGCGGGTCCAGCAAGGCATCCACCGGAAAGGTGCCATAGTCAAAAATCACAAAAATGTCTTTGACGCCGGCGCCGGCAGCATGGATGGCGCGGACAAAGTTCGCCTTGGATGTGCCTGCTGCCAGCAGGTCATCGACCAGCAACAGCCGGCCTGAAGGCGGTATTGCGCCGACCATCTGGCTGCCGAGCCCGAGGCCCCTCGTCTGCTTGCGTACATATACAAGAGGCCGGTCCAGTTCGTCAGCCATCCAGGCGGCAAAGGCGATGCCGCTGGCTTCTGCGCCGGCAATCGCATCAATGCCGTCAAGGCAACCCCGCGCCTTCAGCAAGGCGAGACCCTGCACCAGCAGCTCGCGGCGAACGGCCGGAAATGAAATCAGGCGCCGGCAATCCATGTAGACGGGGCTGGCCCATCCGGATGGCAGGCGAAAAGGCTCTTCCGCCCGGACCTGCACGCAGCCGCTGTCCAGCAGCAGCCGCGCCACCTGGCCTGAAGTGTCCCTGTCCGGATGAAACGTCATGGTTGTGCTTTCCGCGTGTTCTTATGCCTTGGCCAGCAGCCTGCGCAAACGCTCTGCCCCGGCCTTGCCCTTGTAAGCGGCTTTCCAGAGCCGCTCGATCATCTCTTCATACAGCCTGACGGCTTCGGGCGACGCGGTGACGGTTGCTATGCCGTTGCGCACATTCGGCAACTCGCCCAGTCGAAAAGGACTGACCGCCAGCACCGAGCGTTCGGCACCCTGGAACAGCTGGAAGGTGGAAGACGGCATGGCATCGTCCACCAGGCCCACCTGCACATGCATGGGTTCACTTTCCATCAGGTC
>JAZKHN010000130.1:14819-17106 GCA_040385325.1 Pseudomonadota bacterium
GGTCTCCAGCAGCATGAGGCGCAGGTAGTCGAGGTAATCGCCGGATGTGAGCAGCAGCGATATCGGCTCAAAGTGCGCCATGATGCGGTCCGCGCCCTGCTCCAGTTGCCGCATGCGCTCGAAGAAACTCAGGAAGTTGGCGTAGTACTCGACCTCGACGCCCATCAGCGACGCCATCGACGTGCCCAGCAGCTGGGCCAGCTTCTCTACCGTTTCAAGCTTGACGATCTCGCCTTTTTCCATGCGGTACACCACGGCGCGCGACACACCCAGCTGGGCAGCGACGTCTTCTGCCTGCAGCGAGGCGCCGACGCGGTAGGCACGCAGGCGGTCACCCAGGGCGGCGTAGTCAATCGATGAGGCAAATGTCATGGGTGTATTTTGACTGTCCGGCTCAAGCGCCTGATGCCGACAACTTTTCAACCGCGTCATCCAGCACCTGCACACCCAGCATGAAGTCGCTGATCTCCATCGCCTCATCGGGGTTATGTGACCCGTTCTGGTTGCGGATAAAAAGCATGCCCGATGGAATGCCTGCATTGGCAAACAGCGATGCGTCATGCCCTGCCCCGCTGGGAATCACGTCATAGGTCGTGCCGCGCTGCTTGCAGGCGTCGGCAATCACCGCGCAGATAGCCGGGTCCATCTGCGCCGGCTCAGACATCTGGCGGCGGTCAAATGCGAAGGTCACGCCGCGCTCACGCGAAATCGCATTGCACTCGGCATGCATGAGCTGGTAGAAGGCTTCGAGGGTGTCCGGGCTCTTGCTGCGCGCTTCAAAACTGAAGTTGACACGGCCCGGTATGCGCGAGATGGAATGCTCGGCCGGATCAGTGGTCACCACGCCGGTGGTCACCACCAGGTCGGTGCCGCGCTCCAGCAGCACACGCCAATGATCATCAAGCCGAATGATCAGGTCGGCCACTGCAAACATCGCATCGCGGCGCAGCCAGCGCGGCACGACCCCTGAATGCCCGGCCTCGCCGGTGCAGACCACCTGGTTGTGGCGCACATTGCCGCGTATGCCCGAGACCACCGCCAGAGGCAGTTCACGCGCCACCATCACTGGACCCTGCTCGATGTGCAGTTCGAGGTAGGCGCTGACCTGTTTCAGGTACAGCAGGTGTTGTTGTTCACGAACGGCCTGCACGTCTGCACCCACAGCTGCCATGCACTCTGCGAGCGTCTGTTTTGTGGAGCGCTGTTTCAGTTCGAGATCTTCAGGCGTGAGCTTGCCGAAAAGCGCGCCCGAGCCGATATAGGCCTTGCCGAACCAGGCGCTTTCTTCACCACGAAAGCCGATCACCCGCAGCGGTTTGGCCGTCGGTTGATTACTGCGTTGTTGTTTGACCAGGCTGAGCAAGCCTGCGACCACGCCTGCCAGCCCGTCAAAGTTGCCGCCCTGGGGCACTGAATCGAGGTGCGAGCCGATCCACACACCCGGCGCATCGCCCACACCCGGCAGGCTGAACACCAGGTTGGCGGCCCTGTCGACGGTGACCTGCAGGCCTTCTTTTTCAGCAAAGTCGCGCAGGAAGTCTGCGGCGGCACTTTCACCTTCGCCGTAAGAGGCACGCGTCACTCCCACACCGTCTTCAGACAGCTTGCGCACGCCGTCAAACAGGGCCTCGGCCAGCGACTGGAGTTCTTCAATGCCCATACGCAGTCCGCTAACCCGACTGCTGCGCAAAACGCAGCCAGCGGTCTGTGAGCTGGCGGTCCAGCATGACCTCGCCCGTCAATTCACGGATGTTCTGAATGCCCATCTCTGTGCAATAGGCCGCAAGCCCGTCGATGATTTTCTGCATCACGCCGGGGTCAATAAACGATGCGGTACCGACCTGCACCGCGCTCGCGCCGGCCAGCATGAACTCAATCGCATCTTCAGCCGTGCTGATGCCGCCGCAGCCAATGATGGGCAGCCGCACTGCCCGAAAGCACTGGTGCACCAGCCGCAGGGCAATCGGCTTGATGGCCGGGCCAGACAAACCGCCCATCACATTGCCCAGTTTGGGTTTGCGCGTGCGGATGTCTATGGCCATACCCAGTATGGTGTTGCCCATAACAATGGCGTCGGCACCGGCTTCTTCAGCCGCCTTGGCCACCACCGCAATGTTCGATGCATTCGGCGTGAGCTTGACCCAGAAAGGGTGGCGCGTCACGGCCCGAATGGCGCTGACCGCCCTGTACGTGGTCTCGGGCGACATGGCGAAAGCCATGCCGTCGGCCTCAAGGTTGGGGCACGAAATATTTGCCTCGATGACGGCCACTTCAGGCAGCGACATTT
>JAZKHN010000131.1:0-1898 GCA_040385325.1 Pseudomonadota bacterium
TGCCTGGCGCGGCGCGACCACCCGCGCATCAAGCGCGAGCTGACGCTAAAGCGCTACGAGTCAGAGCTGCATGTACTGGTCAGTTCATCGGGCACAGGCCACCTGGTGGTCGACAGCTCCATACGCGAGCAGAACGTGCAGCGCAAGGTGGGCGTGCAGATACCCAACTTCATCGGGCTGGCCACCGTCATAGGTGCCACCGACTATTTGTGCACGCTGCCGCGCAAGGCTGGCGAGATCATGGCGAGGGGATCAGAAGTCAACGTGTGGAAACCACCTTTTGCGATACCGACTTACCAGGTCAAGCAGCATTGGCACGAAAGGCAGGCCAGGGACCCTGGCCACATCTGGCTGCGCAATGTGATTGCCGGGCTTTACCGGGATGGCAAGCAAGGACGTTAGGGTTGTGCCTGCAGCGGCAACAGGCGGCCTTCGGACATGGACGGCGTGGCGACGCCCAATATGCGCGACAGCGTAGGAGCCAGATCAGACATGTGAACGCGGCTGTCAATGCGCCCGGGTTTCACCCACGCCGGGCCGTACACCAGCAAGGGCACATGGTTGTCATAGTCATAGGGCGAGCCGTGCGTGGCGCCGGTGCTGCCGCCAAACATCCAGTTCTGCCTGATGGTGTACTGGATGTCGCCCGAGACATCACGGTGCCAGGATTTTTCAGACGCCGCAAACGATGGCTCGCCGGCACGGCTGCGGCTTTCAAGCTCGCGCCGGGTATAGGCCGTGGCTATGGCTGGTTCTGCCAGCAGCAGTTTGCGGGCCTCTTCGATCACGGCGTTGGCATCGGCTTTCGTTTGTGCGATCAGGTTTTTATCAAGCAGCAACGACGAAGCAGAGAAGCTGGCCCAGCGGCCGGGACCGAAACGTGCCGCAAGTCCCGCATTGATCCGGCCAAGCATCAGGGCAGAACTCACCCGGCCTGACGCCAGCCCCTGCGCAGCAAGCACCTCAGGTGCAGGCATGAAGCCGTGGTCAGCGGTCAGCACGGCGACGTAATTGCCCTTGCCTACACGCGCATCCAGGTCAATAAAAAAGGCCTGCAGCAAACGGTCAAGGTGCAGCAGGTGGTCATGCGACAGGCGCGACTCTGCACTGAAGGCATGGTTCACATAGTCATGACCGGAAAGACTGATCGACAAAATATCGGGCGATGCATCCTGGCCCAATTGCTCACCCGCAATGGCCGCACGCGCAAAGTCAAGCGCCAGTGCATCAGCAAACGGGCTGCGCAACAGGCCTGCATAAAACGCCGGTGTGGGGGAGGTGTCTGAAAGCGCGCCCATCATGGCCGGCAACTGCCCACCGCGTGAGTACCAGGGCTGGTTGTCGGGCAATGAACGTGCATAGGCGGCGTCGGGTAACAGCGGCGTCCATTCAGTTTTGAAGTACCGGTCTGCAGGTTTGGCGCTGTTGAAGGCGTTGACCCATGCCGGGTGCTCTTTCATGTAATGGGTGCTGGACGCAAACTGGCCCGAGTCGTCCATGTACATGTAGGGCGTGCCGGCCTTGCCCGCAGGCAGGATGGCACCGCGGTCCTTGCCGGAAATCGCGATGACTTTCGATGCCGCATCACCACGCCGCAGCACATCGCCCACGGTTTCAGCCTTGAGGTTCTTCGGGCTGGTACCGTCTTCGAGCGCGTCAGTGCGGTGATCAATGTAGGAGGCAGAAGAGTCCGCTGTGTTGTAGACAGGCCCGCCGGTAGCGGGGTCGCGCCAGCTGTTGCCGATGATGCCGGTGCGGTTGGGGTAAGCGCCGGTCAGCAGCGTGGCGTGGCCTGCTGCCGTGACGGTGAAGGCGTGTTCGTAATGCGCATCGGCAAACCAAGCGCCCCTGTCCAGAAAGCGGGCCAGCCCGTCTGGTGCGAGCTGGTCGCGGTAGGC
>JAZKHN010000132.1:0-3073 GCA_040385325.1 Pseudomonadota bacterium
TACCAGTCCTTGTTGTAAACCTTGTTGCCGATGTCTGTGGCTGAAAGGGTTGAGCCTTCAGCAAGTTGGGCGAAACCCTCGCGCTCAAGGCGCTGGCCAGATTCGATTTCGGCCAGCACGTCATTCACGGCAGACATGCAGCCGCGAAGCGCGCCTTCCAGGTGCAGGTCTTTTTTCATCTTGCGCTCATGGATCAGCAGTTCGCAGTCGCCCGTCACGAAACGCTGGCTGCGCGGGAAGGCCGACATGATGGTGATGCCGGCAGAAAAGACGAAGGTCTTTCCCAGAAAAAACACGTCACGCCCGGTCTGCGTCCACATGCGCACCTCCTGCGCAATGCGACGCCCAATGTCTGCGTCGCCGCCCGAGGTACTGAGCTCCATGACGATGGCCTTGTTGGACGGCACCTCGGCCTGCTGCCTGAAAAACTCGGAGAGCATGGCGTCGTTGACTTTGCCGAAGAGGCGGATGTCGGGGAAGAGGGAGGGAAGCTGTGTGTTGTTCATGGTTGTTATATGAGCTGATTGAAGGGTTGCAAGGAAAGTCAGGAGAGACCTTCGCGTTCGGCGACCGTGGGTCCGGCAGACCACACATCGATTCGGAGGTCGGGTTCTACAAGGTGGCAGCAGTTTGGCAGCGCAATGTGCCGTTCGAGCGCGTCATGTGCGTCGTCGCCCGTGATGGTGCAGTGTTCGATGGGGTGACGCCAGTGGCAGGCCAGAATCACACCGCCCGGAAGCAGGGTTTCCTGCGCCTTGCACGCAATCTCTTCGACCACCTCGGGCTGCAGGTAGAACAGGAATTCGCTGAGCACGATGAGGTCGAACCGGTCCTTGGGCCAGTCACGCGGCACCCAGGCCTTGCGTACTTCCACATGGGCATGGTCTTTCAGCCTTGCGCGTGAGAGTGAAACGGCTTTGTCAATACCGTCGCTCGCCAGCAGCTTGTCGCAGCGCGTGGCCAGCCTGGCGGCCAGCTCACCGTTGGCACAGCCGGGCTCAAATCCGTGTGCATACCGGTCTGCGGGCAGGCAGGCGAGCGTGAGGGCGCGTTTGCGCCTTTCGTACCAGCGTGTCTGAAAACCCCAGGGGTCATCGCTCTTTTTGAACATGGCTTCGAAGTAGGCCGGCCGGTCGGGTTGCGATTCTGGGTCGTGCTGTGTGGTTTGTGGCATCTGGAAAACGTAAGAGCCTTGAAGGCGTTTTAGAGAAAGAAAAATTCGTGGCGGCGAGAGGCGCGTTCGACGATGCTGGGCACCAGCACTGCCGGCCCGTCGGCCCCGCCCGCGAGCTGGCTTTGATGGCGCTGCAGGGCCTTGCGTTTCATCTGCAGGGCGACATCGCCAAGGCGCAGCGCACGGAGCGCGGCCCATGGCACACGCGTGTCACCCGGCTGGCTCCAGTGCCACATCCACACCGGTGCCTGGAGCAGGCGCGCGCCCGAGGCGGCGCAGGCGTGGGCTGCCGCAAGCGCTGTGGCCTCGTGGTCAGGGTGCCCATCAAGATGCCAGGTGGTAACCACAAGGTCCGTCGGCCACAGCATGGCCTGAAGCTTTTGTGCCAGGCCGTCCAGATGGTCGCCTACCTTGCCGTCGGCGATACCAAGGCGGGTGATGCATGGCGAGGCAATACCCAGGGTGCGCAGGCCTGCCTGGCTTTCTTCTGCCCGGCATGCGGCCATCCGTGCACAGGCCTTGAGGTCGGCGCTGCCGTGGCTGGCTTCGCCATCTGTGACCGCGATCACTTTTGCGGCATGGCCCTGCAGTGTCCAGCCTGCGAGCAGGCCGCCACAAGCGAGGATCTCGTCATCGGGGTGAGGTGCGAGCACGACCAGCCTCTGGGCGTCTGTGGCCAGGTCTGCCAAAGATACATGCCTGATATTTTGGGCGGCAAGCCAGGGCAGCCACTCTGAATCCGGCGTGCCTTCATCGCGAATTTCCCGGCCGGTCAGAGCAGCCATGCGCTGGCCTCCTGCTTCAGGGACCGTTCGCCAAGGGCGGCGAAATCCCGGTCGCCATGGCTCTGGCGTATGAACACGGGCAGGTCAGCTGCTGCCTGCGCGAATTTTTCGTTCAGGCAGAAGGGCGTGGCACCCATGGCGCGCCCCACCTCGTCGAGCACGGTTTTTGCGCACTTCTCGGCTGACAGGCGCGCGGCCAGTGCGACCTGGCTGGCATCGGCTTTGGGGTGTGTGTCTATCCACGAAGCGGCATGTCTCAAAAGCGCTGCGGTTTCAGCCAGCGCAAGTTCCACCTTTCCCATGGCAATTTCTCTGGACGCATTGTTGGCACTGCTTTTAAGCATGGACTGCCGCAGTGCGGTAGCAATACCCACCGCGCCGCCGTACCAGCAGGCCGCAATGCCCGCGCCGCCCTGCCAGAATCCGGGCCGGGTCAGGTAATCCTTGTCGCCGCCTATGCGTTGTGCCTGAACATTTTCAAAGCGCACATTGACACTCAGACTGCCCGCCATGCCCACAGCCTTCCAGTGGTTTGCATCCACCGTGATGCCACGCTGGTGCAGGTCTATGGCCACCAGGTGTGGGCCGCTGCCGTTGTCTCCCCAGGCTGTGAGCAGTGCGTGGTCTGCACAGGTCGCGCCCGAGCACCAGAACTTGCTGCCGCTGAGCGTGACACTGCCGTCATCGCCGGGTTGTGCAATCACGCGGCCACTGGGTGCTTCTGCGGCCCACACACACCACACGCCTGCGCCAGGTTCCTGTGACTGCGACTGGAGTTCAGCCATGATGGCCAGCGCGTCGGTATGCCCTTCATAGAGTTTGGTGAGTGACAGGTCAAATGCGCCCACCGTCGCCAGCGCACGCCATCGCTCACGCGTGCTTCCATGGCCGGGCAGGGGGAGCTGGTCAAGCCCGTGCTGAAGCAACAGCGGCATCCATGCTGCGGTGCCAGCGGGTGTCTCACCCGCAAAGAGTGATGTCATCCTTTCGGAAATGTCATCACTCATGCAACTGCCACCGTCTCGCCGCCCAGCCACAGGCCGAGCTTTTCAATTCTTTCGAGCGTCGCCCCGAAACCGAGCGGTGCCTTGTAATTGGGCCGCACGCTGGTGAC
>JAZKHN010000132.1:3173-6820 GCA_040385325.1 Pseudomonadota bacterium
CCAGTCGGGTGCGACCACGCTGTCTGCGTCTGTAAAGGCAAGCCAGCGTGCGCCGGCTGCAATCGAGAAGCGCGCGCCTTCATGGCGGGCAAGCCCGACATTGCGTGCATGCACATCGATGGTTGTTGCACCCAGGCTGCGCGCCAGCGGGCCGGTGCGGTCAGTGCAGGCATCCAGCACCACGATGAGCGCTACCTCTTCGCCGTCAAGTGCAGGCCGGGATGCAGCGATGACCAGGGACTGCAGACAGGCCGCTATCTTTTCTTCCTCGTTGTGCGCGGGCACGATGATTCCTATCACGATGATCTTTCTGTGAATATCTGTCAAACCCGCCGCGACATGAGTCGTGCGGCGGGTTAGTGCAGCGAGCTGTTCGTCCAGCTGCACGATGAGGGCCGCGTGTGGGCTTACATCATGGGCGGGTCAGTTTCGCGCTCGGGATGGCGGTGCTTGCCGATCGCCTTGATGAAGGCCTGCGTGTCGCCATCACCACCGCTGACAATCACGCCCGGGTCAGGCTTCCCAGAGGGCAGTGCCGTCGTCACACCTGCCTTGTCGAGCAGTTGTGTTGAGGCGCCCAGCGCCATGATGGTCTTGCAATGGCGGTGCTGGTCCTTGATGAACTCCATGGTGTGACCGTCTTTCGCAAGCGCTGCCACGCCGGCTTCACCGTCTGCCAGCGCCAGTGCATCAAACAGAAAACCGGGTTCGTTCTCCATCGAGGCATCTGCGTTGATCTCCACCCCGTCTGCCGTTTTGACCGGCCCAATGCGCGGTGCCACAAAACGCGGCACAGCGCCCTCTGCAAGCAGGGCCGCGTGAAGCTTGACTGCACCCGCACCCACGGAGCCGTCGGCCACCAGAATCGCCACCTTGCGTGCCTTGATGCCGCCGTCGCCCGGCCGCGCCATCAGTGACAGTGCAGGTGATGCGCTGACTTCAGGTTTGGGCGCACGTTCAAGTGCACGGGGCAGGGCTTCAGGCAGGGGCATGCCCAGACCATCGGCCACCTGTTGTGCCAGGTCTTCAGACGCGTTGCGCAGTGATGCGACCATGCGTTCGCGAATCGCGGGCACCGTGAGTTTGCTCAGCTCAAACCTGAAGGCGGCCACAATATGCGCCTGCTCGACCGGGGTCTGGCTTTCAAAGAACAGCGTGGCCTGGGTGTAGTGGTCGGCAAACTTCTCCGGCTTGCCGCGTACCTTGGCGGCTTCTTCCTTTGCGGCAAGACGCGCCGGCACACTCACAAAGCCCTGCGATGCGCCTGCCTGGAAAGGGCAGCCACCGGCCAGCGAGTTGGGCTCATACGAGACGCGGCCACGGTTGATCGCCTGGCGGTGCAGGCCGTCACGCTGGTTGTTGTGCACCTGATTCACGGGCGCATTGATGGGAATCTCATGAAAGTTCGGCCCTCCCAAGCGGGTGATTTGCGTGTCGACATACGAATGGATTCGGCCGGCGAGCAAGGGGTCGTTCGAGAAATCAATACCCGGCACCACGTGTGCTGTGCAAAAGGCGACCTGCTCGGTCTCGGCAAAGAAGTTGTCCGGGTTGCGGTTCAACACCATGCGGCCCAGCGGACGAAGGGGCACCAGCTCTTCAGGGATCAGCTTGGTCGCATCCAGGATGTCGAAGCTGAACTTCTCGGCCTCTTCTTCCGTGAACACCTGCACGCCCAGTTCCCACTCGGGGAAGGCACCTGACTCGATGCGTTCCCACAAATCGCGGCGATGATAGTCAGGGTCTGCGCCTGAAATCTTGACCGCTTCGTCCCACACCAGCGACTGAGTGCCGAACTTGGGGTTCCAGTGGAACTTCACGAACACCGACTCACCTGCCTCGTTCACGAAGCGATAGCTGTGAACGCCAAAGCCCTGCATGGTCGCGTAGCTGCGCGGAATGGCCCGGTCAGACATGACCCACATCAGCATGTGGGTGGACTCCGGCATCAGCGACACAAAATCCCAGAAGGTGTCGTGGGCGCTGCCCGCCTGAGGCATGCCGTGATGCGGCTCGGGCTTGACGGCGTGAACCAGGTCGGGGAACTTCATCGCATCCTGGATGAAAAACACCGGCATGTTGTTGCCCACCAGATCCCAGTTGCCTTCATCGGTGTAGAACTTGACCGCAAAGCCGCGCACGTCACGCGCCGTGTCCTTGGAGCCGCGCTCACCGGCGACTGTCGAGAAACGCACGAACACGGGCGTGACCTTGCCTGCTTCCTTGAAAGGGGCAGCCTTGGTCAACTGGGTCATGGGTTCATAACACTCGAAGAATCCGTGCGCAGCAGAACCCCGCGCGTGAACAATGCGCTCGGGAATACGCTCGTGGTCGAAGTGCGTGAGCTTTTCGCGCAGGATGAAGTCTTCCAGCAGCACCGGGCCGCGCAAACCCATCTTCAGCGAGTTCTGGTTGTCGGCGATGGCGACACCCTGGTTGGTGGTCAGCACCTGGCCTGCGGAGTCGACACGTACACGGTCCAGCGGCTCTATGGTGGCGTTCACGCCCTCGGGTGCCATGCTGCCGGTCTTGGCGGTGCCGCTGTCTTCCGTCAGTGTGCTGGAGCCAGGAAGTCGTGATTCAGGCTCCACAGTTGCGCCCGGCTGCGGGTTGATGCTGTTGGCAAAACCATGCTCAAGCGGCTTGTTGGCATTGAAGGGCATGCCGGCGGCGAGATTGCCAGTCTGCACCATTTTTTGCGCGGCCGGATCGCTGGATGAGGCGGGGTTGGCAGCGGAAGGGGCGCTGTCGGTATTTTTTGAAGCTGCTTTTGCAGCCGTCTGCTTGCGGGTGTCGTTAGGTTTTTGCACGGGTGGTTGCCTGGTTGTTCTTTGCGGCAGGATTGCCAATAGTCAGCGTAGGCAGCTGCGCATTCCGCAGCTGTAGGACTGCGGCCCCTGCCACGCTAGGGCGAGGCGTGGGAGCCCGCGCTGGCGGGTGAGGTGACTGTGACGGCATCGTCACCAGCAGGGCGGAAGCTGGAGGAAGTTGCGCCACCGCCTAGCTCACTGGCAAATTCCCGCGCTTCATCAAGCGTCGGAAAACCCAAGCGTGCATGACTGTCGGCAGAAAAGTGAATGGCCTCAAATCGCTCCATGGCGGCAACCGGGATGCTGAAGCTCACCATGCGCCGACCTGAAGAAAGGCCGATCACCTGGATGTGGCCGTCGGCATCAAGCTCTTCAGATTGCAGCCAGCAAGTGGTCTGGGCGCGGACAAATGGATTGCTTCTTTTTGCCCGGGCGCGAATTCCGTATGGCATGTCGATGATCTCCTTTTGTGGGAAGGAGCATCGCAAAGCCGGCAAAAAGCAGCTGTCGGAATCTTTTGAATTGCGTCATCAGACAATTCCTGCGCATATATATAAAGCGCCTGACAGTCCCTGGTGTCTCTTTATGTCTTGCAACGCACAGACGCGCGAAGCGGTTTCGGCGATGCTGGGCCATGGGAATGATCCAGCTGCTGTGGTGCGTTTTCGCCGTGATTGTCATCGTGCTGGCGTGGATCACGCTGCGACTCAATCGCGCTGTCAGTAAGGAAATGCGGGCCCGCGCGGCGATCACCGCCCAGCTTGCTGCACTGCATGACATCGACATGGTGACCAGATTGCAAAACCATCCTGAGGCACCTGCGGCGCAGGCGTCTGA
>JAZKHN010000133.1:0-10259 GCA_040385325.1 Pseudomonadota bacterium
AGCAGCGTGGGGTGTGGAAGAAGGTTGTGACTGACCTGAAGCTGCAGCCTCAATAGGTTCTGACATGTGCGCCGCGGCTTATTCCTCGTGGTCGAGTGGTGCCATGTTGTCGTACAGCAGCTTGAGCATGTCGCGAAGCTGGTCGGCCTGGCTGCTGCTGAAGCCGTTGAGCGATACGCGCTCGTACAGCTGGGCAATCGGGATGAGGCGCTGGGTGATGTCCATGCCTTCCGGCGTCAGGCTCAATGCGAGCGCCCGTGCGTCGTCCCCCGACCTTTCCCGGATCAGCAGGCCGCGCTGCATCATTCCATCCACCACCCGCGAAAGAGTGGAGGGTTCGGTTGATGTATTCAGGGCAACTTCTGACAGGCGCTGATGCGGCTTGTGGCTGAGGGTCGAGCACACGCGCCATTCTGTCAGCGTCATGTTGAATTTACGCATCTCGCGGGTGAAGGACTGGCCCATGCGCACCCCTGCCCTTGCAATCAGGTAGGGAATGGAGTTTTGCAGGTCGTTGTCCAGTACGGGCCCTGATGTATTGCGAGGCTTGGCGGCGCGTTTCATCGCTGGCTCTTTTACGGGTGTTGGTGCAGGCTTCGTCGATTTTTTGGGCATGGATGGAATGTACCAGCGCTTGCAGATGATGTTGTCAGATCTCTCAAATAGATTGTTTTTGCAACTGTTATTGTCCAAAATTTCAGCGTGATGGCAATGAAATTCCGGAACGACGCCTGTCTGTTCAGAAATGTACGATTCAAGGAAATGCCGGTACCCGCAGGGGGCGGCATGATTTCAGGAGGTTAATTTATGTATTCATGGGCTCCCATCACGGGTGATGCACCGCAGACACTGGACGCACAACGCTTTCGCCGGGCGCTGGGCTCCTTCCCGACCGGCATTTGCCTGGTAACCACGATTTCAGAGGACGGCAAGCGCGAGGGAATGACGATCAACTCGTTTGCATCGGTCTCTTTGGCTCCCCCGCTGATACTCTGGAGCATCCGGGATGACGCCCGGAGCTCGGACGCGTTCCTGACTTCCCGGACTTTCATCCTGAGCGTGCTGGCGGCCGACCAGGCAGAGCTCGCCATGCATTTTGCGAAGCCTGCCCCTGACAAGTTTGAAAGTTACGAAGATGCATTCGAGCCGGGAATCGGCGCCTGCCCCCGGCTCAAGCGCAGTGTGGCGACGTATGAGTGCAGCGTCTACTCACGTCATCAGGAGGGTGACCACACCATACTGCTTGGCCGTGTGCAGGAGTTCACTGTCTCCGATCATGCGCCGCTGATGTTTCATGCCGGCCGGATGGGGTCCATGAAAGAGCTGGCGGCCGCCGCCGTATAAAGGTCGGGTCTTGGCTCCCAGCCTTCAGGGACATCCTTCAGGCGTCCATCCCCGGGCAGTCGTCTTCGCCATCATGCAATGCGGGCTCCCGGAGCAAGTGTTCTGAGCCCTGGACCCGTGGTTCGGTTTTTGCGGGCTGAATCGCCGGTGCATGGAAGAGCGAAAAGAACAGTTCCCGCAACCAGCGGTTGCCGCCGTCCAGGTGTATGCGTTCGTGCCACTGCTGGCGGATCACCAGGGGCGATACGGCCAGTGGCAGGGGGCGTAACTCCAGTCCGGCGCGACCCTCCATCAGTGAGCGCACCAGCATGCTCGGCGATGTGAGCAAGAGGTCGGAGGACGCGACGATGGCTGACAGGCCCAGCGAATGGGCGGCAGAAAAAACGACATGCCGCTTGCCGTTGACGCTGGCGCGCCCCAGTGTCCGCTCCAGTCCGGTTTCAGTCTCGCCACTGGGGCGATACGCGATGTGATGGGCTTTCATATACGCCTCCAGGCTCAACTCGCCCCGTGCCAGCGGGTTGCTGCCGCTCATAAGCACGACAAAGGTCTCTTCGAAGAGACGCTGCTGATAGAAGGTCTGGCCCATGCCGTGCCAGCTGCCGACAGCAAGGTCCAGCTGACCGTGAACCATGCTGCTGCGGGCATCTGTCATCTGACAATCCACGGTTTCGAATCTGACATGCGGTGCCAGTCTTTTCGCCGCAGACAGCAGTCGCGGCATCATCACCATCTGGCCGATGTCGTTGATGGCGATGCGAAACAAACGATCCGACGTTTGTGCGTCGAAGTGGCAGCCCTGGTTAAAGGCTTGTGAAAACTGTGTCAGCCCGGCTTCAATGGGTGTAACCAGACGCTCGGCCAGCGGTGTCGGCGTCATGCCCTCGGTGGTTCTGACGAACAGAGGGTCGCTGAAGCGATCTCGCAGGCGTTTCAGTGCATTGCTTGTGGCCGACTGCGTCATGCCAAGGCGATCACCCGCCAGGGTCACGCTTCGCGTGACGTAAATGGCCTGAAATATCAGGAAGAGGTTGAGGTCAACGTTATGGATGTTCACTGCATGTCTCCTCTCGCGTGGCCCTGCGGATGCGACGCCTGGGCGTTGGCAAGGCCTCTCTGGCGGGCGCCTCGCTGTTTGAAATGACGCGATTTGATTAGATATCAAACAACTTGCATTTGCAAATATAAATATGCTTGTCTAATGCCTTTACGCGATGGGGGCTCAGTGAATGCCAGTCGTCAATGCCTACGCTGAATGTGAGCTTTTGCTTACAAAGCCCGCAACGTCGGTGCGCCAGTTCATGGGTAGCATCAAGGCAGGTGGCTTGCAGCATTTGCCCGAGGGGGAAAATCCTGCAATCCAGACGATAAGAATGCATCACCTGCAGAGTTCCAAAATGAAAAAAATACTGTCTCGCCGCCTCACCTTGTGCGCCCCTGCATTGATGTCGGCCCTTTTTGCGATGAACGCCGCTCACGCCATAGGCGGCACCGAGCCCCTGACGGACATTCTGAATGCACCCGGCAGCGCCGGCCTCGGTTTCGTTACCCGTATCGAGAATTCTCCCTATGTAGACGGTGGCACACGCTATGACCTGTTGCCGCTTTACCTGTATGAGGGGGAACGTGTCTTTCTTCACTCCAATCGTGCAGGCCTCAAGCTGATCAATCAGGGTGACCGCGGCACAGGCCAGCGCCTGGACCTGTTTGTCGAGCAGCGTCTGGAGGGTTTCCCGGTGGACAGGTTGCCTGCCAGCCTGACGGGAATGGCGCCCCGCGACTCCGGCATTGACGTCGGCCTTTCATATCGCTATCGGCAGCCCTGGGGCACCCTCCAGGCCGAACTGGTGCGCGACATCGGCAGCACTTCCGGCGGTACCGAAGGCAGGCTGGGTTACAGCTATGAGTTCCGATCGGGCGCGTTGACCTTGCGCCCGACCGTCAGCGTGTCTTTCAGGGATGCCAAGCTGAATAACTACTACTATGGCGTTCTGCCGGGCGAGGCAATCGCCGGCCGCCCAGCCTACGAACCCGGTGCTGGCCGGAATGTGTCGGTTGGCCTGTATGGCTCCTATGACCTGACACAGCGCTGGCGTCTGCTGGCAGGCGTCTCTGCCACCCAGCTCGACAGCCGGGTCAGGGCCAGTCCCATCATCCAGAACAAGGTCCTGCCAGCTGTTTACATCGGTGCTGCATACGACTTTGGCGGTCACAAGCGCGAGTGGGCCGAGGAAAGCTCGCCAACCTATGTCAAGCTGCTTTACGGCAAGGCCACCGAGCCCAGCTGTCACCTTGCAAGAATCATCACGGCGCAGTGTCTGAGCACCGCCAAAACCAACCCCACAAACATCAGCGGCATACAGGTGGGCAAGCCCTTCATCAACAACCTCAACGGCTGGCCGCTGGACATTTCAGGTCATATTGGCCTGACGCACCATGATGACCGGGGCCTGCAACCCAATGGGGCGCAGTTTGACGTGTTCATGAAAGCCACCTACTCGGGCTTCCCATGGAGCGACAAGGTCAAGACCCGCCTGGGACTCGGGGTGGGTCTGTCACTGGCCCAGCGCGTGCCTTACGCCGAAGTCACCAGCCAGGCTGGCAAGACAACATCGCGGCTGCTCAACTACCTCGACCCGACCATTGACATCAGCCTTGGCGACCTCTTTGGCTCGCGGGCACTGAAGAACACTTACCTGGGTTTTGGCGTGTCGCATCGCTCCGGCATCTTTGGTGCATCGCGCCTGCTGGGCAATGTCAACGGCGGCTCCAACTACATCTATACCTACCTCGAAACCTCGCTTTGAAGTCGGGCGGGTGCTACGGGCTTACCGTGCGGCAGCCAGGACTGGCGGGCGGGAACTGGCTGAAACAGGCATGGTTGCAGGAAAGTTTTTCACATTGCTTGAGGCAATGACACCCCCGCCCAGGCAAACATCACCCCGGTAAAGCACTGCAGACTGCCCCGGCGTGACGGCCCATTGCGCGTCCGTGAACTCAAGCTCGCAGGTGTCCGGCCCGCTTTGCAACTGCTCACACGGCGCGTCGGCCTGCCGATAACGCGTTTTGGCGGCAAGTCCTCCGGGCGCAGGCGCGCTTCCCGCAACCCAGCTGCAATCCTGTGCTTTCAATCGTGTGGATTTCAACCACGTGTGATCGTGCCCCTGCACCACCCACAGCGTGTTGCTGTCCATGTCCTTGCGTGCCACAAACCAGGGTTCGTGTTCACCCACACCGCGCTGGCCACGCGCCTGTGCAGCCTTCAGATCTGCTCCCCTGGCCTTGACACCGCCTATGCCCAGTCCCTGGCGCTGGCCCAGCGTGTAAAAACTCAGGCCAACATGCTCGCCCAACACGCGGCCAGTGTCGCTTTTGATGGCGCCTGGCACCCGTGCGATGTAGCGGTTGAGGAAATCCCGAAACGGCCGTTCACCGATAAAACAGATGCCGGTGGAGTCCTTCTTTTTTGCATTCGGCAGGCCGATTTCGTCGGCGATGCGCCTGACCTCGGTCTTGTGCAGCTCGCCAACGGGGAACAGGGTTTTTGAAAGCTGCGCCTGGTTGAGGCGGTGCAGGAAGTAGCTCTGGTCTTTGGCGGGGTCCAGCCCCTTGAGAAGTTCGTGCAGGCCAGTGCTGTCGTTTAACCTCACGCGTGCATAGTGACCCGTGGCGATTTTTTCTGCGCCCAGGCGCATCGCGTGGTCCAGAAATGCCTTGAACTTGATCTCTGCGTTGCACAGGATGTCAGGATTCGGCGTACGCCCGGCCTGGTACTCCCGCAGGAATTCGGCGAAGACGCGGTCCTTGTAGTCGGCGGCAAAGTTGACGTGCTCGATTTCAATGCCAATCACGTCGGCCACTGCAGCCGCATCCACAAAGTCGATGTTGGACGAGCAATACTCGCTGTCGTCGTCATCTTCCCAGTTCTTCATGAAGATGCCGATTACTTCGTGACCCTGCTGTTTGAGCAGATATGCCGTGACTGCAGAGTCCACGCCTCCGCTCAGGCCCACGACCACACGCTGCTTTGGCGAAGATGTTGGCATTGATGCAGGCATTACGCGATTATCCCCGCCTGTCAAAAGCCCCAGGAGGTGACCGGAATGCGCACCGGGCCGTTATCGCTATGCGTTGTGGAGCGCTACGGACGGGTCCGTGGTGATGAGTTCCAGCGGGTAGCGCTTGCCAGCGAGGTAATCCTCTACACACCGAAGCAGCAACGGGCTGCGGTGCGTGTCTGGCTCAGCCTTCAGCTCGTCGATGTCCATCCATACCGTGCGAACAATGCCTTCATCCAGGGCCTGCCCTGCAACATGCTCGCCGAGCTCCCCGCAGAACGCAAACCGCAGGTACGTGATGTCCAGCGGCTCTTCTTTTGCAGAACCCGTGCGTTCAAAACGTGAAAGATAAACGCCGACGATGGCCGTCGGCTTGAAGTGAAAGGCGGTTTCCTCAAGGGTTTCGCGTATGCAGGCATCCAGGGGGCTTTCACCCGGGTCGAGGTGGCCTGCTGGGTTGTTGATCTTCAGGCCATCGCGGGTTTGCTCTTCGACCAGCAGGAATTTTTGTACGCCATCAATGGTGCGCGCGATGACTGCTGCGACCGTGACGTTGGGTTTCCATCGTGAGTTCATGGGGAGAAATTATCGGTTTGGTTTTTGACAGTTTGCGAATGGGGGCTCAGGCGGGCCGGGAAAATCCGTGCGCAAAGCTGGTGCGCAGGTGTTCGACAAAACACTGCACGGCCTTGGGCACCTGCGGCGACCAGAGGCGCAGGGCATAAATGCGTTCGCCGAAAAAGCCCTGTACCTGCCAGTCGGGAAGCACGGGTATCAGTTGCGGATGCCGGCCAGCTGCCGGGACACTGAAGTCAGGTAACAGGCCGATTCCCAGCCCTGCAAGCAATGCGTCACGAAGCACCTCGCTGTTGTTCGCCTTGAGGATGCCCCGGACATTGACGCCTACCCGTTCGTCAGGAGCCCTTCGCTTGCCCGGTTTTGCGAATGTCCAGCTGCCTGCATGGCCGCCGAGGTACAGCAGGCAGTCATGTGTGGCCAGATCAGACGGGTGCCTGGGCGTGCCATGACGTTTGAGGTAATCGGGGCTTGCAAGCAGGATGGATCGCGTTTCACACAGGGTCCAGGCCACATGGGTCTCAGGGGGTGTGCTGGTGTGGCGTATGGCGAGGTCAAAGCCTTCGTTGGCCAGGTTGACGAAGCGGTCGGTCAGCTCCAGCTCTATCTGGATCTCCGGGAAGCTTCTGAGAAAGCCTGCAACGCACGGTGCCAGATGCTGCCGCCCCAGCGCTACGGGCGCGGTGACCCGAACCAGTCCGCGCGGCGTACCCGCCAGGTCACGCGCGGCACTGTAGCTTTCGCTGATCTGCGTGAAGGCCGGCAGCATGTCATTGACCATCTGCTGGCCAGCCTCGGTCAGGCCGACGGAGCGGGTGGTACGGCGCACCAGGGAAACACCGGCAGAGCGCTCCAGTTCACTGATGCGCATGCTCGCCGACGCCTTGGAGACGCCCAGGCGCCTGGCGGTTTCGGTGAAGCTGCGGGTGGCGGCCAGCACCGTCAGCAGGTGCAGGTCGGCCACCAGCGGGGCAATCTGGTCAGCGGACATGCAGCATTATTGTTCATTTATCTGAACAATGAAGTCAGCAAACATGGGGTTATCAAATTTGCCGCCCGGCCATAGACTGGCGCGGTGGGGTTTTCAGCCCCAGTGCCTTCACCGAGACAAACACCATAGCAAGGACAAATCATGAGTGCATCACCCACGGCCATCGGCCATTACATCAACGGCCGGGCGGTCGCCGGCATCTCCGCCCGCAGCCAGGATGTTTTTAACCCGGCCACGGGTGCCGTTACCGGAAAGGTGGCGCTGGCGGGGCTGAAAGATGTGGATGCCGCGGTGGCTGCTGCTCAGGCGGCGTTTCCGGCGTGGAGTGATTTGCCGCCACTGCGCCGTGCGCGTGTGATGTTCAGGTTCCTTGAGCTGCTCAACGTCAACAAGGACAAGCTGGCCCACATGATCACGGCCGAGCATGGCAAGGTGTTTACCGATGCGCAGGGCGAGGTTGCACGCGGCATAGACATCGTTGAATTTGCCTGTGGCATTCCGCAGTTGCTCAAGGGTGACTTCACCGATCAGGTTTCTACCGGCATAGACAACTGGACGATTCGCCAGGCGCTGGGGGTGGTGGCCGGCATCACGCCGTTCAACTTTCCGGTCATGGTGCCGATGTGGATGTTCCCCGTCGCTATTGCGGCCGGCAACACCTTTGTGCTCAAGCCCAGTCCTATTGACCCCAGCCCCAGCCTGTTCATGGGTGAACTGCTCAAGCAGGCAGGCCTGCCTGACGGCGTTTACAACGTGGTACAGGGTGACAAGGAAGCGGTTGATGCGCTGCTGGTGCACCCTGACGTGAAGGCCGTGTCTTTTGTAGGCTCCACGCCGATTGCCAATTACATCTATGAAACCGGTGCGCACCATGGCAAACGCGTGCAGGCATTGGGCGGTGCCAAGAACCACATGGTTGTCATGCCCGATGCCGACCTTGAGCAGGCTGTCGATGCGCTGATTGGTGCGGGTTATGGTTCGGCCGGTGAACGCTGCATGGCAATTTCTGTGGCTGTGCTGGTGGGCGATGTGGCCGACAGGCTGATTCCCATGCTGGAAGCGCGCGCCAAAACGCTGGTCATCAAGAATGGCACCCACCTTGATGCAGAGATGGGTCCCATCGTCACATCGATTGCGCACAAACGCATTACCGGCTACATCGACGTTGGTGTTGCCGAAGGCGCCAAGCTGCTGGTGGATGGCCGCAAATTCACGGGCGCCGATGCAGGTGAAGGCTGCGGCAATGGTTTCTGGATGGGTGGCACGCTCTTCGACCATGTCACGCCCGACATGCGCATTTACAAGGAAGAAATCTTCGGCCCGGTGCTGGGCTGCGTGCGTGTGAAGGGCTTTGCAGAAGCCGTGAACCTCATCAACGCCCATGAATTTGGCAATGGCGTGAGCTGCTTCACGCGTGACGGCCACATTGCCCGCGAGTTCTCGCGCCGCATTCAGGTCGGCATGGTGGGCATCAATGTGCCGATTCCTGTGCCCATGGCCTGGCATGGTTTTGGCGGCTGGAAGAAGAGCCTGTTTGGCGACATGCACGCTTACGGCGAGGAAGGCGTGCGCTTTTACACCAAGCAGAAGTCCATCATGCAGCGCTGGCCCGAGAGCATTGGCAAGGGGGCTGAATTCGTGATGCCAACCGCGAAATAACGCCCCCACGTTCGTTCGCTTCGCGTAACTCTCTGCCCCCCGAGGGGGCCGTTCGCCTGTGGCCCGGCTGAGCCGGTTCCACGGCTCTGCTTGCCTTGGGATTCCGTTGGCCAGACCATGCGCTTTGGGTTAGAGCCAGGTGACTATTTGGGCTGAAACTATCGGATACCCCCCCAAAAGCGTTAAAAAAGTCATGTAAGCTTCGCGACAGCTGCAAACTGGCCGCATGCGCCCATGCTGCAGACCACTTAATAACTAATGCACAGAGGAGAGACCCATGCTGATTGGGGTACCTGCCGAAATTACTGACGGCGAAACGCGCGTCGCTGTTACGCCTGAAACTGCCAAAAAGCTCAAGGCACAAGGGCACACCGTGCGTGTGCAATCCGGTGCCGGCGTCGCGGCGAGCGTTCCCGATGATGCCTACACGGCCGTGGGAGCCGAGATCACCGATGCCGCTGGTGCCTACGCCGCCGACATCGTGCTCAAGGTACGTTGCCCACTGGACAGCGAAGTGGCTCATGCCAAAGCCGGCGGTGTCATCGTCGGCATGATGAACCCGTTTGACGCAGCCGGCCTTCAGCGCCTGGCTGCTGCGCAACTGACATCCTTTTCGCTCGAAGCTGCGCCACGCACCAGCCGCGCGCAAAGCATGGACGTGTTGTCCTCCCAGGCCAACATCGCCGGCTACAAGGCCGTGATGATGGCTGCTGAAAAATACCAGCGCTTTTTCCCCATGCTGATGACGGCTGCAGGTACTGTGAAAGCCGCACGCGTCGTGATCCTTGGTGTCGGCGTTGCAGGGCTGCAGGCGATTGCAACTGCCAAGCGCCTGGGCGCCGTGATTGAAGCCAGCGATGTTCGCCCCAGCGTGAAAGAGCAGGTTGAATCCCTGGGTGGCAAGTTCATTGACGTGCCTTATGAAACCGATGAAGAGCGCGAAGCCGCTGTCGGCGTCGGCGGTTACGCCAAGCCCATGCCACCCAGCTGGCTGGAGCGCCAGAAGGCAGAAGTCGCCAAGCGTGTCGCGCAGGCAGACATCGTGATCACCACCGCCCTCATCCCCGGCCGCGCCGCACCCGTGCTGGTAACGGAAGAAATGGTCAGGGCCATGAAACCCGGCAGCGTGATTGTTGACCTGGCTGCACCTCAGGGCGGCAACTGCCCGCTGACCGAACCCGGCAAGACCGTGGTCAAACATGGTGTGACGCTGATCGGCGAAACCAATGTGCCTGCGCTGGTCGCGGCTGATGCCAGCGCGCTGTATGCACGCAACCTGCTCGACTTTTTGAAGCTCATCATCACCAAGGAGGGTGCGCTCAACATCGACATGGCCGATGACATCGTGGCTGCCTGCCTGATGACGCAGGCCGGCGAAGTCAAGCGCAAATAAGACGGTAAAGAAGACAAGAAGGAATCGACATGGAAGTCTCACACACCATCACCAACCTCATCATCTTTGTGCTGGCAATCTACGTTGGCTATCACGTGGTCTGGACCGTCACGCCTGCGCTGCATACGCCGCTGATGGCAGTGACCAATGCGATCTCGGCCATCGTCATCGTCGGCGCCATGCTGGCTGCCGCGCTGACTGAAACCCCTCTCGGCAAAACCATGGGCTGGCTGGCGGT
>JAZKHN010000134.1:0-2169 GCA_040385325.1 Pseudomonadota bacterium
TCACGCAGGTCAGCACCTCGCATGAAACCAGCCCGATGATGAAGTTTGTCAGCCGTGGTGACACAACTGTGGTCGATGCCTACCTGTCACCCATCCTGCGCCGTTATGTCGAGCAGGTGGCCGGTGAAATGCCGGGGGTGAAACTCTTTTTCATGCAGTCGTCCGGCGGGTTGACCGATGCGCATGTCTTTCAGGGCAAAGACGCCATCCTCAGTGGCCCGGCTGGCGGCATAGTCGGCATGGCGCGTACCGCAGCCATTGCCGGGCATGCCAAGGTGATTGGCTTTGACATGGGCGGTACGTCAACCGACGTGTCGCACTACGCCGGCGAGTTCGAGCGCGAGTTTGAAACCCAGGTGGCCGGTGTGCGCATGCGTGCGCCCATGATGAGCATTCATACCGTTGCTGCGGGTGGTGGCTCCATCCTGAAGTTTGACGGTGAGCGTTTTCGTGTCGGCCCGCAGAGCGCCGGTGCCAACCCCGGCCCGGCCAGCTACAGGCGCGGCGGCCGGCTGGCGGTGACGGATGCCAACGTCATGGTCGGCAAGGTGCAGCCGCGTTATTTCCCGAAAGTCTTTGGTCCGAACGCCGATGAAGCCCTGAGTTACGAGGCCGTCGAGGCGCAGTTCAACGAACTGGCAGGCCAGACTGGCCGCAGTGCAGAGGTGGTGGCTGAAGGCTTTATCAATATTGCCGTTCAGCAGATGGCCAATGCCATCAAGAAGATTTCAGTCGCACGCGGCTATGACGTCACGCGCTACACCCTGCAATGCTTTGGCGGCGCAGGCGGCCAGCATGCCTGCCTGGTCGCCGATGCACTGGGCATGACGCGGGTATTTGTCCACCCGCTGGCCGGCGTATTGAGTGCTTACGGCATGGGCCTGGCTGACCAGAACGTGATTCGCGAGCAGGCGATTGAACTGAAACTGACGGCAACTGCGCTGCCTGAAATTGCCGAAAAGCTCAACACCCTGGCTGCCACCGCCGAAAGCGAACTGCAGCGCCAGCAGGTCAACACCGGCGCCATCACGACGCACCACCGAGTGCATGTGCGCTACGAGGGCAGCGATGCGGCGCTGGTGGTGCCCTTCGGCACGCTGGACCAGATTGAGTCGGGATTCGAGTCGGCTTACCGCCAGCGGTTTGCCTTTTTGATGCAGGGCAAGGGCCTGGTCGTTGAAGCCGTGTCGGTAGAGTCTGTGGTGGCGGGTGATGCGCCTGCCGAGCCGCGCCATGCGACACATGAGCCGCGCGAGGTGCCGCGCCGGGAGACGGTGCGCATGTATTCCGGCGGCCAGTGGCACGATGCTGCGCTGGTGGTGCGCGAAGACCTGCAGCCGGGCGACATCATCTCCGGTCCGGCCATCATTGCCGAGAAGAATGCAACCACCGTGGTTGAACCGGGCTGGGAAGCAGCGCTGACGGCGCTGGATCACCTGGTGCTGGATCGCCGGGCCGAGCGGGCCATCAAGTTTGCAGCGGGTACCAATGTTGACCCGGTGCTGCTGGAGGTGTTCAACAACCTCTTCATGAACATTGCCGAGCAGATGGGCCTGCAGCTGCAGAACACGGCTTACTCGGTCAACATCAAGGAGCGTCTTGACTTCAGCTGCGCGCTGTTCGACACCGCAGGCAACCTGATTGCGAACGCGCCGCACATGCCGGTGCACCTGGGCTCCATGGGCGAAAGCATCAAGACCGTGATTCGCGAGAACACCGGCAAGATGCAGCCCGGTGATGTCTATGTACTCAATGACCCTTACCACGGTGGCACACATTTGCCAGACATCACGGTCATCACGCCTGTGTACCTGGGCGCATCGACCGAACCGACTTTTTATGTGGGCTCGCGTGGGCACCATGCAGACATAGGCGGCACGACACCGGGCTCCATGCCGCCGTTTTCGACGCTGATTGAAGAGGAGGGCGTGCAGATCAACAACGTCAAGCTGGTCGAGCGCGGTGTGCTGCGTGAGGCGGAGATGGTGGCGCTGCTCAAGAGCGGCAAATACCCCAGCCGCAACCCGCAGCAGAACATGGCCGACCTGAAAGCGCAGATTGCAGCCAATGAAAAAGGCGTGCAGGAACTGCGCAAGATGGTCGAGCAGTTCAGTCTGGAGGTGGTGCTGGCTTACATGCGCCATGTGCAGGACAACGCAGAAGAGTCTG
>JAZKHN010000135.1:0-8017 GCA_040385325.1 Pseudomonadota bacterium
GGCCATAGTCCGCGACGGTGAAGGCGCGACCAAGTTCATCAGCGTGGTGATTGAACGAGGCAAGACCGGCGAAGAATGCCGCAAGGTGGCCTACGCCATCGCCCACTCGCCGCTCGTCAAGACCGCATTTTTTGCAAGTGACCCCAACCTGGGTCGCATCCTGGCCGCTGTTGGTTATGCCGGCATTGATGACCTTGACCAGACAAAAATTGATTTGTACCTCGACGATGTGCTGGTGGCCAAAAATGGCGGCCGGCATCCCGGTTATGTCGAGGCCGACGGCCAGCGCGTGATGAAACAAAGCGAGATCACCGTGCGTGTGGTGCTGGGCCGCGGCGATGCCACGGACACTGTGTGGACCTGTGACTTCTCCTACGAATACGTCAAGATCAACGCCGACTACCGGTCATAACACCCCCGATGCACCTGCGGTGCCTCCCCCTCAAGGGGGCGCCACCTGCGGCCCGGCAAAGCCGGTTCCGCGCTGGCCCTTGAAAGAACCCTTCCATGAACGAGCAGTTTGAGAGATTGATCACGCGATTTGATTCGCTGATCACCCGCATCGAGTCCATCCTTCCCCAGCCGCTCACGGCCCCCGACTGGACGGCGTCTGTGGCCTACCGCTACCGCAAGCGCAGCTCCGGCCATGGGTCGCTTGAGCCCGTGCGACACATCGGCAACATGAGCCTGGGTGACCTCAAGGAAATCGAGGACCAGAAAGAAAAAATCCGCCGCAACACCGAGCAGTTCGTCAATGGCAAGCCTGCCAACAACGTGCTGCTGACCGGCGCGCGCGGCACTGGAAAATCGTCGCTTATCAAGGCCTGCCTGAATGAATACTCGCCCAGGGGACTGCGCCTGATCGAGGTCGACAAGACCGATTTGGTGGACCTGCCCGACATCGTTGACGTGGTCTCCGGCCTCCCCGAGAAATTCATCGTCTTCTGCGATGACCTGAGCTTTGAAGAAGGTGAGCCCGGCTACAAGGCGCTCAAGTCGATTCTTGATGGTTCAGTGGCGGCGTCCACCCCCAATGTGCTGATCTACGCGACCAGCAACCGCCGCCACCTGCTGCCCGAGTACATGACCGAAAACCTCACCTACACGCACAGCGAAGACGGTGAAGTGCACCCCGGCGAGGTGGTTGAAGAAAAGATTTCGCTGTCAGAGCGTTTTGGTTTGTGGGTGAGTTTTTACCCCTTCAGCCAGGACGAATACCTGACCATCGTCACGCAGTGGCTGTCGTCTTTCGGCGTGCCTGAAAGCGCCATGGCGGCAGCCCGCCCTGAGTCGCTGGTCTGGGCGCTGGAGCGTGGTTCGCGCAGTGGCCGTGTGGCCTATCAGTTTGCGCGCGACTATGCGGGTCGTGACAACGTGGGAAAGCCTGCCATCACACCCGTCGCCGACTACAAGCCACGCGATCCTGCCGACAAGGCGCAGGATTACTGACGTGAGCGTTCTTGTGGCACACGGCGACAGGCCGCGCGAAGGCCTGGAAGACGGCAAGGAGCGCAAGGTCGTTGACGTCGCCGTCGGCGTGCTGCTGCAGCCCAATGGCGACTTCCTGCTGACCTCGCGCCCCGCAGGCAAGGTCTATGAAGGCTATTGGGAATTCCCCGGCGGCAAGCTCGAAGCTGGCGAAACGGTGGAGCAGGCGCTGCGCCGTGAGCTGCTGGAAGAAATCGGCATCACCATAGGCGCGGTGCATGACTGGAAGATCGAGATGGTCGATTACCCGCATGCCCTCGTCAAACTGCACTTCTGCAAGGTCTTCGACTGGTCGGGCGAGCTGCAGATGCGCGAGGGGCAATCCTTTGCGTGGCAATCGCTACCGGTGAAAGTTCAGCCGGTGTTGCCCGGTGCCATCCCCGTGCTGGACTGGTTTGCCGCAGAACGCGGCTTTGCCGCGGCCACACTGGCCTGAGTTTTGTCGTTTGTAAGCGCCAGCTGATTGCGCCGGGCATGAAAAGTGCACAAGATGCAGCATGCCCAGCGCCAGATTCACACACACTGCCGGTACCGCCACCTACGGCTTTCATGACCTGAAAGACCTGCTGGCCAAGGCCACGCCGCTGCGCTCCGGCGATGTGCTGGCTGGTGTTGCTGCCGCTACTGACGAGCAGCGCGTCATCGCGCAGATGGCGCTGGCCGATGTGCCGCTTACCACCTTCCTCAATGAAGCGGTCGTGCCCTATGAAGACGATGAGATCACCCGGCTCATCATCGACAGTCATGATGCAGCGGCGTTTGCACCCATCAGCCACCTCACGGTCGGTGACTTTCGCAACTGGCTGCTCAGTGACGATGTAGACAGTGCAACGCTGGCCGCAGTTGCCCCCGGCATTACGCCCGAAATGGCGGCTGCCGTCAGCAAGCTGATGCGCAACCAGGACCTGATTCTTGCCGCACAGAAATGCCGCGTCGTCACGGCGTTCAGAAACACCATAGGCCTCCCGGGCCGGCTGTCGACGCGCCTGCAGCCCAACCACCCGACCGATGACGCCGCGGGCATAGCCGCCAGCCTGCTCGACGGCATGCTCTACGGCAGCGGCGATGCAGTCTTCGGCATCAACCCCGCCACCGACAACGTGCCGCAGGTGGTCAGGCTGGTCGGCATGATGGACGAGATCATCCGGCACTACGGCATCCCCGCGCAGTCATGCGTGCTCACGCACGTGACCAACACCATTGAAGCGATCAACCGCGGCGCGCCTGTGGATCTTGTCTTCCAGTCCATCGCCGGCACCGAGGCGGCCAACCGCAGTTTCGGCATCGAACTGAAACTGCTGGCCGAAGCGCACGATGCGGCACAGTCGCTCAAACGCGGCACGGTCGGCAACAACGTGATGTATTTTGAAACCGGGCAGGGCAGTGCGCTCTCGGCCAATGCCAACCACGGGCTGGACCAGCAGACCTGCGAAGTGCGGGCTTATGCCGTGGCCCGAAAGTTCAGGCCGCTGCTGGTGAACAGCGTGGTCGGTTTTATCGGCCCTGAATACCTGTACGACGGCAAGCAGATCATCCGCGCCGGCCTGGAAGACCACTTCTGCGGCAAGCTGCTGGGCCTGCCCATGGGCTGCGACGTCTGCTACACCAACCATGCCGAAGCCGACCAGAACGACATGGACGTGCTGCTCACCTTGCTGGGAGTGGCGGGCTGCACCTTCGTGATGGGCGTGCCCGGCTCGGACGACATCATGCTCAACTACCAGACCACGTCTTTCCACGATGCGCTGTATGCGCGCCGCGCGCTCGGCCTGCGGCCCGCGCCTGAGTTCGAGGCCTGGCTCGAGAAAATGCAGATCACCGCTGGCGGTAGCCGACACATGCAACTGACGGAAGATTTACCGCCCGCGTTTCTAGAGTCCATCAAAAGGCTTGGCTAACGATGACCTCCCCAAAGCCCGCCGTCATCGCCAACCCCTGGGGCCAGTTGCGCCAGTTCACTGATGCGCGCATTGCGCTCGGCCGTACCGGTGCCAGCCTGCCGACGCAGCCGCAACTCGCCTTTCAGCTCGCCCATGCGCAGGCACGTGACGCTGTGCATCAGGCGCTGGATGTGCCGCAACTGCTGCAGGACATGGCTGCTGCCGGGCTGGCTGAACCCTGCGTGCTGCACAGCGAAGCGGCCGACCGGCTGGAATACCTGCAGCGGCCCGACCTGGGCCGACGCCTGGATGCGCCCTCGCGTGAGCGCCTGAAGGCCTTGCCGCCGGGCAGAGGCGAGGGCCGGGACATTGCCATCGTTATCGCTGACGGGCTCTCGTCGCTGGCGGTGGCGCAGAACGCCGTGCCGCTTCTGGTGGCGCTGCAACGGTTGCTTGCGGGTGATGTGCGCGTCGCACCGCCTGTTGTCGTGGAACAGGGGCGTGTTGCGATAGGAGACGAGATCGGTGAACTGCTGGGCGCGCGGCTGGTGCTGCTGCTGATCGGTGAGCGCCCCGGCCTCAGCTCGCCCGACAGCATGGGCGCCTACCTGACCTGGGCGCCGCGTGTGGGCCTGACGGACGCCAGCCGCAACTGCATCTCGAATATTCGCCCGGCGGGACTGCCTTGGGATGAGGCGGCGGCCAAAGTGCATTACCTGCTGACGGAGATGCGGGCGCGCCAGCTGTCGGGCGTGGGGCTGAAGGATGAAACGGTTGTCGCGGCTGTGGGGAAGGGCCCGCAGCGGGGCAATTTCCTGCTTGGACAGTTGTGAAGAGTGTCAGATTGCTATGTTTTTTGTAGCTGCTCACGTACGGTTTTATTGGCCTGCAGCCGTTTTAGGCACCTAAAACAGCCTTTTTTTGGGCATTTTTCAGGTTTTTGAGGGCCAGAAAACCCTTTTCAGTCCCAAATGTTAATACCTATATTAACTTTTGGTCATTTTTTAACGTGTACGTTAAAAAAAATCGCTGAAATGGGCCTGGCAGTCTTATTTCAGCGCGCTGGCAGCTGCGCCAGCCTCTTTTGCCTTGCCGGCTGCAAACAGCAGCGACGGCTTGCCGGCTTTGACCAGCGCGAGCTCGGCTTCCACAAACTGCCGGTTGATGCGGGCCTGCAGTTCCTGCTTGCAGGCCGTCCAGGGCTTCATGCGTTCGCGGGCAGTGTCGTCGCGCTGCTGCTCGAATAATGATTTGTCTGGCTCCGGGTGGGGGCCGCAGGCTTTTTCAACGGTGTCGAGAAAAGCGGGCTGCATCAGCATGCTGCGGTTCCAGCCCTTGCGCCTGAGCATCAGCCTGTCGATGATGAACATGCTGGTGGGCGGCGTGCCCTGCATGTCGTCGAGCACGGCTTGCGGCATGCCCTGGGCCAGCAGGTAGCCGTAGACCTTGCTGCTGATGGCCTGGATCAGGCCGTTACGTGCGGCGTCGCTGATGCCGGGCGCGTTGGCTGCCATGCGGTGCACGCCCAGTTCGGCAAACGGATAGAGCACCCGGTCGCTGCCACCCGCAAACAGCAGGAAGCAGGCGCTGTAGCAACGAGATTCCGAACCGACCACCACGCTCGCGCTGCTTTTTTCAAACAGCTCGGCAAACTTCATGGCCTCGATGACATTGCCGCCCTGCGAGTCCAGCCAGATGTAGTTGCCGTAGGCCTTGAGGTTGCCGGGTTGCAGCAGAAAAGTCCTGAACTTCTCGAAGTCCCCGTCCCTGATCTCACCCGTGATGCCGATGGCCAGAGGTCCGAAGGTGCCTGCGGGCAGCTGCGAGAACTCGGCCGCGCGGGCCGTCACCGGCTGGCTGACCAGAACGGCTGCCGTAAAAAAGGCACACAGCAGACCGGTGATTCCGGACGGGCTCATGGCGCAGGTGTGAACACGAATGCGACTGCCCTGGGCGCTTAGCCCTTGAATTCCCAGTTGCTGCTCGCGCCCAGCACGGCGTTGGGGTAGGGCGCCTTGCCGCGCGAACCGTTGTACCGGCCCAGCCCGAGGAAGAGGTCGCCTTTCTCACGGTCCAGGTAGTGGCGCAGGATCACGCAGCCAAAGCGCAGGTTGGTCTGCATGTGAAACAGCTTGCTGGCGTCGCCGTCGCCGATCACCCGCGTCCAGAAAGGCATCACCTGCATGTAGCCGCGCGCGCCGACCGGACTGACAGCAAATTTGCGGAAGTTGCTTTCGACCTGGATCAGTCCCAGCACCAGCGTGGTGTCCAGCCCGGCGCGTTTGCTTTCGTACCAGACGGTCTGCAGAAATTCCTTGCGGATCTGCCACTCGGGTTTTTTCTTCTTGAGCCGATCGCTCATCGCACCCAGCCAGCGCAGGTAGGCCAGGCGGCTTTCGGTGTCCTTGAACTCGGGCACTGGTGGCGCCTGGCTGGCGATGGCTGAGCTGAGCGCCGTGCGGACGGAATCAATCAGCGGCTCTTCAAGCTGCCCGCCGGCTTGCGCCTGTTGCGGCAACAGCAGTGAGCCCAGCAATGCGGACGAGGTCAGCAGGCAGGCCCTTCTTGTCTGCGGCCCGGTGCTGGTCTCGTGCGCGTGGTCTGGCTGCATGTGAGTCGCAGAAGACTAGATGCCGAGCTTTGCCTTGAGGAAATCAAACGCACCTGCGGCGTCGATTTTTGTCGACTCGGCATCACGGCGGTGCTGGTATTCCAGCTGGCCCTCTTTCAGCGCGCGGTCGCCGATCGTCACGCGATGCGGCACGCCAATCAGTTCCCAGTCGGCAAACATCGCGCCGGGGCGCTCGTTGCGGTCGTCAAGCATCACGTCGACGCCGGCCGCGATCAGCTCTGCATAAAGCTTGTCCGACGCAGCCTTGACCTCGGGGAAGCGGTCCGGGCTGATGGGGCACAGCACGATGGTGAAAGGCGCAATCGCGTCCGGCCAGATGATGCCCCTGGCGTCGTGGTTCTGTTCGATGGCGGCGGCCGGCAGGCGCGTGATGCCTATGCCGTAGCAGCCCATCTCCAGAAACTGCGGCTTGCCGTTTTCACCGAGAAAGGTCGCGTTCATGGCCTTGCTGTATTTGGTGCCGAGGTAGAACACATGGCCGACCTCGATGCCGCGCTCGATGGCCAGCGCGCCCTTGCCGTCGGGCGACGGGTCGCCCGCGACGACGTTGCGCAGGTCCGCCACCAGGTCGGGCTCTGACAGGTCGCGGCCCCAGTTGACGCCGGTGGTGTGAAAGTCCATCTCGTTGGCGCCACAGACCCAGTCGGCCATGACAGCCACTTCACGGTCCACCACCAGCTTGACGGGCTTCTTCAGATTGAGCGGGCCGAGGTAGCCGGGCTTGCAGCCGAAGTGGTCGTCGATCTCGGGCAGCGTGGCAAAGCGGAAGCCGGCCAGGCCTTCTACCTTGCCGACTTTCACTTCATTCATGTCGTGGTCACCGCGCAGCAGCAGCAGCCAGACCTGGGTCTTTTTGACTTTGCCGGCCTCATCCAGCTCGTCGGTGGCCAGTACCAGTGATTTGACAGTGGACTGCAGGGGGATGGACAGCAACTCTGCCACTTCAGCGCAGGTGGCCTTGCCCGGCGTGGCGGTTTTGGTCAGGGCTTTCGAGGCATCCTTGCGCTCGCCCTGTGGCGGCAGCGCTTCTGCCTTTTCCATATTGGCGGCGTAGTCGCTGCCGGGGCAGTAGACGATGGCGTCTTCACCGGTCGCTGCAATTACCTGGAACTCTTCGCTTAAATCGCCGCCAATCGCACCGCTGTCCGCCGCAACTGCGCGATAGGTCAGGCCAAAGCGGTCAAAGATGCGGCGGTAGGCCATGGCCATGATCTGGTAGCTGACCTTGGCAGCTGTCTGGTCGCGGTCAAAGCTGTAGGCGTCCTTCATGATGAACTCGCGCCCGCGCATCAGGCCAAAACGCGGGCGGCGCTCGTCGCGGAACTTGGTCTGGATCTGGTAGAGGTTTTTCGGCAGCTGCTTGTAGCTCTTGATGTCCTGGCGCATCACGTCAGTGATGACTTCCTCGCTGGTCGGCTGCACCACAAAGTCGCGGCCGTGGCGGTCCTTGATGCGCAGCAGTTCAGGGCCCATTTTTTCGAAGCGGCCGGTTTCCTGCCAGAGCTCTGCCGGCTGGATGACCGGCATGGTCATTTCAACGGCGCCCGCTCGGTTCATTTCCTCGCGGACTATGGCCTCAACCTTGCGTATGACACGCAGGCCCATGGGCATGTAGTTGTAGATGCCGGCGCCCAGCTTCTTGATCATGCCGGCACGCATCATGAGCTGGTGGCTGACGATTTCTGCGTCCGCGGGTGCTTCCTTGAGGGTGGAAATGAAGAACTGCGAGGCTTTCATGTGCGATTTTTCTGGAATTCGGGGTTGGAACGGCGCGGGATGCGGGCCGGAGCCCTTGCGGCAGCTTGGCTGTAGCGCCTTCGCTGTGCATAATGGACTCAGTTTAAAAAATTTGAGGTTTGATTATGCTTGACCGGGACGGCTTTCGGCCCAACGTCGGCATCATCTTGCTCAACCAGAGAAGTCAGGTATTTTGGGGCAAGCGCATACGCACCCACTCGTGGCAGTTTCCGCAGGGTGGCATTGACCGGGGCGAAAATCCCGAGCAGGCCATGTTCCG
>JAZKHN010000136.1:0-3786 GCA_040385325.1 Pseudomonadota bacterium
CGGAGCTTGAAGGAAAAATCGAAGAACTGCGTTATGTGCAGACCGAGTCAGCCGTCGATATCTCTGAAGAGATCGACCAGCTGGCCAAAAAGAGCCAGCAACTCACCAAGGACATCTACAGCGACCTGACGCCGTGGCAGATCACCAAGATTGCCCGCCATGCCGAGCGGCCTTACACGCTGGATTACATCCGCGAAATATTCACCGACTTTGTCGAGTTGCATGGTGACCGGAATTTTTCAGATGATCTGTCCATCGTTGGCGGGCTGGCACGTTTTAATGGCACGGCCTGCATGGTGCTGGGACACCAGAAAGGGCGCGACACCAAAGAGCGCGGCCTGCGTAACTTCGGCATGAGCAAGCCCGAGGGTTACCGCAAGGCCCTGCGCCTGATGAAGACCGCCGAGAAGTTCAAGCTGCCGGTGTTTACTTTTGTCGACACGCCGGGCGCCTATCCCGGCATTGATGCTGAAGAGCGCGGCCAGTCCGAGGCCATTGGCCGCAATATTTTCGAGATGGCGCAGCTCGAGGTGCCCATCATCACGACCATTATTGGTGAAGGCGGCTCCGGCGGCGCGCTGGCGATTTCTGTGGGCGACCAGGTCGTCATGCTGCAGTATTCGATTTATTCGGTCATCAGTCCCGAGGGTTGCGCTTCCATCCTCTGGAAGACTTCCGACAAGGCAGAAGTCGCTGCAGAAGCGTTGGGCATCACCGCGCACAGGCTCAAGGCCCTGGGTGTGATTGACAAGATCGTCAACGAGCCTGTGGGTGGCGCGCACCGCGACCACAAGCAGATGGCGGCATTCCTCAAGCGCGCCCTGAATGACGCATTCCGGCAGGTCAGCGATTTGAAGGTCAAGGAATTGCTGGACCGCCGCTATGAACGTCTGCAAAGCTATGGCCGCTTCACCGACACCAAAGCCGACGCGAAATAAGCTGTCTGCGCCGCCTGCCACGAACGGCATTGACGCCCCAGTTAATCCGGCTGCGGCGGCACTCTCATCGAGGGTTCGAATCCCTCCGTTTCCGCCCAGCTCTCCCGGTTTGGCCGTCGCCTACAGCGGCGGTGCCGACTCAACCACCTTGCTGCTTGCTGCGGCTGCTCAGTGGCCGGGCCAGGTTCATGCCATCCATATCCATCACGGCCTGCAGGCTGCAGCTGATGATTTTGTGCGGGTTTGCGAATCGGTCTGTGCCGGGCTTAGCGTACCCTTGCATGTTGTCCATGTTGATGCTTCCGCCGCGACTGGCGAAAGTCCTGAAGATGCAGCCCGCAGAGCGCGCTACAAGGCACTGGCAGCCGAGGCCTTGCGCCTGAAAGTAATTGGTGTGCTGCTGGGCCAGCATGCCGACGACCAGGTTGAAACCCTCTTGCTGGCCTTGAGCCGTGGGGCAGGGTTGCCCGGGCTGTCCGGCATGGGTCCGCAGTTTGAACGCGAGGGCATGCAGTTCTACCGTCCCTTGCTCGAAACGCCAGCTGCTGATTTGCGCGCATGGCTGGTGCAGCAAAAAATCCCCTTCGTCGATGATCCGACGAATTCTGATGAGCGCTATACACGCAACATGATCCGCGCGCGGCTGTTGCCCGTGCTTGATGGTGCTTTTCCGCAGTTTCGCGAAACCTTTGCGCGAAGTGCCCGGCATGCGGCACAGGCGCACGAGTTGCTCGTCGAAATCGCTTCTGAAGACCTTGTGACGGTGGGCTCGCCGCCCGCCATTAAAAACCTCCAGGCCCTGTCGAAAAACCGCCAGGCGAATGTGCTCAGGTACTGGCTGCTTGATGCGCATGGTGCTACGCCCAGCGCGGCCCAGCTCGAGCAACTGCTTTCCCAGATCGCCGCCTGCACCACTCGCGGCCACAAGATCGACATCAAGGTGGCGGCCGGCCACGTCACCCGCAAGGGGGCAGTGCTGGCCTGGGGATGAGGCACGGCAGCCTGCAGAGGCCGACTGGCTATAATTGAAGGCTTTGCTGGCGGCGGTCTTTTCATTAAAAGATGCCTTTTTGCCCGCAAAAATGCCAAAAACCAACCCTTGATTGACATCCTGCAATGGCTTTGATCGTTCACAAATACGGTGGCACATCGATGGGCTCGACAGAGCGCATACGCAATGTGGCCAAACGCGTTGCCAAATGGGCGCGTGCCGGCCACCAGATGGTCGTCGTCCCCAGCGCCATGAGTGGCGAAACCAACCGCCTGCTCGGCCTGGCCAAAGAGCTGTCGCCCGCCAAACCCGGCGACGCCTACGGCCGCGAGCTCGATGCGCTTGCCGCCACCGGCGAACAGGCTTCCAGCGCCTTGCTGGCCATTGCACTGCAGGCCGAGGGCATGCAGTCCGTGAGCTACGCCGGCTGGCAGGTCGCCATCAAGACCAACAGCGCCTACACCAAGGCCCGCATCGAATCGATTGACGACAAGAAGGTCAAGGCTGATCTTGACTCAGGCAAGGTCGTCATCATCACCGGCTTCCAGGGTGTGGACGAAGGCGACAACGTCACCACGCTGGGCCGTGGCGGCTCTGACACGTCTGCGGTCGCCATCGCCGCTGCCATGAAGGCGCACGAGTGCCTGATTTACACCGATGTGGACGGTGTCTACACCACCGACCCGCGCGTCGTGCCCGAAGCGCGCCGCCTGCAGACCGTGAGCTTTGAAGAGATGCTGGAGATGGCATCTCTCGGTTCCAAGGTGCTGCAGATCCGCTCGGTTGAATTTGCCGGCAAATACAAGGTGCCGCTGCGCGTGCTCAGCAGCTTTACCGACTGGGACATTGACATCAACATCGAGGCCAAATCTGGCACCTTGATCAGTTTTGAGGAAGACGAAAACATGGAACAAGCCATCGTATCGGGCATCGCATTCAACCGCGATGAAGCCAAAATCTCCGTGCTGGGCGTGCCTGACACGCCGGGCATTGCGTACCAGATCCTGGGCGCCGTGGCCGACGCCAACATCGAGGTCGACGTCATCATCCAGAACATCAGCAAGGACGGCAAGACCGACTTCAGCTTTACCGTTCACCGCAATGACTACGCCAAGGCCATCGACCTGCTCAAGGCCCAGGTGCTGCCAAAACTCGGCGCGCACGAGATCACTGGCGACGCCAAGATCTGCAAGGTCAGCATCGTCGGCATCGGCATGCGCAGCCATGTGGGCGTCGCCAGCAAGATGTTCCGCGTGCTTAGCGAAGAGGGCATCAACATCCAGATGATTTCCACCAGCGAAATCAAGACCTCTGTCGTCATCGACGAGAAATACATGGAGCTCGCCGTCCGCGCGCTTCACAAGGCTTTCGACCTGGATCAGCCCGCCGCCTGAAAACGGCAGACGCACGACAGCCAAAAGGCCGGCGAGTCGTGAGATAATCGTTTTATTGGAAACGTGACCGAGTGGCCGAAGGTGCTCCCCTGCTAAGGGAGTATGGGGTGTAGAGCCTCATCGAGGGTTCGAATCCCTCCGTTTCCGCCAATACAAAAAGCCACCCTCGGGTGGCTTTTTTGTTGTTTGCTTCAATCCCACTTCATGTACAGCCAGCCGCAGAATGCGCCGCCAATGCACCAGAGCAACCAGGTCTGGGGGATGGCGTAGGGATAAATCATCATCGCCACCCCCGTCCATGTCAGCATGTGTCGTTCACTCTTGCGGCCGCGCCTGAAAGCCGCATAACCGATGACGCCGAACAGCAGGCTGCCAAAAAGCCAGGCGGGACTGGGAAATGTGAAGCCGATGGACTGGATGTTGGGGAGCTCGTTCATGCGAAGGTCTTTTTGCGATTGTGCAC
>JAZKHN010000137.1:0-12819 GCA_040385325.1 Pseudomonadota bacterium
TGCACCGCACAAAAAGGGCACCAGCTGGCCCACCAGTACACCACAAGCGTCTTGCCACGCATGTCAGCCGCCTGCCAGACCTTGCCATCCAGGAGGGTCACATCAGGCAGGCGCAGCACGGCTCCCACCTTCGGCAACGGCTTTTCAGCCCCTTTGGCCCACGCCGGCAGCCCGCCCCAGGCAGCCAGCGCGAACGCGGCCTGCAGGAAGGAGCGGGTCGCCTTGCGGCGGGTCAGCTGATGTTCTGGCATCAAAACTCCAGGATAAAAAAATGGCAGACTTTTTGCATCACTACAATACGGTCTTCTCGCGCATGCACGCGCGCACGCACACGCGCGCACATGCATGAATTAACCATACCAAAAAATTCACGAAAATTCTGCCGTGCTCAAAAACCTGGCTTCGGCCACCCCTGCGCCCACCGACTCCAGCACCCCGGCCAGCGACAGCCGCCGCATACAGACGCGCCGCTCTGGTGTGCACGGCAAGGGTGTGTTTGCGCTGACCGACATCGCCGAAGGCGAAACCCTGATCGAATACATCGGCGAGGTCATCACCTGGAAAGAGGCGCTGCGCCGCCACCCACACGACCCGAAAGACCCTAACCACACGTTTTACTTTCACATGGATGAGGATCATGTGATCGACGCCAAGCACGGCGGCAACTCCTCGCGCTGGATCAACCACAGCTGCCACCCGAATTGCGAAGCCGATGAAGAAGGCGGCCGCGTCTTCATCAAGGCGCTGCGCAATATCAAGGCTGGCGAGGAGCTGTTTTACGACTACGGCCTCATCATCGATGCCAAGTACACCAAAAAGCTGAAGGCCGAATACCCTTGCTGGTGTGGTGCTGCCGATTGCCGCGGCACGCTGCTGGCGCCAAAGGACAAGGACGAGAAAAAGAAGGCGCGCAAGAAGGCAGAGAAAAAAGAAGTTAAGAAGGCCGAAAAAAAGGGCGTCAAGAAAGACGACCTCCAGAAGAAGAAAAAGAAAAAAGCCTGAGTGGATAGCCGTCACGCCAGCCCCCTGTGACCGAGTCCCTCATCACCCCCATACGCTGGCCGCTGGAGGCCATCTGGCAGGCCGTGGCGCCAACGCTGGAAGGCTTTACGCTGGAGGCCCTGCCGCAGATCGATTCGACCAACAGCGAGCTGATGCGTCGCTTTCGCGGTGCCGATGGCGTCGCCACCCGCCCTGAGCCCACACTGATCGTCGCAGAGCAGCAGACCGCAGGCCGTGGCCGCATGGGCCGCAACTGGCAAAGCAGCCGTGGCGACAGCCTGACCTTCTCGCTGGGGATGCAACTCGACCCAGTTGACTGGTCCGGCCTGTCGCTGGCGGTCGGCATCAGCATCGCCGAAAGCCTGGACCCTGGCCATGGCGACAGGGCACGCGTAGGACTGAAATGGCCCAACGACCTCTGGCTCTCGGGCCGTGACGGTGAAAGCAAACTGGCCGGCATACTGGTTGAAACAGCCAGCGTGGGCAACATGCGCTACGTGGTCATAGGGGCCGGCATCAACATCAGGCCGCCTGCGTTGCCCGACCAGCCCGCGCCTGCGAGCGCGGCACCTGCGGCCAGCACGCCCCTGCCACCAGGCTGCCTGCAGGATGTCTTTCCCGATATCGACGCCCCACAAGCCCTGCTGCGCATCGTGCCGCCGCTGGTGCAGGCCGTGCAGGCATTTGCGCAGTTCGGTTTTGGGCCTTTCCAGGCGCGGTTTGCGCGGCGTGATGTGCTGGCAGGCCGCGATGTCGTGCTCTCTGACGGCACGCATGGCACGGCCCATGGTGCCGGCGAGAACGGCGCACTGCTGGTGCATACTTCTGCTGGCATGAAAGAAATCACCAGCTCCGAAGTCAGTGTGCGGCCTGCCGCCCTCACCGCCAGCAGGGGTGCTGCATGCTGAGGTTGCTCGTTCTTGTGCTGGTGCTTGCCAATGCAGCCTACTTTGCCTGGGCCAGAAGCCTGCTGGCGCCCTATGGGTTCGCACCCAGCACGCAGTCCGAACCCCAGCGCATAGGCCAGCAGATACGCCCTGACGCCATGCGCATTACCGTTCCACCCCAGGCAGGAACGACTCCGGCAGCGCAAGCCGCATTTGCCCCCGCATCCTCTTCGATCACCGCAAGCGCAAGCTCCACGACTGCAGGGACCAGTACGGCGACAGCTCCACTCGCAGCAGCATCACGCGCATCGGCCCCTGCAGTGGCATCAGGTCCCGCCGAGTGCCTGCAGGCCGGCCTTTTCAACGAGGAGCAGACGGTTGTGCTGCGTGACAAACTGCAAAGCACGCTTCCCCCCAACAGCTGGGCACTTGAAAACATTGCTGAGCCCGGGCGCTGGATGGTTTACATGGGCAAGTACAGCGATGCAGAGGCACTTGAGAAAAAGCGCAGTGAATTGCGCCGGCTTCGGGTGTCGTTTGAACCCTTGAACAATCCAGCTATGGAGCCTGGACTGTCGCTCGGCAGCTTTTCATCAAAGGCCGATGCAGACGCCCAGATTGCCCGTATCACTAAACAGGGCGTGCGGACGGCAAAAATCATCCAGACAGTGCCCGAGGCACGCGGCCAGAAACTCCGCCTTCCCGCAGTTGATGCTGCATTGCGCCCTCAACTTGAAGCCATCAGACCGCTGCTTGCCGGGAAGCAGCTGAAAACCTGCTGAACTCGCCTTATCCACAGGGCTGACTTGGTAAATCAGGCGGCACGCCAGTAACGGAGCGGCACGCAGGTCTGCAAGCGCATGACGGCCTGGTCCATCAGGGCCGGATGCAGTTCATGCCCCAGCGATCCCGCGACATCGAGCGTCGCGTCTGCGCTCAATTCCATCAGGTGTTCAAAACCCCCGCGTGCCAGTGCAACCGGCGCAATGCGGTCCATCTGCCCATGCAGCAAATGCAGCGTCGTCAGCGCAGGGGCTTTTTTGAAAGTACCTTCCGCACCGGCATAAGCACTGCCGAAAGCCAGCACACGCCCGACCATGCCGTCATGCGCGTCGCTGAGCGCCAGCGCCAGGTCGGCCCCCGTGCCCAGGCCGGCAAGCGCCACATCTGTTTTCAGCACGCCAAAACGCTGCTGCTGAATACGCAGGAACCCGGCCAGCACGGCAACAGCTTCCACACCCGTCAGCCCTTCAGGGATCAGCACCGCCGCTTCGGCAAAGGCATCGCCCAGCAAATTGCCCAGCGCCAGCATGTCCCCTGCCGTGCCGCCCTGGTCATGCAACAGCACAAACAGCTGCCTGATAACGGGTGCTGAAGACAGCAGCTCTATCGTTCCCGGATCCACAGCTTTCATGAAGCAAGAATACAGGACCGCAAGGGCCTCTTCAAACAGGCCTCCCAAAGCCCGATGCGAACGCCCGGATTTGACCTTCGGGCGGCACGCTCCGGCGAAAGCCTGTCGTAAACCTCAGAACGGAATCTTGGTCTGGATCCAGAACCGCGTGCCCTGCGGCCGGTTCACGGCGTCAAACTCGGACTGCAGTTTCAGCATGACCTGAAATCTCGGGGTAAAGCTGTAGCCGATGTAAGGCCCCAGCGCCTTGACGCGGCCACGGTTGCCATTGCCGTTGACCAGTGCCCCGTTTTGGACGTCGTTGCTGGTCTGCTGGTAGATGTAGCCATTGAGCCCGAGAGTGAGCGAGGGATTGGGCTGATAGCCTGCGCTGAACTCAACGCTGGCTTCATTGCCCGACTGGTAATTGGTGGCGTTGTTTTTGCTGTTCACCGCAAAACGGAATTTGGCATTGACGTCAAACCCTTTCGAAGGGAACCAGGTCAGCGCATAGAACGGTGCCACCTGCAGGGTGTTCCGCCCTGCGTTGACAACGCGCGCCGAGTCGTAGGAGCCTGTCGGCAAGATTGTTTCAACGCCGGCCATTTGATGAAATGTCGGGGAATGCCAGCCGAGGATGACAGGCGCAAACACGGTGTCAGCCAAGTCGGTGCGGCTGCCGCTCCGGTCCAAGACGCCGAGAGGAGCCGGCCTGTTGATGCCGGCTGACGCTGCAATGCTGGGCAGGGCCTGTGCCACACGCGTTTCAACATTGGCACCCAGCACCCTGACGCCTGGCCAGACATAGGACAAGCGGCCAACCACTGCACTGGACCGGAGTTTGAAGTAGGCCAGTTGCGGGTTGTTGTTGCCGCTGTTGTCCTTGGACTCGTTGGCTGCGTAATTGGTGTAGTAGACAAATGCGTGAAGACCTTCAGGCGGCATCAGGCCACTGAAGTTTGTCTCCACACCGACAGGATAGGAGTTACCCCCGCCTTCAGTTGCGCCTGCAGGCGCAGCCGCCATGGCGAGAGAGGCCAATGCCATGGCGGTGAAAATTTGCGTTTTAAAAGTCATGATGTCTCCTGGTTTTAATAGTCATAAAAACAACCCACACGTCCGCCTGACTGCACGCCCTCCAGCGCACGGGGATGTCAAGCGGCACTGAGTGGCCACGGGCAGGTTCCTGCCCGCGGCCACCCGCGAACGATCAGGCAAAAAGTTTTGCCGCTATCTGTGTCACATGGCGGCCCTGGAAACGCGCCATGCCAAGCTCCTGCTCGCTCGGCTGGCGTTCGCCCTTGTTGCCGGTGACGGTCGAGGCACCGTAAGGACTGCCTCCCTTGATTTCATCCAGCCCCATCTGCCGCTGCTCTGCATAAGGCAGGCCGACCACGACCATGCCATGGTGCAGCAGCGTGGGATGGAAAGTCAGGATGGTGCTCTCCTGGCCACCGTGCTGTGTCGCGCTGGAGCAGAACACGGATCCCACCTTTCCCACCAGCTTGCCGGTGAACCAGAGCGGTCCTGTCTGGTCGAGAAACGTACGCATCTGCCCGGACATGTTGCCGAACCGCGTGCCGGTGCCAAAGATGATGGCGTCGTAACCGGGCAGTTCATCGACAGTTGCGATCGGTGCGGCCTGGTCGGTCTTGCCATGGGCCGCCGCCACGGCTTCCGGCGACATGGTTTCAGGTACGCGCCGGATGTCCACCTGCGCGCCGGCAACTTCGCGTGCGCCTTCGGCCACGGCGTTGGCCATCGTTTCGGTATGGCCGTGAACGCTGTGATACAGAACCAGTATTTTTGTCATCGGAACTCCTTTGTTGTCAATTGAAAGAAAAAGCGGCGGTCCCCGGTTCAGGGCGTGGCACTGACGGTCGCTTGCTGGTGCAAAGCCTCATACGCAGCAAAGCCACCGTGCAGGCGCGCCAGGAAGGTCCTGCAGGCGTCAAAGTCGATTTCATCCATGCGCCAAGCCACCACACCGTCGGGACGAATCACATAAAGCGCCTGCGCTTCGCCATCGCCAAGCCCGTAATGCTCGAACACCTGACCCGAATCGACATACTCCACCCTCGCATCGCGCCTGCAGGCAACCCGGCCAACCAGGTGGGTCGCCACAGAAGGGTCAAAGGCCGCAAGGCTTTCAAGCTGCGCCGCGTATGCGCTAACTTCCGCGTCCAGCAGGTGTTTTCGCGACAGTGCCACCACGTGCAGGCGATAGCCAGTCAGCAGGTCAAACATCTGCCGTCCGGTGCTGATGCGCGCATCCGGCGCCCGCTGACCCGCGCGTGGCCCCTTGAACGAATAAAGGAGCTCATTGACGTTGATGTGGCTGGTGCGGTATTCCAGGCCGATCTGCGACAGGCGCCGGAAAGACTTGCGATGGGGAATCGGCGCTGCCGACATGCGCCCAATCAGGAACGGGCCAAAAAAATCACGGGCCCAGGCCCAGCCGCCATGCAGGTCGGCGGCCATTTTGTAAAGCTTGTCGGTAAAGCGCAGCAGCTCGATGCCGACCGGGTGCCGCTCCGTGTTGTAGCTGTCGAGCAGGCTGGAGGGTGCGCCTGTGCGCTGCACCATGGCCAGTTTCCAGGCCAGGTTTGCCGCATCCTGCAGACCGGTGTTCATGCCCTGTCCGCCCGCCGGTGAATGAATATGCGCTGCGTCCCCGATCAGGAAACAACGCCCGACGCTGTAACGTTCGACTCCCCGCAGATGCACCTTGTAGCGCGTGGTCCACACCGGGTTGCTGAGCTTGAGGGGGACACACATGGCCTTGGTCAGGCTGTCTTCCAGTTCCTGCAGGTCTGTGGCCGAGGACTCCAGCCCATGGTCCCCCTGCATGCCTGTTTCCGGCCGGGCATTGGCGTTGAGATCGGTGGCCATCACGCGGGACACCTCACTGCCCTTGAGCGGCAGGAAAAGCCCTATGCGTTCGCCATTCATGAAAATGCGGAAGTGCGTGTGGTCAAAAGGCCAGTCAATCCTGCAATCGGCCAGCAGAAAATTCTGGGCATATTTCCCGCCTTCAAATGAGAGGCCCAACTGCTTTCGCACCGCACTGTGTGCGCCGTCAGCGCCGACCACATGACGGCTGACGATGACCTGCGGCTCACCCCCGTGCGTGACCTGCGAGGCCACGTCGTCCGCCCCCTGGGTCAGCGACAGCAGTTCCGTGCCGCGTTCGACCTGCAGGCCAAGCCGGGCCAGATCTTGCAGCAACAGCTGTTCAACCTCATTCTGCGGCGCCATCAGGATGAACTGGTACGGTGAATCATGGGCACGGGAACGGTCAAAATCCAGGCCCCCGACAGGTCGCCCCTTGATGTGGAACTTGATGCAGGTGTTCAGTACGCCCAGGCCCATCAATTCATCCGCAAGGCCCAGATTGCGAAAGAGTTCGACGGTGCGCGCCTGCACGGCAAAGGCTCGTGACTCTTTCGCCGGGCCGGCGCTCCTGTCAATGATGCGCACCCTCAAGCCCTGGCGCAACAAAAGCGCGGCCATCATCAGGCCATTGGGCCCTGCCCCGACGATCAGTACATCACAATCGCCGTCCCGGGATGCAGGGGGCGTGTCGCGTCCGGATGCGTGCTGTGCGGCCAGTCGCCACTGCTCCACCTGCGCAACGGGTATGGGCAGGCTGCCCCGGACCGGCGCCTTGACCTTGCCGATACTGTCGACAAAGCGCAGCAAGGCCCCCATGGCGCGCGGCCGGATGGCGATCACCGGAACAGGTATGCCGGTAAACCAGCTCCAGACATGGCGGGAATACACAAGACAGGTGGCGACCAGCGCCATGACGACCAGACCCACAGCATCACCCCGCTGTGGATGGCGCAGGCAGGGCGCTGCTCATGCGCAGGAACTGCTGCTTGAGGCCCCCGTCCACAAGCGGCTTCACATTTTCGATAAAGCTCTGTGTGTAAGGCAGGCTGATATGCAGCTTCAGTTCGGCCAGGCTGCGGTAGATCTCGTAGATGACAAAGACATCACGGTCGGCACGGTCGCGGTGTACATGAAACTCGATGGCCCCGGCCTCGGAGCGTATCGGTTTCACCAGCCCGAGAATCAGGGCCTCCAGCGCGTCGGCGCTGCCGGGTTTTGCGCGGCAACTTCCTATCAGCGCGTAGGGGCCGCGCTCATCCGCATCGGGTTCGGGTAAATGAATCTTGTCGGCCATTTGTCTGTCTCCTGTTGTGCGCGGCCTTATGAACGTGCCGCGCTGTTTGTTGTCGTCGTCAGGCGCCCTGGATGAGCGCTCTTGATGTTTCAGATTCCCTGAGCGTTTTTCCATGCGGCAAGCGTCAGACAGGCCACCGTTTGCAACTCGTCTTCATTTCTGGGCGCATAGACCATGACGGTGTCGGCAGAAACCGTAGGCACACCTGCAAACGGGTGCGGCTGCGCCCAGCCGGCCGCAATGGCTTCGCTGCGCAGCGGTTCCGGAAGGATCATGTGCATGCTGGAGTCCTCGCCCGGGTGTACATGTGCAAACTCCTGGTCAATCAGGAATGCCCTTTCACGCCCGGTCGGGTCTTCGCCCTCAAGGTGAAGGCCGATCGTGCCGTGAGGCGCCCGCTGGCTGGGCGCAAAAGTAACGCCCTCCAGTCCACGCAAACGGTCCAGCAATGCCAGCTTCAGGCGCTGTGGCGGAAGCTGGTCAAGCTGTTCCTGCGGGGCATGCCTGCTGACCTGCGGACGCGGGCCGGCACGCAGGGGCAAGGGTATGTTCATGTGAAGGGTGGGGTGGGACATTACGGGTATCTGGATTGCCTACGCTCGCTTACTATTGGCCGAATTGTGCAAACAGACGGGCAACTGCGGTAGATGCCGTTTTGGAACCCCGGTGTTCGAGGAGTGGAACGATGAGAGAGCTCGATGACGACCTGTCAGGCATGTCGATGTTCGTGCGCATCGTTGAAGAGGGCTCGCTCAGCGCAGCGGGCCGCGCACTCAACCTGCCCAAGGCGACGGTCAGCCGCAACCTGGCACAGCTTGAAAAACGCCTGGGCGCCCCGCTGCTGACACGCTCTACCCGGGCGCTCAACCTCACTGACGCGGGGCGGCGCTTTTTTGAGCGGGTACGGCCCATCGTGCGCGAGGCCCAGGAGGCTGCCGCCGACATCAAGAACGACAACGCCGCACCGTCAGGGCTTTTGCGTGTGGCTGCATCAGTGGCCTACGGCCAGGCCGAGGTGGCGCCGCGCCTGCTGTCTTTCCTGGAGCGTTATCCCGAAATACGTGTAGACCTGCACCTCAACGACGATCGCGTCCGCCTGGTCAATGACGGCTACGACCTGGCCATTCGCATGGGTGCGATTGAAGACAGCGAGCTTCTTTGCCGGAAGCTGGCCGACATTCCCATGACCATCATTGCGTCACCGGACTGGGTGGCGCTGCATGGCATGCCGGAAAAACCCGCTGACCTGGCACGCCACCCCGCGGTGGTGACCCGTCCCAATATCGTCCACTGGAATGTGGGCAGCGAAATGGTGCGTGTGTCATGGCGCATGAGTACCGGCAACATGACGGTGACGCGGGATGCGGCCAAGGCCGGCCTGGGCATTGCACTGGTGCCCGAGTTTCTGGTCAGGCAGGAGCTGGCTGATGGCTCGCTGGTGCGCCTGCTGCCGGGCGTCGAAGTTCCCGCGACACAGGCCACCGCACTGCATGCAAAGTCGGCCACACCGTCGGTCGCACTCCGGACATTGATTGATTTCCTGCTGGCGCCGCGCGCAGCCGGCAACACCCCAGCCCCGCCACCGGCGGCAAGGGCTGTCCGAAAGGCGCCGGCCCGCCAGCACAGCAGGGCCTGAAACCCACAGCCACCCGGCGATCACGCAAATCCCGCACGCGGCAGGCGCTGATCTTTCGTTGCTAAGATTCCAGTCTTGCGCGCGCCATCCGGGCGGCCGAAGGAAGACCATGAAAATCGAAAAAAACACCGCCGTCACCCTGCAGTTCAAGGTAGCTGAAGCCAATGGCAAGACCATCGAAGAGAGCAAGGAACCCATGGTTTACCTGCACGGCGGCTACGGCAATACCTTGCCCAAAATTGAAGAGGCGCTGGACGGCCAGGAGCCGGGTTACCAGGTTGTCCTTCAGCTCAAGCCAGAGGATGCTTTCGGTCTTCGCGATGAAAGCCTGCTGCGCACCCTGCCAAAAAAGCAGTTCCCGCCCGGCGTGAAGGTCGGCGGCCAGCTCGAAGGCCGGGGCGACGACGGGCAGGTTCAGGTCTTCAACGTCATGAAGATCAAGGGCGACACAGTGCTGCTCGACGGCAATCACCCGCTGGCAGGCAAGGAGTTGCGCTTCACGCTTAAGGTGACTGATGTGCGCATCGCCTCCGAAGAAGAAATTGCGCACCAGCACGTTCACGGCGAACACGGGCATCATCATTAAAAGCTGTTGCCCCCACGCCAGTTTTTGGGGTCAGAGCCCAAATTTGCCGAGCCCTCGGCATCGCAGCAGGTGCGATGCAGGCATCGCAGCAAAATTGGTGTCTGACCCCGATAACTGGCTGCCCCCCAAAGGGACCGTCGCCTGCGGCCCGGCTACGCCGGTTCCGCGGCTGGTGTTTATCTGTGAACAAGCGAAGCTCCGGTGATTCACGTTGAAATCTCCTGATGTGAAAAGATCCCGCTCTCTGTGGGTAATGCTGTTCGCTCTCACAGCCGCATTCACGCTCAGCCAGGCTTACCGCACCGTGGGCGCCATCATGGCCGCGCCGCTGCAAAACGACTTTCACCTCAGTGCACAGGCACTTGGCACCTTTGCCGGTTCCTTTCATTTCGCGTTTGGTGCCATGCAGCTCTTCATGGGCATTGGCATAGACCTGCATGGCGTGCGGCGTACCGTGCTCACGGCGTTCCCGATTGCGATTGCCGGTTCTGTGATTTCAGCGATGGCCGGCAGCTACGGCATGCTGGTGGCCGGCCAGGTGTTGATCGGCATAGGCTGCGCACCGGCTTTTCTGGTGTGCACAGTGTTTATCGCGCGCCACTTTCCGCCAGAACGTTTTGCGGCAGTCGCAGGCATCACATTGGGGCTGAGCGGCGTGGGCATGTTGCTGACCGGTACTCCGCTTGCATGGCTGATCGAGGCCACCTCCTGGCGCATGGGCTTTGCCGCTTTGGGCGGCATGGGCGCGCTGGCCTGGCTGCTGATCTGGGCACTGGTGCATGAACCCGCGTTACCCGGCACTGGCACGCCGCAGCCCAAAGAGGCCATGGGTGAAGCGATTCGCAAATTCGGCGCTCTGTTTTTGCTGCCGCACACAGCCGGCATTGTGCTGCTCGGCTGCGTGGGCTACGCCTCCTTCATTTCACTGCGCGGCCTCTGGCTGGGGCCACTGCTCATGCACCGCCATGATTTCTCGCTGGTGCAAAGCGGCAATGTGGCCATCATCATGTCGATTGCGTCGCAGATCAGCGCACCGCTGTTCGGCCGGCTGGACCCAGGCCCCTTGAAGCGGCGCGCATGGCTGGTCGGCTTCACGCTGGTGATGGCCGCGCTGTTCGCAGTATTTGCCTTCACGCACAGCACCTGGATAGACGTGATCGGCCCGGTGCTCATAGGCCTGCTGTCAGGCTATATGGTTCTTCAGTACGCCGATGTACGCAACGCCTATTCGCCCACCATCACCGGGCGTGCCATGGCGCTGTTCACGATGTCGATGTTCATGGGCGTTGCCGTCATGCAGTGGTTTACCGGCACTGTCGCCACCTATGCAGCCGCCCACGGCGCGGAGCCTTACACCGCCGTGCTCGCAAGCATTGCCGCCTTGCTGGCTATCGGTGCGCTCGGTTTCGCGTGGCTGCCCAAGCCGCCCCGGCAGGCCTAGCCGGCCGCGAGCAGCGAATGAATCACACCCCGCAGCCAGACGTTGGCCGGGTCCTTGTGAAAACGCCGGTGCCAGAACTGGTGTACCGCAATCAGCGGTGACTTGATGGGCGCATCGAGTATGCGGATGTTGGTGTAGCGCTGACACACGTCGGCCAGGTCTGACGGCACGGTGGCGATCAGGTCAGAGCTCTCGATCACCGGCAGCAGACTCATGAAGTGCGACAGCTCCAGCAGCACACGCCGCTTCAACCCCTGTGCACCCAGAAAAAGCTCGAACACATGCTCGCGGCCTTCGGGGTGCACCACCACATGCGACAGCGCCAGGTACTGCTTCATGGTCAGCTTGTTGCCAACCGTGGGATGGTCGGCGCGCACTATGCACACATGCGGGCTGTCAAAAAGTTTCTGCCTGAAGAAGCCCGCCTTGTGCAGGTCGGGAAAGTAGCCCACGGCCAGCTCGGCCTCACCTGATTCGAGCGCTTCAGCAGCCGCAGGCCGCGAGCGCGACACAGTACGAATCCTGGCGCCCGGTGCGTTTTTTGAAATTTCTGCCAGCAGCTTTGGCAAAAAATTCACCTCTGCGATATCGGGCATCAGCAGGGTGAAGATGCGGTCCGTGGTCTGCGGGTCAAAGCCCGAGCGCTGCAGTATTTCGCCCTTGACAGTGTCAATCACGTGCCGCACCGGCTTGGCCAGAGCCAGCGCGCGCGGCGTGGCCTTCATCTCGGCGCCGGTTTTTACAAACAGCGGGTCGTCAAACCATTTGCGCAAGCGCGCCACCGCCGCACTCATGGCCGGCTGGCTCAGGCCTATGGCCTCGGCCGCACGGGTCACACTGCGGTGCTCGATCATGGCGTCGAACACCACCAGAAGGTTCATGTCGATGGAACGTATATCCATGCCATGGATTGTATATATCCAGAATATTGTCTTGATGGATGACAACGGGCTGCCTAGACTCCGTTCATTCAACGCATGCTGCGCGTCCCTGCGCGGCACAAATGCGTAAAGACGGAGACAACTTCATGACCACACTGACCCTGGCGCAAGCCAACACCATCATTACGACCGCGCTGGCCGAGGCGCGCAAGTCCAGCTACAAACCCATGGCCGTGGTAGTGCTCGATGCCGCTGGCCACCTGAAGGCAGCACAGCGCGAAGACGGAGCCAGCATGTTCCGTATCGACGTGGCGACCGGCAAGGCATGGGCTGCGGTCGGCATGGACGCCTCAAGCCGCGTGCTTGCGGAGCGCGCCAAGGGCAACCCCAATTTTTTCAACGCACTTGCAGCGACAGCCCAAGGCCGCTTTCTGCCACAGCCCGGCGCCGTGGTGATCAAGGATGCCAGCGGCACCATCATCGGTGCAGCTGGCGCATCGGGCGGGACAGGCGATGAAGACGAAGCCATCTGTATTGCGGGCATAGCCGCAGCAGGTCTGCAGCACGCCTGATGACTGCCCTTCCCTGCGCCTGCGGCATAGACGTGCATGCGCATGTTGTGCCCGAAAAATTCCCGTCCTACTTTGGTGGCCCCATGCCCAAGCTGTGGCCATCGACGGCTGTGGCGCCCGACGCCAACGGCCTGTGTCACCGCCACATCATGATTGCGGGCAAGAACTACCGCACGGTGTCCGAGAAATGCTGGAGCACCACGCGTCGCCTGGCCGACCTGCCGAACATGGG
>JAZKHN010000138.1:0-3165 GCA_040385325.1 Pseudomonadota bacterium
TTGCATCGGGCATCGCAGCGCTGCTCGGTGACGACGACGCCTGGCAACGCCAGCAACAGGCGGGCTGGGCCCAATGTGAACAGCGTTATGACCCGGTGCTGTTTGCGCAGACGCTGCGCAGGGTGCTCAGCCTGCCGTCCTGATCTGTCAACCCGGCCTCACACCAGGCTTGCCCCATGTGGCACGGACCTCATACGCCGCGCTGGCGTGCAATCACACAGCTGAAGTGGTGCTCCAGTTGCCCCAGGCGGTCCAGGTCATCCTCCGCATCCATCAGGGCCTGCAGCCAGGGCTTCGCTTCAGGCGCATGGAAATTCTGGGCAATATCGGCCAGCAGCACATGAAGCAGCGATCCGCCGTAAGGGCGCTCGGCAATCACCCTGAAATGCTCAGGCAGCAGCGGCAGGATATGTGAGGAGCACACCGCCTCGCTCGGATCCACCTCAATCACCTCGGCCACCGTGGGCGCACGAAAGCCCTTTTTGATGACCCCACCCGCGTTGGCCAGCAGGCGGTCAGGCAGCAGGTCGGCCAGCGCCCGCACCTGGTTCAGGTGCCGCTGTGAATACTGAAAGCGGTCCGGCCCCACATACTCGTCAAGGTAAAACCAGCCGTCAGGCGCAAGAAGCTGTGCCACCGCCGCGTACAGGTGCCTGAGTTGCGAGCAATGGTGCACGCTCGACACGCCCAGCACCGCATCAAAACTGCCTGGAATGAACGGTGCCTGCCCGACAGGCAGTTCGTCCATGCTCGCCTGCACATGCGTGATGCCCTGCAGCCCGGCCGAGTTTTGCCGGGCAACATCCAGCACCCTGGCCGACAGGTCAAACGCCACAATCTCGCGCGCCCAGCCCAGGCCGTGCAACTCACGCTCCAGCAGGCCGGCGCCGCAGCCCAGCACCAGGACGCGGCGCAGCGGCAAACAGCCGGCATCGGCCAGGTGCTGGCCGAACCATGCCAGCGGCCTGACGGCGGGGTCACCGCTCACCCGGCGGTTGATCAGCCGGTGAATGTCGTCAAGATGTGTCCAGTGCTGGCCGTTGGTCACCCAGGTGTCGGGGTCGCCCCAGGCGGCATCAAGCCGGCTCGACAGGCCTGCGTCAAGCAGGTCAGACATGATCAGGCTTCTCGCACACCACGGTGAAGAGTTCAACAGCCCGCCCGCCCACCGAAGGTTGCGGTTGGGTATGAAAGTTCACCCGCGCCTCGGTAAAGCCCAGCAGCCCCAGTGCCGAGACAAAAAACTGCGGCGAGAAATGCCACCAGGTATGCACCTGGTCTACCCCGCGGTGCGGCAAAAAAGCGCAGGCCGCCTGTTCGCCCAGCGATGCGTTGTACACCTCGGTCACGATGACTGTCTTGCGGCTGCGCTGGGCCACGCTCTCCAGCAAATCAAAAGGGCGCCTGCAGTGCAGCAGCACAGCGGCCAGCACGCCGACATCAAACTCGCCCAGGGTGTCGGGAATGTTGTAGGGGTCGACCTCCATCAGGCGCACGTTCGACTTCATCTCTTCATGCACATACCAGAACGAATTTCGCACGCGTTCGATGCCGAGGGCAAACGATGCGCGCCAGGCAGGGATGTCAACGTCCTGTGAAGGCACGACGTCCCAGAGGTGTGACATGGGCGGTTCCAGCGACGTGACCTGCGCCCCTTCACGCTCCATGCAAAAAGACAAAAAACCGCTGGCGGGCCCGATTTCCAGCACAGACCGGCCTGCAAAAGCTGCATGGCCCAGATAGGACCGCCAGTTGTCCCGCAGGTCCCAATGCCCGACGACATCTCCGCCTGCCAGCGTGTACGAATGGTAAAAATCGCAGTCTTCGAATTTGACGTGGCGGGGCTGGATGTACATGGCTGTCAGGTCGGTCGTGAGGGGTTGGGTAGCCACTGAATCTTACAATGTGACCTCAACAGGAGCATGCATGGGCTTTCCAGCTGGACACTACTATTCGCCGATTCCAGACCCGGCTGATTTGCTGCAGCGGGAACAGAGGATATGGGCCCCGCGGCCCGCCCTGGCGGGTGTGGACATGCAGGTCGCACAGCAACTCCAGCTGCTGCAAAACCTCAGGCCCCACCTGGCCGCCATTGACTACCCGGTAGACGCACCGCCCGAGCCTGATCGCTACTACTACGCCAACGGCATGTTTCCCGTGCTGGATGCAGAGTTTCTTTTTGGCGCGCTGTGCCTGCTCAAACCAAAGCGCGTGATTGAGGTCGGTTCTGGCTTTTCGTCGCTGGTCATGGCCGATGCCAACCGCCGTGCGTTTGGCGGCAGCATCGACATCACCTGCATAGAACCCTATCCGCGCGACTTTCTCATCGCCGGGGTTGAGGGCATCACCCGCCTGATGACGGCCCGCCTGCAGGATGTCGACCTCGCGGTGTTCGACCAGCTGGAAAGCGGCGATGTGCTCTTCATCGACTCATCGCACGTCAGCAAGACAGGCAGCGACGTCAACCTGTTGTTTTTTGAAGTGCTGCCCCGGCTGAAGCCCGGCGTGTACGTGCACCTTCACGATATCTTTCTGCCCGACGAATACCCCAAACCCTGGGTACTCGACGACGAGCGCAGCTGGAGCGAGCAATACCTGCTGCATGCTTTTTTGATGTTCAACAGCCAGTGGCGTGTGATGTGGATGTCCTACTACATGCTCACCCGTCATGCAGGGGCTGTCAGTGCGGTGTTTCCGCGCTGCCCGGCGCTGGGCCATGGCGGAAGCTTCTGGATGCAGCGCAGCGCCTGATGTAAAGAAGACTTTACATTTTGGTGCCTTGGCCATCCTGGCGGCTTCAAACAGGGCAAAAAACAGGCCATAAATGGCCTTTTTTTGTTTTTAAAACGGCTGCAGGCCAATGAATACGTGCGTGAGAAGCTATAAAAAAGATAGTAAGCGTGTTGCAACAGGTTCGCCCGCATGGGGGTGTCGCATGTCAAAATCCGGCGTTCAAACTTGCCCACCTGCCTGACGCAGGGGGTCTTCAGAAGGGAAACCCCCCATGTCCGCAACCGACAACACACCCGCCACCGCGATGCCGGCTTCACGCACCACGCCGCGCAACTACCTGTACTACGACTGGATCATGGCCGGCTTTGTCTGCGTGCTGCTGTGCTCCAACTTCATAGGCGCGGCCAAGCAGGCGGTCATCGATGTGCCGCT
>JAZKHN010000139.1:0-31794 GCA_040385325.1 Pseudomonadota bacterium
GCCCTGGCGAACACATTAAAGGTGCTTGATGCGCAGCGCGCTGAAGGTGCCTGCGACAGCAGCAAACCCGGCCGCCAGCCACAGCGCGATCAACGGACCCTTGCCGTCGTGGGGGTCGAACACGCCGAAGATGATGGCCAGCAACACGGCACCCACGATTTGCCCCGTCAACCGTGCCGTACCCAGCATGCCGCCCGCGCCGCCGCTGCGATGGGCAGGTGCCGAAGTCAGGATGATGTGGTTGTTGGGGGACTGGAAGAGCCCAAAGCCCATGCCGCACATCAGCATGCGCCAGACGATGTCAGCGTTTGCAGGTTGTGCCGGCAACAACGCCAGCAGTGCCAGGCCCAGCGCCATCAGCCCGAGACCTGCACCACCCAGCACGCCACCCGAGATGCGGCCAATCAGCCGCCCGGCCACCAGCGCAGTCATGGCGATGCCGACGGGCCATGCCGTCAGCAGCAGCCCGGCCTGCAAGTGGGTTCGTCCGTAGCTGTCGAGCAGTAAAAAAGGCAGGCCCACGAAGGCGAGCATCTGCGCGCAGAAGGCACCTATCGATGTTCCCATCGACAAGGCAAACACGGGTATACGCAGAAGGTCTACAGGAAACAGCGGCAGCGCCTGCTTCAACTGCCTGCGTACATAAAAGATGCCAATCGCAATGCCCAGCACGAGTTCTGTCCCGGCCAGCCACACAGGCACGCCCTGCCCTGCAGCGCCCTGTCCCTCCTGCCTCACGCCGAGCCCGTCAAGGCCCAGCACCACCAGGGTGAACATCAGGATGTTGAGGGCCACATCAAGCCATGAAATGCGCGGCGTGCCGATTTTTGGAAGGTTGTGCGGCAAGGCAACACGGCCCAGCAGCAGGCAGAACACGCCTATCGGCACGTTGATGGCAAACAGCCACGGCCACGATGCCACAGACAGCACGGCCGCTGCAATCGATGGGCCGGCCACTGTGCCGCCCGCCACCACCATGGAATTCAATGCAATGCCGCGCCCCAGAAGGGCGTGGGGATACGTGAGACGGACCAGTGCGGCATTCACACCCATGATGCCGGCGGCACCTGCGCCCTGAACGGCTCTTGCGATGGCCAGCGCGCCCAGGCTGTCTGCAAACGTGCAGGCCACCGATGCCGCCGTGAAGATCGCCATACCTGCGATGTACACACGCCTGTAGCCCACCACGTCGCCCAGCGTGGCCAGCGGAAGCAACAGCGCGATGATGGCGATCTGGTAGGCGTTGATGACCCAGATGGACTGTGCAGCGGTGGCGTTGAGCTCTCGCGTGATGTCGGGCAACGCGAGGTTGACGATGGTGCCGTCGAGCACCGTGACGAGAATCCCCGGAATAATCACCCACTGCGCCCAGATACGCTCACGGCGGGGCAAACCATCCTGAAAAAGCATGCTGACCTTTTGATATGACGGCGCAACCGCAAAAAAACTGCCCGCACAGGGGCACAGCGGCCGGCTCGGTGCGCCATTCTAGAAGCGCCAGATTTACCGCCTTGACTTGTAACAACTTGAAAGCCACACTGCGGCAACACAACAGGAGGCTGGATCATGGTTTCACGTCGACAGACTTTCAAACAACTGGTCGGCTTGTCGGCGCTCGCCAGCATTGCGGGGGGACGGGCACAGGCGCAGGACAACTGCGCGGTGTTCACGTCAGCCAGCCAGTCAGCGAAGACGCCGGATACGGTGCTCAAGCGTCTGCAGGATGGCAACGCCAGATTTGTTGCCGGCAAAACCGTGAATTGCGACCTGATGAAGCAGGTCAGGGAAACCGCGACCCAGCAATCTCCCGTCGCCATCGTGGTGGGCTGCATAGACAGCCGCGTGCCGCCAGAGCTGGTGTTTGACCAGCGTATGGGCGACATGTTTGCTGCACGCATCGCCGGCAACTTCGTGAACACCGATATTCTGGGCAGTCTGGAGTTCGCTACCAAACTGGCCGGCGCCAAACTGATTGTGGTGCTGGGCCACACCGAGTGCGGTGCGATCAAGGGCGCTGTGGACAACGCGCAGATGGGCAACCTGACCGCCCTGCTGGCCAACATCCGCCCGTCCATGAGCAAGCTCAAGTACTCTGGCGTCCCAAGCTCTAAAAACAGGGAATTGGTGCAGCAGCTGGCCGACCAGAACGCCAAAGATGCTGCTGCCATGGTGCTGGCGAAGAGCCCCGTGATCGCAGAGCTGGTCAAAGATGGCAAGGTGAAAATCGTTGCAGCCATGCATGACATTGGCACGGGAAAGATTACCTGGTTTACGTGAGGAGCTCACGAGCTGACGTGCATTAAAAAACCCGGCCATGCCAACGCATGCCGGGTTTTTGAGAAGGCAACGCAATCCTATTTCATGCCAAATTTTGCTTTGGCATCGTTCACGCAGCTGTCCTTGGGTGCACCGGCCAGTGCATCGCAACGCTCTCGGGCAGCCTTGTAATCTGCTTCGTTTTTGGCCTTGTTGGCGTCCTGACTGGCATCTGCCACCTTTTCAGACTTTGCCTTGTTCACATCGGCTGAAGCCTTGGCGACTTTTGCATCTTCCTTTGCCTTGACCTGAGCGGCCTTGGCGTCCTTCACGCAGACATCCTTGGCATTGCCAGCCATGTCATCGCATTTTTCCTTGGCGGTGTCGTAGGCGGCGTCAGCCTTGGCAAAGCCGACCTTCTCCATATTTCTGGGTGTGGGCTTGTACTGCGACTCGAGTTCAGCCTTGGCCACTTTTTCAATGCCTTTCGCTTCTGATTCACAGATGTCCCTGGCATTTGATTTCAGGCCATCACATTTTTGTTTGTTGACCTTGTAATCGGCAGAGATACGATCCTTGCCGGACTTGTATTCGTCTTTGGTCAGCGCCATGGCGTTGCCCGCGAGCGTACAGGACAGCGCGACAGTGAGCATGAGAAGTTTATGTTTCATGATGAGGTTTCCTTGAATGGCTGGAGTGAGGGTTTTATTCTGAGGACGCAAGAAGTTCGGGGCTGGTGGCGAGGATTCGAATCATCAATAGCGTTCGAAAAAATTGGTCGGGTTTTTGGCGTGCCACTCGGTGACCTGCTTCTCTGCCTCATCACGCGTGATGCCGTGGCGTTCCTGAATGCGGCCCAACAACTGGTCGCGCTTGCCGGCAATGATGTCGAGGTCATCGTCGGTCAGCTTGCCCCATTGCTCCTTGACCTTGCCCTTGAACTGAAGCCAGTTGCCTTCGATGGTGTCCTTGTTCATATTAATCTCCTTGGATGATTCACAGGACTGTTTCAACGCAGCAGAAATGCCTTGTTGCCAGACTGCATATCGACCTTAAGACCGCACACATCACGTGCCGGTAGTCTTCAGGAAGAGATAGCCGTAGGCAGCTGCCTACATTCCTGGGTGCCTCAAAAAAAGCACCTGGACCACACCAGGCGGTGAGCGCTTTCTAGCTCCGGCGCAGGGCCGACACGTCTTCGCGCAGTGCATGCGCCCATTCACGCCGGTCCCTGCCTTCGGCTCGTTGCGGCTCACCAAAGGTGATCACGACAACAATGCCGGAAGCGCACAGTGTGCGCCAGATCGATCCCATAAGGGTGTCGTCATCGACATAACACGGCGCTGCACTGCGCTGACCTGTTGAGGCATCAATGAACGTTATCGCTACCGGCTGCACAGGCACTTCGGCAACGATGGCCGCCTGCAACAGGTTGGCGTGGAACGGCAGCAGGCTGGTGCCATCACTGGTAGTGCCTTCGGGAAACACCCCGATCACGTCGCCCTGGCGCAGGCTGTCGGTCATGTGGTGCACCACACGCATGGCATCGCGCCGGGATTCACGTTCGATGAAAAGCGTACCCACACCCGTGGCCAGACGCCCAATGAGCGGCCACTGCTTGATGTCGGCCTTGGACACAAAGCGGCAAAAGCGCGCGGCATGCAGCGAAGTGATGTCAAGCCATGAGATGTGGTTGGCCACCAGCAGCAAGGGGCCGGGAACCATGGCTTTGCCCGTCACACGCAGTTCAATGCCAATGCAGGCCAGCATTTTTGCCGACCACACCTGTATGCGGTGTTCGCGCTCTTCCTGTTCAATGCGCGGAAACACCAGCAGGATGGTGAAAAACCCCACCAGCACATGCAGCAAGGCGCGAGCCAGCCTGATGCCGGCCTTGAGGCTGACCAAAGCTCAGTCCTCAGACTTGATCTGGTAAGCCAGATGGCCACCGACCACTGTAAATCGAACCCTGCCCGGCAACTGGTAGCCCGAGAACGGCGTGTGTTTGCCCTGGCTTCGCAGCGTGCCCGGCTCAACTGTCCACATGGCAGCCGGATCAAACACACACACATCGGCAACACCACCTTCGACGAGGCGGCCGGCACTGGCCTGCAGCGTCCCAAGGGACTCACCAAGCACACGAGCCGGCTCACTCGTCAACACGGCGAGTGCACGCGTCAAGGTAGCCGCGCCGCCGCTGTCGGCTGACCACTTGCAGGCCAGGGAGAGCAACAGTTCAAGGCCAGTGGCACCTGGCTCGGCCTCCGCAAACGGCAGGGTTTTGGCATCTTCGTCGACCGGCGTATGGTCAGACACCAGCGCATCGACGGTACCGTCAGCCAGACCCTGGCGCAAGGCGTCGCGGTCACGCTGCTGGCGCAGGGGTGGATCAAGTCGCGCGCGGCTGTCAAAGTAACCGATATCGACATCAGTCAGGTGCAGGCTGTTGATGCTGACATCGCAAGTGATGGGCAAGCCCTGTGCCTTGGCCGCAGCAACCAGTGCCAGCCCGGCGGCGCTGCTGATGCGGCACAGATGTACACGTGCGCCTGTGGAGCGCACCAGTTCGATGATGGTGTGCAGGGCAATCGTTTCTGCAGCAACAGGCACACCGCTCAGGCCCAGCCGGGTGGCCAGGGGGCCGCTGGCTGCAACGCCCTTGCCGAGATGAATTTCCTGCGGCCTGAGCCAGACCGTGTAGCCAAAGCTGGACGCATATTGAAGCGCACGCATCAGCACCTGGGTGTTGCCCAGCGGAATTTCGGCCTGGCTGAAACCGACGCAACCGGCCTCAGTGAGTTCAATCATCTCGGTCAGGGTTTCGCCCTTCAGCCCGCGGGTCAAAGCGCCCAGAGGAAACACGCGTGACTGGTGCAGTTTTTCGGCGCGGAACTTGAGCATCTCGACCAGGCCGGGTTCGTCAAGCACGGGATCGGTATCAGGAGGGCACACAAGGCTGGTAATGCCACCTGCCACGGCAGCAGCCAGCTCGCTTTCAAGCATGCCTTCATGCTCATGACCCGGCTCACGCAGGCGTGCGGACAGGTCAACCAGGCCCGGCATGACGATGCAGCCTCTGGCGTCAATCACCTTGTTGGGAGCAAAATCTGCCGGCGCTTCTTGAAGCGACACGATGCGACCGCCTGCGATGGCGACATCACCCACCGCATCAAGCTTCGACGCGGGGTCAATGATTCGCCCATTCTTGATTAGTATCTTCATGCCTCGTTCCCCGCCACTATTCCCATCACGGCCATTCGTACCGCAATACCAAAGGTGACCTGCGGCAGGATCACGCTTTGCGCGCCGTCAACCACAGCGGAGTCAATCTCAACGCCCCGATTTATGGGCCCGGGATGCATGACGATGGCATCCGGTTTGGCCAGCTTGAGCTTTTCGGTAGTCAGCCCAAAGCTTTTGAAGAACTCCTGACTGCTGGGCAACAGGGCGCCCGACATACGCTCGTTCTGCAGGCGCAGCATGATGATCACGTCAGCGCCCTTGATGCCTTCTTCAAGCGTGTTGCAGACGCGCACGCCCATTTGCGCCATGTCGGCAGGCACCAGGGTCTTGGGGCCGACCACGCGCACCTCGGGGCATCCGAGCGTGGTCAGTGCGTGGATGTCCGAACGTGCGACGCGCGAGTGCAGCACATCGCCCACGATGGCGACGGTGAGGTTGCTGAAGTCTTTTTTGTAGTGGCGGATTGTGTACATGTCCAGCAGCCCCTGCGTGGGATGGGCATGTCGGCCATCGCCGGCATTGATGACATGCACATGCGGCGCGACATGCTGGGCAATGAGGTAGGGCGCGCCCGATTCGCTGTGGCGCACCACAAACAGGTCGGCAGCCATCGCGCTGAGGTTGGCGATGGTGTCGAGCAGTGATTCGCCCTTGGAGGCGGACGAGCGTGCGATGTCGAGATTGATGACGTCTGCCGACAGGCGGGTGGCCGCGATGTCAAAGGTGGTGCGGGTGCGGGTTGAGTTTTCGAAGAACAGGTTGAACACCGTCTTGCCGCGCAGCAGCGGGACTTTTTTTACCTCACGGTCACCGATGCTGACAAAGTTGGCGGCTGTATCGAGGATCTGGGTCAGGATGGCTTTGGGCAAGCCCTCGATGGACAGCAGGTGAATCAGTTCACCGTTCTTGTTGAGTTGTGGGTTTCGTCGGTACAACACGTTTTAAGCTCCTCGCCCTTGATTTTTCATCTGCTGGTTTTTTTGCGGTTTGATCGTCATGCCGATTCAGGCCTCCCTGTCCTGGACCTTGAAACTGAATTGGCCGTTTTCAAGACGCTCAAGCTCCAGGCTTTGTGACGCAGGCAGGGCCACGCGCGCGATGGCCAGATCAGGCTGCACGGGCAGCTCTCGCCCACCTCGGTCCACCAGCACCACCAGCTTGACGCTGGCCGGGCGGCCGTAGTCAAACAGTTCATTGAGCACTGCGCGTATGGTGCGACCGGTGTAAAGCACGTCATCCACGACCACCAGGTGCGCGCCATTGACATCGAAGGGCAGCATGGTTTGTGCGCTGGATGCCAGGCCACGGCTTGAAAAATCATCCCTGTGCATGGACGATGACAGGATGCCGGGTTCACCAGGCAGGCTGAGATCGTTTTGAAGGCGCCGGGCCAGCCATGCACCGCCTGATGCAACTCCGACCAGAAGGGGCAGCTCGTCATAGGTTGCCATCAGTTGCTGCATGTTGCGATGCAGGTCGTGGTACAGCGCTTCTGCGTCCAGCGTCAGGCTACTCATGGAAAACTCCTTAAAAACTGCTCCAGAATTATGCAGGCTGACGCGGCGTCCGCGTCACTGGCTCCTGCAGAAAGAGCCTCTGTCGTGCTGTAACGCTCGTCAACTTCAAACACCTGAAGACCAAAACGGCCGCGCAGCTGGCGCGCGAACTTTCGAGCACGTTCAGTGTTTTCATGGCTCGCGCCATCGGGGTGGAAAGGAACTCCGACCACCAGTGCATCCGGCTGCCACTCCTTGAGCCTTGCAGCGATGACTGGAAAGCGGGCCTCGCCTTCTGCCGAAATGGTCTGCTGCGGCGTGGCGGTGCGGGTCAGGACATTGCCTGAAGCGACGCCAGTACGCTTCAAACCGAAATCAAAAGCCAGAAAAGTTTGCAGGCCGGCGGCCGGGGAAGGCATGGCCGCCAGGCTCATTGGGAGGCCTTCGCACTCCGTGCTGCGGTATTCGCCTTGGGGCGGCCCGGCGGCTTCATGCGTGGCCAGCCTCGGGAGACAGCATCCAGCTTTGCAGGCCCAGCAGCAGCAGGGCCTTGTCGTAGCGTTCTTCCACCGGGGTGTCGAAGATCACGGCAGGGTCAGCAGCGACGGTTAGCCAGCTGTTGTCGGACAGCTCGGATTCAAGCTGGCCCTCGCCCCAGGAGGAATAGCCCAGCGATACAAAAATGCGGCGGGGGCCGTTGCCGGTAGACAGCGCCTCAAGGACATCCTTGGAAGTCGTCATTTCGAGCCCGCCAGGGATGGTCATGGTCGATGCGTAGACAGATTCATTGCCCGGCATCATGGATTCGTGCAGTACAAAACCACGCTCGGTTTGAACCGGGCCACCCTGAAAGACGGGGGCCAACGTGAGGTCTTGCCTGTGCAGGGGGAGCTCCACCTTGTCGAAAAGGTTTTTGAGGCTGATGTCGCTGGGCTTGTTGATCACAAGGCCCAGGGCACCGCGCTCGGAGTGCTCACACATGTAAACCACGCTTTTGGCGAAAGTTTCATCGTTCAACCCCGGCATGGCGATCAGGAAGTGATGCGTCAGGTTGATCGGCGATGAGTCGAATGGCATGCGTGTATTTTACGCCCAGCAGGTGGCAGGGTGGCATACCCACCTCGCCCAGCTTGCCTCTGTAAGATGTGTTTCATGCAGAAAAAATACGACACCGGCCTGATGTGGTTCAGGCGCGACCTGAGGCTTGAAGACAATGCGGCCCTTTACCAGGCGCTCAAGTCCTGTCGCCAGGTGTTTTGTGTGTTTGTTTTTGACAGGATCATTCTGGACAGCCTGCCGCGCGCGGACCGCAGGGTCGAATTCATACGGGAATCACTGGTCGAACTGGATGAGGGTTTGCGCACCCTTGCAGGCAAACACCATGTTGAACATGGCGGGCTCATCATTGCCCACGCCGTTGCAAGCGATACGCTTCCGTTGCTCGCCAGCCAGTTGTCTGTGGGCGCTGTGTTTACCAACCACGACTACGAGCCGCAGGCTCGGGCGCGCGATGCCACCGTCCAGGCGATGCTTGAAAAAGAAGGCCGTGCCTTTCACACCTTCAAGGACCACGTGATTTTTGAAAATGCAGAAGTGCTGACCTTGGCGGGCAAGCCTTACAGCGTCTTCACTCCCTACAAGAACGCGTGGCTCAAGAAGGTGGACGGGTTTTATCTTTCGCCCTACCCCGTAAATAAATATGCGGGCGCGCTGGCACCCCGGCCCGCCGCTCATCAAGGCGCAGTTCCCGCACTGAAAAAACTGGGTTTTGAGGAAACAAATCTCAAGGCCCTGAAAATCCCGACCGGCATGAGTGGCGGTAAACAGCTTTTCGAAGACTTTCTCGGTCGCATGACCGACTATGGAGACACCCGAAACTTCCCGGCAGTCAAAGGGCCGAGTTACCTTGGCGTACACCTGCGCTTTGGCACTGTATCCATACGCCAGCTGTCAGCTTCTGCACTTGAGCGCCAGAAAAAAGGCGACGAAGGCGCAGCTGTCTGGCTCAGTGAACTCATCTGGCGGGATTTTTATGCGCAGATTCTCAGCAACTTTCCGCACGCCGCGAATGAAGCCTTCAAGCCTGAATATGACCTGATAGATTGGGAAAAAGGCGCGGGTGCGCAAGCCCTGTTTGAAGCCTGGTGTGAAGGGCGCACCGGCTACCCGCTGGTCGACGCTGCCATGGCACAGATCAACCAGACCGGCTACATGCACAATCGCCTGCGCATGGTGGTTGCCAGCTTTTTGACCAAGGACCTGGGGCTTGACTGGCGGTGGGGTGAACGCTATTTTGCGGAGAAGCTCAATGACTTTGACCTGGCTTCGAACAACGGCGGATGGCAGTGGGCCTCAAGCAGCGGCTGCGATGCACAGCCCTATTTCAGGATATTCAACCCGACGAGTCAGAGCGAAAAGTTTGACCCAGAGGGAAAGTTCATCCGGAGGTATTTGCCAGTGCTGGCCGGCCTGCCCGGCAGCGCCCTGCATGCACCGTGGCTTGCAAAACCGATGGAGCTGGCGTCAGCAGGGGTGGAACTGGGCCAGAACTATCCGATGCCCGTGGTGCAACACGATGAAGCGCGTGCGCTGACACTGCAACGCTATGCCATAGTCAAAAAGTCCTGAACAAGGATTTGGGCGGCCAGTTAACGCTGCATGCGGTTCCGCAACGCGGATGCCCGCAGCAGGTACTCAAGCCGAAGCAGGCACTGCAGTGTTGCAGTAGTGACGTACCAGGCTCATCAATTCTTCTTCAGAGTAAGGCTTGCCGAGATAATGATCGACACCCAGTTCTCTTGCGTGCTCGCGGTGCTTTTCGGCGATGCGTGACGTGATCATGACGATAGGCAGGCTTGCCAGCCGCACATCTCCGCGAATGTTTCGCGCCAGGTCAAACCCGTCCATGCGGGGCATCTCGATATCCGACAGCACCACCGCAGGCCGCTCTTCCTGAAGACGTTCAAGCGCCTGCAGGCCATCCGCCGCCATGGCAACACGGTAACCCTCACGCTGCAGCAGCCGCTGGGTCACGCGGCGCACGGTGATCGAGTCATCGACCACCAGAATCAACGGGATTTGCGGCGTCACGGGCGTCAGCGCGGGCAACTGCGGAGTGGCAGCAGAACTGCCTGAAGCCGCCTCAAGCATGTGCGGCTCTGCCTTGTCGGAGCTCAGGGCCCGCGCCACCTGGCCATACACCGATGCCAAAGCAACCGGGTTGTAAATCAGCACCACGGCACCAGAGGCCAGCACAGACATGCCGGCCAGACCTGGCAGACGCGAAAGCTGTGGCCCGAGGTTCTTCACCACAACCTCCTGGTTGCCCAAAACTTCATCAACGTGCAGGGCAATGCGCTGCGCAGCGCTTCGGAAAATGACGACAGGTGTCGTTTTCGCCTGGGCTTCGTTGCTGTTATGGGACGACTGCAACAGGGCACCCGACCAGAAGAAGGGCACCGATTCGCCAACGACATCCATGGTTCCGGTGTTGTAGGCCTGCTGGAGTTCCTTCGCGCTCGCGCGGCGAACGGTTTCCACCACGTTGGCAGGCACACCCACTGACAGGTTGCCCGCGCGCAGCATCACGACCTGCGTCACCGCCGTTGTAAGCGGCAGTACCAGCTTGAAGTGCGTACCCTTGCCGGTAACCGTAGAGGTCTCGATACGTCCACCGACAGCGTTAACCTCGGCACGGACAACATCCATGCCAATGCCGCGACCGGAAAGTTCCGTTACCTGGGACGCGGTTGAGAAGCCTGGCATGAAAATGAGGTTGGCAGCATCCTGCTCACTCAATGCCTGGTCGGCAGACACAAGACCCAGGCTGATGCCTTTTTCGCGTATGCGTTTTAGGTCAAGCCCTGCACCGTCGTCACTGAAATCGACGGACACGTCATTGCCCTCCTGGCGCAGATTCACCGTGATCAGGCCGGCGGCTTCCTTGCCAGCCGCAGCACGTGCCTCGGGGCTCTCGATGCCGTGCGCCACACAATTACGCAGAAGGTGCTCAAAAGCTGGCGTCATGCGGTCCAGCATGCCGCGGTCCATTTCAATCGTGCCGCCGAGCAGGTCAAGCTTGACCTGCTTCCCGGTTTCCTTCGATGCCAGCCGCACCACGCGATAGAGTCGATCAGAAATGCCCTCGAACTCGACCATGCGCGTGCGCAGCAGGTCACGTTGAAGTTCCCGGGTCTGCCGTGCCTGTGCAATCAGGTCGTCTTCAGTCGCTTCAACTGTACGTTGCAGGGTACGCTGCACCGTTGCAACGTCATTCACCGACTCGGCCATCATTCGTGTCAATTCCTGGACGCGAGTGAAACGGTCGAATTCGAGCGGATCAAAGCCAGCCTGGTCTTCTTTGGCCTGAGCCATTCGCGACTGCATCTGGCTTTCGGCCTGAACTTCAATGTCACGCAGCTGTTGCCTGAGCCTGTTCAAGTTACCGCTCATGTCGCTGAGCGAGCCCCGCAGCTGTGAGAGCTCGACCTCAAGCCGCGAACGCGTGATCATGACCTCACCGGCCTGGTTGACCATGCGGTCCAGCAGTTGCGAGCGTACACGGATGGAGGCAGAAGCCGCCTGGCGCAAGGGCTGCATGGCCATGGCCTGCGGCGCTGGAACCATGCCCCTTGCAGAAGTCGCCGGGATCGAAATTGCAGCTCCAGGCACTTCGGCGTCCGGTTTTGCAGACGTGGGCTCGACGCTCTTTTGGGTTGGGGATGTGGCAACGGGATCTGGCCTGCGCTCTTCGGACTCGTGTTCCGGAACAGCCGCGACGTCACCCTTGCGCAGGGCATCAAGCGCGTGCTCCATTGCATCAAAACGGACCAGCAAGGGTTCAAAATCCTGATCGGCCGCCGATTCGGACCCCAGAAACTCAATTTCCGACTCAATGTGGTGAGCCATTTCACCAAGCCGCAAAGCACCGGCAAGACGGGCACTTCCCTTCAGGGTGTGCAAAGCGCGCAGGACCTCCATACGCGCACCTGCGTTGTCGGGCCGGGCGGACCACTGGCGCAAGGCCGCCCCCAGCTGAGGCATCAACTCGGCCGCTTCCTCATCAAAAATCGGGAAGAGTTCAGGGTCAATGGCATCAACGGCGTCGATGTCATCGTCATCACCCGCGAAGTCCTGAGCAGGTACTGCCGCGAGAGCAGGCATCCGGACGGCGACTTCCGAAACAACGCCCGCCACGGGCTGCGCAGGTATTTCTGCAGAAACGGCGGCATGCGTCGCCGGCGTCGTCATCTCGGAAGCAGTCGCCGAAAGGACCTCCGGCTCCGCTTCCACCGGAACCTCAATCTCCTCGCCCTGCATATCCACAGAAAATCCGGAATCCAGAGGTTCGGCGGGGAATAATGAAACCGCGTCCGCGAACTCCAGATCGCCGAGCTTTTTCATGAGGCCTGCATCGGGTTCTTTCAGAAAGCCTGCAGCAAACTGATGCAGCAAGCGCCGGATATCTTCTGCAGCATCAACAAAAAGACCAGCATATTCAACCGCCGCAGCGTGGCTGTGATGGGCCTGCGATTGCTGCAACACGTGCTCGAAAATACGGGCAATCTCCGACAAAGCCTCAAACCCGACTGTTGCAGAACTGCCGGCAAGTGAGTGCGCCAATGCCACCGTGGAGTCACCGACAGGATGGTCCAGTTCAAGTGCCCATTCGGACACTTCAGTGACCAGGCGGCGCGACCATTCATCCGCCTCGTTTAGATACACGTTGTAAAGCGGAATACCGATTCGAAGTGTCCCGATGACCTTGACCTGTTCGTCGTTACCCGCGAAAGCAGCAGAAGCGCCGGTTTCCACTGGTAGTTTTGCGGCAACTGCGGCTTCAGCCACATCAAACTCAGGCAACCCAGCAGCCGCTTGAGAAGACAGAGATTCAGCAGTAACACCCGCCTCAGCCGGCACTTCAAAAGTCTGAAAGTCAATATCAAAGTCGGCGTCTGACAGCTCCAACGACATGTCAGCTCCAGCTGGCGCTGCCTCTGGAGGACTATCGAGCTCAAACGACAGTTCTGGAGCTTCAGCAACCGGCACTGCGCGTGCGCCATCGACCCCAGTGGTACTGGATTCCGGAAGACCGGAGAGCGCCGACAGGCTCTCAAAATCTATTCCTTCAATTTCTGCAATTGGCTCAACCGCAGCAGTCCGTGTCACAGGAGGCACAGGTTCCTGTGCTCCAAAGAAATCATCGAGATCAATATCGGTGTCCCCTGCAGGCTCTGCAACATCGGGTTCTGATTTTTCTGCCACGGAGGCAGGCGTTTCCGGCAATAAAGCTTCCGGCTCAGCTTTCCCAGCTGGAACTGGCGTATCAGTTGCCGCGCCAGGCAACACGAGGCCCACAAGCCGACCTTCCGAGCGCATGGCATCTGCACTGGTACGAAATGTGCCCGCAGACCAGGCCGCATCACTATTGGCTGCAATATCTTCAATCCAGCTCGAGAAAGCAGTCAAAGCATGGGTGGCCAACAGCATCAACTCTTCACTTGCCGGCTTCTGATCGGCGAGCCAGCTGTTGAACAACTGCTCGACAGACCAGGCGGCTTCCCCAAATTCATTCAGCCCCACCATGCGCGAACTGCCTTTTAGCGTATGGAAGACACGCCGCAACACCGTCAATTCGCCCACGTCACCTGGATTACGGGCCAGCGCAGCAAGAGCCTGTTGACCATTGGCCGCAACTTCGCGCGCTTCCTCCAGAAAAATATCGCGTAGATCGTCTTCTTCGAAATCGACCTCTTCTGGCTGAGCGGCCTGGACGGAAGGCGTGGGTGCAACCGAGAAAGCCAGGGTACTCAGCGCATCAGCGGCGGCCTGCTCGTTGTGCCCCGCTACGGCGACAAGCGCATCGTGCGCATTTTTTGCAAGCCCGGGCTGACCAGCGAGCGCAGCGTGCGTGGCAAGGGTGTCAAGTTCAAAAGTAAGTTTTTCAGCAGATGCACCTTCATCGGCATGCTGGACCAGAGATATAACCTCTTCGGACAAAAGTTCACTGCTGGTACTGACGCTCGCAGCGTCATCGGGCTTCTGGGTTCGCCCCATAAGCGGTCTGAGTTCACCCTTGACATCATCGTAAACAAAGAGCTTCTTTGCCAGCGCTGGCTGGTAATTGAGCATATCGATCAGAAAACTGAGAGCGCCCAGATTGTTTCCAAGTTGCTCGAAATTTCCTGCGGCATTCGCCGATTGTTCGCCTGTTTGGGCAACCATCATCAGCTCGACACTCTCGCGCATACGAAGGACCGCCTGCGAAGCCTGCTCAAGCCCAAGCACAGACAAGACGCCGCGCATCTGCGACAGTTGGGCAGGAACTTCACGCAGAACCGATTTGTCTTCCGGTTTGCGGAAAAACATATCGAGGGATTTTTCAAGCTCACCCAGCGAAACACGCAGCTCGCCAACCACGCTTCCCATGGTCTGCTTGTCGCTGACGCGCCTGTAAAGTTCCTCCATCCATGGCTCAAGCGGCTGGGGCTCTCCGCCAGCCCTCACGCCCTCAAGGCGCTCGGCAAGATGTTTGGTACGAACCGCGAGTTGCGGGTCATTGGGATCAAGGTCGTCAAATGCAGCTTCGAGGTACAGCACGGAAGTGGCAACTTCCATTGCCAGCCCGATGGCAGGCGGCTGTCCGGACTTTGCAGTCACATCTACGGCTCGTGACAAGGCCTGAGCCAAAGCATCACTGGGGGGATGGAGCTTGACCAGGGAGTCGGTGACCAGGCTGAACTGGTCAGAGACCACCTTGAACTTTCCTGCGTCACCCGCAGAAAGGGATGACCAGGTTTCCTTGGCCGACACAATACGCTTACGCGCCTGTGCCAGCAGGGCCGGGTCAAATCGCCCAAACTGCACGGCCTCATAGTCCACCGGCTTGAAGCGAGCCAGGCCGTAAGCCGCCCGCACCGCAGACAACACGGGCGCATCGCTGACACGCGCGGCAACGGCCTGAGAGCAGAAGAACAGCAGATCCTGAGCAAGCCTCTCCGAAATTGCCGGATCGCCTTTTGCAAGGGAAGCATATTGAAGAAGGATGCGCGATGCGGCTCGGCGCACATGAATGTCTGAAGGCAAAAGATCATGGACCAATGCTTCAAAATAAGCAGCAGCAATTTTCCAGAAAGTCCTTGGTTGACGGTCTTTTTGCGCCGAAGCAAAAGACAGACTCATCTCCGCCAGGGTTTGAGCAGCCTGGGGTGCCTTTCCCTTCATGATCTGCAACACGGACTGGTCGAGCACTGATCGTGATGCAGAACCATAAGCCTGAGCGTCCACCAGGGCACCCGTATCGGGCTCTATCCAGCGCCACTCATACGTCCAGAGGTCTGCAGGGTGAATGCGATCAGCCTTGATCAACTCCTGAACTTCGCGGTATTGCGGAAACAGGGAGACTGAGGAAATCGGCTTGTCAGCCAACACGCCTTCAAGATATTCGGTCAATGCAAAGCTGGCCCGCTCAATCTTTGCAGCAGCATCCTGCGTGCAATACTCAGGCTGCTGCACAAATTTCTGGACTGCGGCCTCCATCGCGCGCAGCACCAGTGCAGGCGCCGCCAGACCGACCATCTCAAGAGCACCCACGGCCTGGTGCAATTGCTGCCTTGCAATTCTTAGCTGACTGGCATCAATCGCCGCCAGATCCGAGCCCCGCGCGGCCTCAGCATCCCTGACAAAGCGCTTGAGAGCCTTGGCCGAACCGTCAAGAGACTTACGCAGTTCTTCCAGCACCCATGCGAGAGGGCCGAGATCGTTGACGGCAAGATCCAGGTCAGCGGCTGTTGAATTCTGGGCGTTGGATTGCATAAATAACGGACCGGTTCAAAACGTAGTTCGCCGACAGGCACTAAAGGGCAGGGAGACCGCGATATCAGGCAATCTTGAATCGTGACACCGACTGACGCAACTCCTCCGCCATGCGAGAGAGGTCTCGCACCTGTTGCGCGGTTGAGCGGGTACCTTCTCCCGTCTGCTCAGTCACAGCAAAAATGTGCTGGATATTTCCCGCCACCACATTGGCAGACTCAGCTTCACGTGATGCAGAGTTCGAAATCTGCTCAATCAGGTCGGCGAGGCGTCGTGACACCTGGTCAATCTCGGTCAGCGCGGTACCGGCGTTGTCTGACAGCTTGGCCCCTTCAACCACACCCTGAGTAGAACGTTCCATAGCAGCAACGGCATCCTGCGTGTCGGTCTGAATCGCCTTCACCAACGCTGAAATCTGGCGCGTTGCATCTGCGGAACGCTCGGCAAGGCGCTGCACTTCTTCCGCAACCACCGAGAACCCGCGCCCTGCTTCACCGGCTGATGCGGCCTGAATGGCAGCGTTAAGCGCCAGCACGTTGGTCTGCTCGGTAATGTCTGAAATCAGTTCGGTAATTTCACCAATCTCCTGCGAAGATTCACCCAGACGTTTAATACGTTTGGAGGTTTCCTGGATCTGGTCGCGGATGGAGTTCATACCACCGATGGCGTTCTGCACGGCCTGAAGACCCGACTCGGCCGCTGTCAGCGATTGCCGCGCGACCTGGGACGATTCCTGCGCCTGCACAGACACTTCGTTGATTCGGGAGGCCATGTCCAGCACCGATTGGCCTGTTTCACGAATCTCCCGAAGCTGCTCGGTAGAGGCTGCCAGAAGTTCAGTAGAGGTACTTTCCACCTGCGCCGTCGTCTGCGCGACGCGGGTAGCCGTGTTCTGTACGTTGCCTACAAGCTGGCGCAACTCTTCAACCGTATAGTTAACCGAGTCAGCAATTGCGCCGGTAATATCTTCGGTCACGGTCGCTTCCTGTGTAAGGTCGCCTTCCGCAACTGTCTGCAATTCATTCATCAAACGCAAAATAGCGGCCTGATTGGCGTCATTCACACGCTTTGCATCCTGCTCCTGGCCACGGGCTTCAAGCTGCCGCTGCTCGGCAACTGTCTGCCGCTGACGACTGTCTTGCAGCTGAACGCGAGCAATACCTATTGCGCACAACAAACCAAACAGCGCAGCAACTACAAGCGCAGTTACAGACCCGGCGCTCAAGCCAGACTGGGAGGAAAGTTTGCTTTGCAAATCTTCAAGATTCCGGCGGAGAGGTTCACTGTCAGCAATGATGGACGCCTGGGCTTCACGCGCAGAGACCAGGCCCTGCAGATTACCCAGAATGGCGCCAGCCTGGACGCGGGTTTGTTCGTAGAGCGCCATCAGGGCCTCCAGCCTTTCGCGTGTCTGTGGATCCTTGGCGCTTGCCAGCCGCAACTCGGGGCTGCCTTCCTGCAGGCCCTGGGCGATTTCCTTGAAGGAGTTCAAATCCTTGCCCAACAGAAACACGGCCTCAGGGCTCACACCCTCCATCGTCAGGAACTCGTTGGCTGACTTACCGATACGCTGGGTCAACATCACAAGCTGGCCTGAGGCAGAAATTTCAGCGGGGGCGGCATTTTGCTGCAGCTTCAGTGAAGAAACCGTCTCCGCGATTTCCAGCAGGTCGGACGATTGACGGTTAATGGTTCGGAGCGCGTTACCCACCTGCGTCAAAATATCTTTCTGGCCCATGACGGTTGCTGCATTCTTCTCGGCGCGCTCCATCAGCGGCGTGATCTTTTCAACATCAGGCTGCAGTTCGGCATTGACAGGCTCAACACGGAGCGCCTCATCGCCGGACTTGAGGCCGCGAACTGTTTTGGCCATCACATCCGAGCTTTCCTTAACGTCAGGGAATGCCTGCGCGCTACCGACCAGAGCCTGCGAAACGGATTTTGCAAGGCGCTGGGATTGCATGAGCGACTGCCCGGTTGCAGCCACCTGCTGCGCGACCGTATCTGCCTGTGACAGCGCGCGGTAGGCCACGACACCGAGAACCAGCACCGACACACCCAACAGTATCAGCAATATCCGCTGATGCTGCGCAATCGTGCGACGCCCGAGAATAGGCAACATCAACAAATCCGGATTTTCAATAACAACCGCCTCTTCAGCCGTTGCCATGCGACTGGGGGCAAAGTCCTCCTCGCTGGCCTCACCTCCCGGGGATACCGCCACAGCGTTAATCGCCGTCTGCTCCATGGCTCCGGTTGCAAAAGGGTCCGCAGGAATACCGACCGAAGCAAGATCCATGCTGTCGTCAGGCTGGGCGGACTTTGTTTTAAACAGGTTCTGGATTTTTTCGATAACAGACATGGTGAGCCTTCCGGGGGAAAACGTGATGCGCTAGGCGCCGATAGTCAAAAAATGTGCTTGCTGGGCAAGGGATTGCAGGTTGATTTCCTGCCAGGATGCGCCGTTCTCGTCCACATACTGAGGCCCGAAAAATTCAGGCGCATCAGATGCTCTTTCGGTGAAATCACTGAAAGCCTGTTGATTGCGCAGCCCCGCCAGACGATCAATCAACAATGCACAGTTGACTTCGAGTGCCGCATTCAGCGCTATAAGGCGTGATTCCTTGCGCGTGATCTCGGTTTTGGGTGTGGTGCCTTGCCCGGTTACATAGCCTGCAAGGTCAACGACTCCGAAAAGACCACCCCGAAGATTGGCTACACCAAGAAACCAGGATTGCGTGTAGGGAACAGCCTGCGTCGCACCCAGCGGAAAAATCTCGCCAGCCTGGGCCATGGGAAAGAGATAATTTTTCCCGCCTGCTTCAACCGCCAGCCAGGACGCCGCCACACCTTGCGTCCGCGCAACCTGCAATCTGTCCGCCAGCCGGGTTTGCAGTTCTCTAAGCGCCTGTCTATTCGCCATTGTCAGCTAACAGGGCGAATCAGCCCAATGCCTTGATTTTTGCCATCAGTTCGTCTGCGTCAACAGGCTTGGTGATGTAGTCACGCGCTCCCTGACGCATGCCCCAGACACGGTCAGTTTCCTGATTTTTGCTGGTGCACATGAAGATGGGAATGTCGGAGTACAGCGGGTCACGTGTAATGGCGCGGGTAAGCTGGAAGCCATTTTGCCCGGGCATCACTACGTCCATCAGGATTAGCTCGGGTTTTTCCTCCGCCAGACGACGAAAGGCATCTTCGGCGTTCTCGGCGGTCTTCACGGTAAATCCATTCTTGACCAAAAGGTCTGTCAGGAACATCAATTCCGTCTTGGAATCATCAACTATCAGAATCTTTTGAACTGCCATTACGCTACTCCTTGTTTGGCGCTGCCCAGCTCCTGGACTGTCTGGAGCAGCTGGTCTTTTGTGAAAGGTTTGGTCAGATAGTCTTGTGAACCGACCATGCGGCCCCTGGCCTTGTCGAACACGCCGTCCTTCGAAGACAGCATGACGATGGGAACATCTGCAAACCTGGCATTGCGCTTGATGATGGCGCACGTCTGATAGCCATCAAGTCGCGGCATGAGAATGTCGCAAAAAATGAGGTGGGGTTGATAGTCGTTCACCTTGGCCAAGGCATCAAAGCCGTCTTCCGCCAAAAGCACTTCGTGCCCCCCCTGCTTGAGAAATATCTCGGCACTTCGACGAATCGTGTTGCTGTCGTCAATAACCAAGACCTTGAGTCCGGAACTTGTAGTACTCACTGTCTTCGCTCCTCTGTTTGCAACTCTGCCAAAGCCAGGACGGCATGCAGTTGTCGTGCCACCTCGAATGTCAGATCTGCACCATTTCGAAATCTTCCTTGCGGGCTCCGCATTCAGGGCAGGTCCAGTTCATGGGGACCTGCACCCAGGGAGTTCCAGCTGCAATCCCGTGCTCGGGCGCACCAGCTTCCTCGTCGTAAATCCACCCACAAATCAAGCACATCCAGGTCATTGTTTGAGTCACAGCTTAAGTTGCCTTCGAATAGAATGCAACAATTGTATCGAGGCGGCGTTGCTTATTCGCGTACAGGGCAAAATCGCAGCCTATGGCAAACCCCACCCCCCCCTCGATTGAGAGCAGACAAATACAAGCGGATGGCGCACACGAGGCCCCAGCCTGTGTGATGACCTTCAACGCCAGCGACCCCAGCGGTGCCGGCGGATTAACCGCAGACATCACCGCAATTTCATCTGCTGGCGCTCATGCAATGGCGGTGGTGACGGGTGCCTATATCCGCGACACCGCTGAAATATTTGATCATTTTTCATTTGATGAGGAGGCAGTCACCGAGCAGGCACGCACCGCGCTTGAAGACATGGCGGCGAGCGCCATCAAGGTCGGCTTCGTAGGAAGCCCTGAAAATATCAGCGCCATCGCCGAGATCGCATCCGACTACGCCGATGTACCCCTTATTGCCTATATGCCCAACCTGTCGTGGTGGGATGAAAACCAGATTGACAGCTACCTGGATGCATTTCGCGAGCTCCTACTGCCACAAACCACAGTGCTCGTCGGCAACCACAGCAGCCTCTGGCGCTGGCTTTTGCCCGACTGGCCGGGAGACCGCAACCCCTCAGCCAAAGACATTGCCAAGGCAGCAGCTGAGCTCGGCGTGCCCTATACGCTGGTTACCGGCCTTCCCCTCCCTGATCAATTCATAGACAACGTTCTGGCAACTCCGCAAGCAGTCCTTTACAGCGAAAAATTTGAACGTTTCGAAGCTATTTTTGCGGGTGCTGGCGACACGCTTTCTGCAGCGCTCGCTTCATTGCTGGCCAACGGGCACGACCTGCAGGCCGCCACATCAGAAGCGTTGACTTATCTGGACCACAGCCTGGACGCCGGCTTTCATCCGGGAATGGGACATATCGTACCGGACCGGCTGTTTTGGGCGCAGGCTGATGTCGACGAAACAGAAGAAGGTGATGGCCTTGAAGAAAAGGCATCCGAATCCGGCCTGGAACCCTCACCTAAATCTTTGTTTGAGCTGCCCCCCAATGGAACAACCAAGCATTAAAAAAGGCATGCCTGTGCACGGAACCTCACGCAACGACATACTGTTCGATCGCGCCAAAAAACTGATTCCCGGCGGAGTCAATTCACCAGTTCGGGCCTTCAAGGCCGTGGGCGGTACCCCGCGCTTTGTGCAGCGTGCCAGCGGCGCACACTTCTGGGATGCGGATGGTAAACGTTATATCGATTACATAGGTTCCTGGGGACCCATGATTCTTGGGCATGGACACCCTGCGGTGGTTGACGCCGTGCAAAAAGCCATGCTTGAAGGTTTTTCCTATGGTGCGCCCACCGAACGCGAAATCGAACTGGCCGAAGAAATCGTCCGGCTGGTCCCGTCCATTGAAATGCTTCGGCTGGTCAGCTCCGGCACAGAGGCCGCAATGAGCACCATACGGCTGGCGCGCGGCGCAACGGGTCGTAGCAAGATCATCAAATTTGAAGGCTGTTATCACGGGCACGCCGATGCACTGCTGGTCAAGGCAGGCTCCGGCCTGGCCACCTTTGGCAACCCCACCAGCGCGGGCGTACCACCGGAAGTGGTGCAACACACGCTGGTACTTGAATACAACAACCTGGCGCAACTTGAAGAGGCCTTTGAGCTTCATGGCGGGGAAACTGCGTGCCTGATGATCGAACCTATCGCCGGCAACATGAATTTTGTAAGAGCCGGCGTTCCTTTCATGAAGCGCTGCCGCGAACTTTGCACGCAGTACGGCGCTTTGCTGGTCTTTGACGAGGTCATGACCGGATTTCGCGTCGCCCTGGGCGGCGCCCAAAGCGTTTACGCCAGCAGTATTCCGGGGTTCAAGCCTGATATGACGGTGCTGGGAAAGGTCATCGGCGGTGGTATGCCGCTGGCGGCCTTTGGCGGAACGCGCGCCGTCATGGAGCAACTCGCACCCTTGGGCCCCGTCTATCAGGCTGGCACGCTCTCCGGCAATCCGGTTGCCACAGCCTGCGGCCTGGCCACGTTACGCGAGGTACAAACACAGGGCTTTTATGACGCGCTGGGTGCACGCACCCGCACACTCGTCTCCGGCCTGACAACCGCAGCCCGCAATGCGGGGGTTCCATTTTCCGGAGACAGCGAAGGCGGGATGTTCGGATTTTTCCTCTTCGATGACCTGCCACAAAACTATGCAACAGTCATGACCACCGATGGCCCGGCCTTCAACCGGTTTTTTCATGCCATGCTGGATGCTGGCGTTTACTACGCGCCAGCGTTGTATGAGGCTGGTTTTGTAAGCTCCGCCCATAGCGCCGAAGACATTGCAGCGACCATTGATGCTGCCACAAGGTTTTTTTCAGGTTTTTAATCCAGGGCACAGGACTAACGTTAAAGACGAGAAAGAAATGAAGGCTCTGACAGCAAGAAATACTTGCTCACGGGCTCATTCTGGTACTTTCAATGCCTGAAATGCCGGACGCCTGAAAGTACCATGACGACACCGCGCTCGTTGGCGGCAGCTATCACCTCATCGTCGCGCATGGAGCCGCCAGGCTGAATCACACAGGTTGCACCCGCATCAACTACAACGTCCAGGCCATCTCGGAAAGGGAAGAACGCATCACTGGCGACTACAGAGCCCTGCAGTTCCAGTCCAGCATTTGCGGCCTTGATCGAGGCAATGCGTGCTGAATCGATGCGGCTCATCTGACCTGCTCCCACACCCAGCGTCATGCCGCCAGCGCAAAAAACGATGGCGTTGGATTTAACGTATTTGGCAACCTTCCAGGCAAATAGCAGGTCCTGTAGTTGCGCAGGCGTCGGTTGCAATTTGCTCACAACCTTCAGGTCGGCCAAGGCAAGCTCATGGTTGTCAGCGGTCTGCATCAACAGGCCAGAACCAACCCGCTTCACATCCATCAGATTGCGGCCCTGTTTCCATGCAGTGTCTCCACCTGGAGGCAGGTCGATCTGCAGTATGCGAACATTGACCTTTGTCCTGAAAACCTCAAGAGCTTGCGGTGTGAAGGAAGGGGCCATCAACACTTCAACGAACTGCTTTGAAATCTGTAGCGCGGCAGCTTCATCCAGGGTGCAGTTCAGGGCAATAATGCCACCGAACGCAGACGTCGGATCAGTTTTGAAGGCCTTGCTGTAAGCCTCAAGGGCATCGGCCCCGACAGCCACACCACACGGGTTCGCGTGTTTGACGATGACACAGGCTTTTTCATTGAAGCTTTTCACACACTCCCACGCAGCATCAGCATCCGCAATGTTGTTGTACGAAAGCTCCTTTCCCTGCAACTGCGTTGCTGTCACCAGCGAGCCAGGCGCGGGGAAGAGGTCGCGATAAAGCGCAGCCTGCTGGTGGGAGTTCTCGCCATAGCGCAGTTCCTGCACCTTGACAAAACGGCTGTTGGACTGGCCGGGGAACATGCTGTACGTGCCGCCCTCCTGTATACCCGAAAGGTAGTCACTGATGGCGCCGTCATATTGACTGATCCGGTTGAAGGCAGAGACCGACAGCGCGAATTTTGTTTTGTCAGCCAGCTTGCCGTCCGCCTTCAATTCTTCGAGGACTCCCGCATACTGCGACGAGTCGGTCAATACGCCCACATCCCTCCAGTTCTTGGCGGCCGACCGCACCATGGCCGGACCACCGATATCAATATTTTCAATGGCGTCTTCAAGAGTACAGCCGGGTTTTGCCACTGTCGCTTCAAAAGGGTAAAGGTTCACGACCAGCAGGTCTATGGTGGCTATTCCGTGCTCTTTGATGGAGGCCATGTGGGCGGGCACATCACGTCGCGCAAGAAGGCCACCGTGTACCTTGGGATGCAGGGTTTTGACACGGCCGTCCAGCATTTCCGGAAAGCCGGTGTGGTCTGCGACCTCGGTTACTGGCAAACCGGCATCACCCAGCAGTTTTGCCGTGCCCCCCGTGGAAAGAAGCTTGATGCCCAGTGCATGCAGGGCCTGCGCAAATTCAAGGATGCCGGTCTTGTCGGAAACGGAAATCAGGGCGTTCATGTAAGTCTTGTCTGGTTATATTAAAAACAGGCGGGTGCTGTTGGGCTTACTTGATCAGTTTGTGATCGAGAAGTTTTTTGCGCAGGGTATTGCGGTTGAGGCCCAGCCACTCGGCAGCGCGCGACTGGTTCTGATCGGCATGCTGCATCACAACCTCTAGTAAAGGTTTCTCAACCACACGCACCATCATGTCGTACATGCCATCCGGCTCGGTACCACGCAGATCCCTGAAGTAACCTTCAAGACTGCTGCGCACGCAGTCTTCAATCTGTTTTTTGCTCATGCAGCAGATTCCTCGATATTTTCATGTTGCCTCAATTGAGGTGTCAGCCCTGCATCGCCGGTGGCAGCCAGCGGAATTCGATCCATCTGATCCGCCAGCGCATCAAAAAATGCAGCCACTGCCAAAAGTTGAGCCTCGCCATCCTCGAGCAGATTCATGGTTGAGCGGAAAACTTCACCACCGGGGAGATTTTTGACATACCACCCGATGTGTTTGCGCGCACTGCGTACACCTGTAAATGCGCCATAAAGCGAATAGTGGTCGAGCAAATGATCAAGGAGCAGGCGCCTCACTTCGGCCACCAATGGCGGTGCAAGGTGCGTGCCTGTGTCCATGAAATGCGTCACCTCGCGGAATATCCAGGGACGACCTTGCGCGACGCGGCCCAACATTACCGCATCGGCTCCGGTATAGGCCAGTACATTGCGAACTTTTTCAGGACTATCGATATCGCCGTTGGCCACCACGGGTATACGAAGCCTGGTTTTTACCTCTGCAATCGTGTCGTATTCAGCAAAACCTTTGTATCCCTGCTCCCGCGTACGGCCATGCACCGTCACCATCTGCACACCCGCGTCCTGCGCTGCGCGCGAAATCGTCACTGCATTTTTATGCTCGCGGGCCCAACCAGTGCGCATTTTCAGTGTGACAGGCACGTTGCGAGGTGAACATGCAGCGACCACGGCTTCGACAATCCGAAGCGCAAGCGTTTCATCCTGCATCAGTGCCGATCCGGCCCACTTGTTACAGACCTTCTTGGCAGGACAACCCATATTGATGTCGATGATCTGCGCGCCACGATCAATGTTGTAAGCCGCCGCGTCCGCCATCATCTGCGCATCGGTGCCGGCAATTTGCACTGCAATCGGTTCGGGTTCTCCCTCATGATTTGCACGGCGTGAAGTCTTGAGTGTGTCCCACAGGTCACGGCGGGATGTCACCATTTCGCTGACGGCGTACCCGGCACCCAACGCCTTGCACAGCATCCGGAAAGGCCTGTCCGTGACGCCGGCCATGGGCGCTACAAACACATTGTTTGCCAAAACGTAGGGGCCGATGTTCATGAATGGAGGGATGGCATTGCTCAAAAAGAAGGCACGATTGTAGCTGCCTAAAATTTCAGCAATTGAAATCCTCGAGCCGGTCACCCACCGGCTAGCAGGCGTCTTCCTGACAACGCGGAGCCTGACCTTTTCCTATACTTCAAAGTCAATGGAAGCTTGGATGCAACACCTGATAAATCTGCTGGCCTTGCCTGAATATGGCTTGAGCACGGTGTTTGTCATTTCATTCATTTCAGCAACCTTGCTGCCACTTGGCTCCGAACCAGTGGTGTTCGGCCTTGTGAAAATCAATCCCGCCATGTTCTGGCCCGCTGTGCTCGTAGCCACCGCAGGCAACACTTTGGGGGGCGCTCTTGATTGGTGGCTGGGTTATGGCGCACACAAAGTCGTCGACAAGTATCATCCCTCCTCTCACCATGGCAGGGCCGTACGCTGGCTCGAGAAGCTGGGGCCCAAAGCCTGCCTGCTGGCGTGGTTGCCTGTGGTTGGAGACCCCCTCTGCGCAGTCGCGGGCTGGTTGAAGTTTTCATTCTGGCCATGCCTGTTTTACATGGCGATTGGCAAGTTCCTGCGCTATTTTCTGATGACCGCCAGCCTGATCTGGGCTTTTCCAGGTGTGCCGGGAAAGCTGTTCGGCGCCTGAGCTAGAAACGCTCGTGCGGCAGCAGATAACGCCAGTGCCCGGCCGCAAGGCCGCTCATGGGCACCCGGCCCACGCGTATACGCTTCATCGCCTCAACCTTCAATCCGACACTCTCGCAAAAGTACGCAATTTGCCCCGGGCGCTCGCCCTTTAACGCGAACCTTAGCCGGGTCTCGTTTTGCCAACTCACCTTTGCGGACGGCAGCAATACACCGTTGAAAGTGAAGCCGTGATCAACCCGGTTCAGCCTTTCAAGCCCACCAGTTCTTATATCGCCACTGACATCGACAATTACTTCATGCTCCATCACTGCAGCATCTTCACGCAGCTTCCGCGCAACGCGCCAGTCGTCGGTAAAGACCACAAGTCCTCCGGCGGCGACGGCGAGCGGGCTTACAAGCTCGGCGGAACTGAAGTGCTTTTTGAGTTGTTTGATGCCTGAGCGGTCATCCGGCGAACGCGTGGCCAGCGACAAATCCGCCTCGTGCCCGGCAGGCTTGTTCAGCAGCATGGTCACCGATGTCGGTGCGAGAAGGCTGGCATCCTCGGCCACCTCAATCAATTGTGCGGCCACACGAAACTGCGGTTCTTCCACGACCACACCATCTACCGTAACCCACCCGCCTTCAATGTACTGCTCAGCCTCGCGGCGCGAGCACTGAAGCATTTCCGCAAGTCGTTTGGCAAGGCGTACGGGCTCTGTCATGGTGTCTGTGCCACCCGAATCGAGCAGCAAAAGTCTGGCCTATCCTGATAAGTGCAGGTGGGTTCTGAAACGCGCCCAAATCGCCGCGAGGCCCAATTTCGCCAAACCAATGCCGCCGCGGAACCGGCTTTGCCGGGCCGCCAGCGGCGTCCCCTGCAAGGGGAGGATGGGCTACACACGGTGAGCCCTGGCAGCGATGTACATGGCTAGCTGCTGAACAGGAAGTTCATTACGTCGCCGTCCTTGACAACGTATTCCTTGCCTTCGCTGCGCATCTTGCCAGCATCCTTGGCACCCTGCTCGCCCTTGAAAGAAATGTAGTCATCAAAGGCAATTGTCTGGGCGCGAATGTAGCCTTTTTCGAAATCTGTATGGATCACACCAGCCGCCTGAGGGCCCGTGTCCCCGACATGAATAGTCCATGCCCTGACCTCCTTCACACCGGCGGTGAAATAGGTTTGCAGGCCAAGCAGCTTGTAGGCAGCCATGATGAGGCGGTTGAGTCCCGGCTCATCCTGACCAATCTCCGCAAGGAACATTTTTTTGTCCTCTTCTTCCATATCCGCCATCTCGGCTTCCATCTTGGCACAGATGGCAACCACGGGTGCATGCTGCGCTGCAGCGTAAGCCCTGAGGCGATCAAGAAATGGATTGTTCTGAAAGCCATCCTCAGCGACATTGGCCACAAACATGGCCGGTTTTGCCGTAATAAGGAAGAACTGGTTCAACAGCGGACGTTCTTCCTTGCTGAAATCGATGGTGCGAACCGGTTTTGTGTCGTTGAGGGCAAGCTGGCACTTCTCAAGTATGGCCACCAGCTTGACGGACTCCTTGTCGCCCGAGCGAGCCGTCTTGGTGACGCGATGCAGCGCCTTTTCTACGGCTGCAAGGTCAGCGAGGCATAATTCGGTCTGTATCACCTCGATATCGGAGATGGGGTCCACCTTGCCGGCGACGTGAATCACGTTGTCGTCTTCAAAGCAGCGCACGACGTTGACGGTGGCATCCGTCTCACGGATATGTGCAAGGAATTTGTTACCCAGGCCTTCTCCCGTGCTGGCACCCGCAACCAGCCCTGCGATATCCACAAACTCAACTATGGCGGGAACGATACGTTCGGGCTTGACGATTTCCGCCAATTGCGCCAATCTGGCGTCGGGTAATTCGACAACGCCCACGTTTGGCTCAATGGTACAAAAAGGATAATTTTCGGCAGCGATTCCGGCCTTGGTCAACGCATTGAACAGGGTGGATTTACCGACGTTAGGCAAGCCTACAATGCCGCACTTCAAACTCATGAGAACCCTTCAAAAACAGGTTGGAAAGTGTATGCGATACATCGCCAAGCCTGTCTTACAGGTACTGCGCGGCATTTGGCGGGTCAGGTTTTTGGCGTGGGTGAGCGCCTGTCTGTTGCAGTTCGCATGCGTGATCTCAGTGGCGCAGCCAGTCACCGTTCTTCAGGATCAAGTGCCCGTGATGGACGTCAGCAACGCCGCAAAGGTGTGGATAGATCCAGACGGGAAGGCGGGAAACGACCTTGTTGCCGCCACCGCCCGCAACGCCCTGTTCACTCCAGCCACGGCCGGTCAGATATATGAGCTCGGTAAGGCCGGCGTACTGTGGCAGCACTATCGCTTTGCCAGAGCCGAGACATCCCAGCAGGAATGGGTACTGTCATTTCCCCAACCCCTGCTTGACAGGGTCACGGTCTATCAGAGCACTGCCAGCGGCAACTGGAAGGATCTCAATGCAGGGGACACGCTTGCAGTGTCAACCTGGCCAGAACCCGGCAGATACGCGCAGTTTGAGCTGCGGCTGCCTGATGCGGGCGTACACGACGTCTATGTCCGCATCCAGAACGTGACAAGTACCAGCATACCGGTCAGCGTCAGTACCCAAAGCAGCCAAAGCCAGCGCCTCCAAATTGAATACCTGCTCATCGGCCTGGTATTTGGAGCGCTGCTTTTGCTTGTGGTCGCGTGTATTTTGCAGAGCCGGATATATCGTGACCGTACCTATGGATGGTATGCCCTGTACTCGACAGTCCTGATGCTCGCGATATCCGCATGGACAGGTGTCGCAGGTCATTTTGTCTGGCCACATGCCAGCGCCTGGAACGACCTCGCACCTGGATTTTTGGGAATTTTTGCGGGTGGCACTGCCATGCTGGTCGTGCATTACCTGTGCGGCACCGGCCTGCGTTATCGCTGGTTTGAAAACGTCACATATGTGGCAGGTGTTGCCTCTGTTCCACTCGGACTGGTGTATGCCGTGGCAGACCGTGACCTTGGTGTTCCCCTTATGGGTAGCTACCTTGTGGGGGTCGTCTTCACAGGGCTTACCCGGGCCTGGCTGACATGGCGACAGCGAAACGACGTGATCGGGTTGTGGATACTTGCAGCCTTCACGCCCATGGCCATCGCACTTTTTCTTGTGTTGATGAGCATAGGAGGCTTGATGCCTGGCAACTGGATTTCACGTTATGGGCCCATGGCAAGCCTGGTACTGGAAATGCCGCTGCTGCTCGTGGCCCTGAACATTCGTTCACGACAAAGACATAGTGTGGAAAGCAGGGCGCAGGCACTGGTCACACAGGATGCATTGACCGGCTTTCTCACGCCAACAATTTTTCAGGACCGCTTCAAACAGGTGGTTGCAAGGGCCCGGCGACGCAATGAAGATGCAGCCGTTATTTACATTGAACTGGTTAATTTCAGCTACATCCGGAAAACCTGGGGCACGGCAGTCGCCGAGCAGAGCCTGCTTCGAAGCGTCATCAAACTGCGCCGCATATTGCGTGACGTAGACACCGTGGGCCGTGTGGACGAAGCGAGGTTCGGTTTGATTCTGGAAGGCGTATCAACCCGTACGCCCGTGACAGAACTGGCCGCCCGGCTGATTGCAGCAGGCCTGATGCCACTCAAAGGGCTAAAGCCCGAAATCGTTCTGCAATTTCATGTCGCTGCCGTGTTGCTGAAGGAGCGGCCTGGCAGCGATATCGATATTGCCTCGGCGCTGTCTGAACTTGTGAGCAGCATGGGGCCACGCAGTCGGCGACCCATACGTTTTCTGGAGCCCGAAATGACCACACCCATGTCGCTTGGAGATGCCACGGAAGCAGACCGGGAGTCCACGGCGCTTACTCGACACTAACAGGCGTGAATCTCCGGAACTTCAGCCGAAGCGATAGTTCGCCGCCACCACTTGACCGACCTTGAGCATTTTCTCCAGACCCTCAACCGGGATCGCGTTCATGCCAAAGGTGATGGCGCCATCGACCTGTGCGTCTTGCCGGTAAGCCCGCAGCGCATCTCCAACCTCGGGGCTGGAAGCGGCAGTTTGGGGGTCGATGTCAGGTATGGGGCATCGAGGGCAAGGCTTGACAGTTTTGAGCTGCGCCGTCCCATGTCCAGTGGACACACGCAATATGTCCAGCCTGTTCTCATCGTGTGGGGACATTTCCTGCGCTGCATGACCGAGGACAATGTTTGGACGAAATCGTTGCATCGTTACAGCCGTATTTCCCGCAATCACAAGCCTCTCGTTCAGGTGGTCCAGTGAAGCCTGGCTGACAACCAGAACAGGAAAGCCATCGCTGAACTGGTTGAGCGCCTCCGCCTCGCCAGTCCATTGATGACTGCTTATTCTCTTGTGATCGGGGTTAAAGCGCACGAGACGTGCCGTGACTCCGAGAAAATCAGTGAACCACTGTGCGGCGGTCGCGCCCATGTCATAGGCCTGAACTTCTTCACCCCAGATTTGCACTTGCACCGGCTCTTCCACTTCATTGAGCCTGATATGCAGGGCCAGCATGCCAGGTGCACGCAGCACCAGTTCATAGTGTTTCAGCTGCGGCTGGATAAGTACCATGCGCGGCAGTTCGCGCTGCGTCAGAAATTCCCCATGCCCATTCACCACCATCCATGCCCTGTCAAATTCCAGTCCGGTTTCAGTAAGGATGGCCTCCTGCACGCTGATACCCGCACAGGATTTAACCGGATAGACGAAGAGCTGCGCAATGACCAGTTGGACGTCTGCGTCGAATTCTTCTGTTGATACATCGCTCACGGAAAGGTCCTTGTAAAAAATCGGCAATCGGCGAAGGAAAAACTCACTGCACTGCGATTCTCCACCAGCCTCCTAAAATAGGGAATGTCCCAGAACTTTGATGTCTGTATTCGAGGAGGTGGCGTGGTCGGCCACACGCTGGCCCTGCTGCTTGCCAGCGAGCGCCTGCGAGTCGCTCTTGTGGTCAGACCTGTTGTAGCGCAGACCAAAGGCGAAGACGTTCGTGCCTATGCCCTGAACAATACTTCCCGGGAACTGCTTGAAGGCCTCAGGGCATGGCCTCAAGGCATTAGCACCACACCGGTTTCAAAAATGGAAGTATGGGGCGACGATGGCAGCGAACTTGATTTCGTGGCCCACGCCCCCCCCGGCGATCCCCTGGCGTGGATAGTGGATGTTCCGGCACTTGAACAGCAACTGGCGCAGACAGTTGGTTTTCAGCCGCAGATCGAGGTACTTGACAAGCCCGTCAAAGCCGCACTTCAGGTTATTTGTGAGGGCCACAAAAGCAACAGTCGCAGCGAGTTTGGAGCCACCTGGACAGTCAAGCCGTACCCCCAGAAAGCGGTTGCTGCGCGCCTGACATCAAGCCAGCCGCATAGGGGCATCGCACGTCAATGGTTCAAAAACGGCGAGATTCTGGCCCTTTTGCCAATATCCGGTGCGGCAGGGAACTCTGTAGCCCTGGTATGGTCTGTCTCTTCAGAGCGTGCGGACGCCCTGCAAAAACTGGATGCTCAAGCGTTCTGCGCGGCTTTGCAAGCCGATTGCGGCGACCGGCCTGGCCAACTGATATTGGCCAGCGAACGCAGCAGTTGGCCGTTGGCCCTGTCAAAGGCAGACCATTGGGTAGGACCGGGCTGGGCTCTGGCTGGTGATGCCGCGCATACGGTGCACCCGCTGGCAGGCCAGGGCCTGAATCTTGGTCTGGCAGACGTGGCAGAACTGGCTGGCGTGATTGGCAAACGGGAGTACTGGCGTGGATTGGGTGACGAGAGACTTTTGAGGCGTTATGAGCGTGCCCGCAAGGCGGATGTGGCAGCCATGGCCACGGTGACGGATGGCCTGCATGGCCTGTTTGCGCAGACAGACGTGCGCTGGCAGACGCTCCGGCATTGGGGATTGAAGAATTTTGCGCGCAGTGGCCCACTCAAGTCATGGGTGGTTCGTCAGGCAACAGGTTTATAAGTTTCGAGAAATCAGGATTGAACATGACATTTTCAAAAACCGCCTGGGCC
>JAZKHN010000139.1:31894-45499 GCA_040385325.1 Pseudomonadota bacterium
GACGCCTTCACGATTGTCCGGGGGAACGGCAAGCGCAAGCTGGTCGTGTTTGAAGACCCAAATTGCGGCTATTGCAAACGGTTTGAGCGTGACCTGCAAAAAGTGACGGATGTGACGATTCACATGTTTCTCTACCCAATCCTTGGTGCGGACTCTACGGACAAGTCAAAAAATATCTGGTGTGCCAAAGACAGGGCCAAGGTCTGGCAGGACCTCATGGTGCGCGACCAGCCCGTACCAAAAGCCACCTGCGACACCACTGCGCTTGAACGCAATATCGAGTTTGGACGCAAATATAAGATCACAGGCACGCCCACCCTCTTTTTTGCGGATGGTTCGCGCGTGCCGGGAGCTATCAGCTCCCAACAGGTCGAGAAGTTCCTGGCAGATGCAAAGTAAAAAAATGGGGGTTTCTGGATAGCCAGTACGGTCGCAAACCCCATACCGCTGCGGCAGTGCGGTATTCTTTTGGCCATGCCACGCACCGTCGCCACAAAAAAAATGCCAGCCGCCAGCAGAACTGCAAGTGCCCCTGTGCACTATCGGGTTGGGATCGCCAACCCCAATGCCCATCTCTTCAGCATCACGCTGACGGTTGCCAAGCCTGCTGTCGGACAGAGGGTATCGCTCCCGGTATGGATTCCGGGCAGCTATCTCATTCGCGAATTCTCCAAAAACCTGAGTGATCTTGATGCCAGGCAGGGCGGGCGCGCACTGACTGCACAACAGCTGGACAAAAACACCTGGCAAATCAGATGCAGCTCGGCGCAACCGCTGGTATTGCACTATCAGGTATATGCCTATGACAACTCGGTCCGCACGGCCTGGCTGGACACTACCCGCGGCTTCTTTAATGGCACAAGCCTTTGTCTCAAAGTAGAGGGGCAGGAACAGGCCGCACATGTACTCGAGTTGCCCCAACCTGCGGGTCGTGACGCAGCTGGAAGCTGGTCGGTCGCCACGGGCCTTGCCCCACAAAAAATCAACCGGCAGGGCTTTGGCAGCTATATCGCAACCAACTACGATGAACTGGTCGATTGTCCCGTGGAGATGGGAAATTTCTGGACCGGCAGCTTCAAGGCCTGCGGGGTGGCGCATCGTTTTGTCGTAGCGGGTGCGCTGCCGGTTTTTGACGGCGAGCGCCTGCTTGAAGACGCCAAAAAAATCTGCGAAGCGCAAATCCGCTTCTGGCACGGGAACAGGAGGCCGCCATTCAAAAACTATCTTTTCATGCTCAATGCGGTGGATGATGGCTATGGCGGCCTGGAGCACCGCAACTCAACGGCGCTGATCTGCAAACGTCAGGATTTGCCGCGCCTGCCCGCACCGGGCGAATCAAAAACCATCAGGGTGTCCGAGGGTTACACCATTCTGCGTGGTCTCATCAGCCACGAATATTTCCATACATGGAACGTCAAACGGTTGCGCCCGGCGGAATTTGCGAGCTACAACTATGACCACGAAAACTACAGTGAGCTGCTCTGGTTCTTTGAAGGTTTCACAAGTTACTACGACGACCTGTTCCTGCGGCGCACCGGCCTCCTCGACAACGCCGGCTACCTGCGCCTGCTGAACAAAACCATCAACCAGGTCATGCAGACGCCGGGCCGGCTGGTGCAGTCGGTGGCCGAAGCGAGTTTTGATGCGTGGGTGAAGTATTACCGCCAGGACGAGAACACGCCGAATGCCACAGTCAGTTATTACACCAAGGGCTCCCTGGTGGCCCTGTGTTTCGACCTGACATTGCGCCTTGAAGGCAAAGCACCTGCGTCAACTCTGGACGAGGTCATGCGTACCTTGTGGCAAGGCTGCAAGGCAGGCCCCATGCTTGAAGAAGATTTTGCACAGGCGCTGCACACACTCGGTCAACGCTCTTTCGCCGCAGAGCTGGCCGCATGGGTGCATGGCAAAGGTGAACTCCCTGTGAAAGAGCTTTTGCAGGCACATGGGGTGTCGGTGTTTGAAGACCCGGCGCAACTCGCGCATCGGCTGGGCATGCGTGTGGGCGAAAATGAAGGCCTGCAGATCAAGGCTGTACTGCGCGGCGGCATCGCAGAGAAAGCCGGTTTTGCCGCTGGTGACGAATGGCTGGGAGTAGAACCCGCAACAAAAACAAAAGCGGGCACCCCCAGTACGGGCTGGCGCATGAACCGACTGGATGACTTGCCCCTTTATGCAGGTGGCGCCAAGAAAATCATTGCACTTGTATCGCGCGACAGGCGTTTGCTGCGGCTTGAACTGACCATGCCACCGGCGCTCACGACCTGGCGGCTGGCGGTGCAGGATGCTGTAAAGGTTGACCGCTGGCTGGGCGCTCAGCCAGCCAATGACGCCTCAGCGTGAACCGGTTTACTCGCCTTTGAAGGCTGCAGGCCGCTTTTCAAGAAAAGCCGTCACGCCCTCGATGTAGTCGTGCGTGCGGCCCATCTCTGTTTGAAGGTTGCGCTCTGCATCAAGTTGTTGATGCAGGGTTCTTGTGGTTCCTTCACGCAGCAAATGCCTGGTCGCAACCAGCGCCTGTGTGGGCATCACAGCCAGGCGCTGCGCAATGGCCAGTGCAGCCGCAACTGCGTCGTCTGCCACTTCCCAGATCATTCCCCATTCCTTTGCCTGCGCAGCTGACAGCTTGTCGCCGGTCATGGCAAGCATGGTCGCCCGCGCAAGTCCCAGCTTCTGGACCAGCAGCCAGCTGCCACCTGCGTCGGGCACCAATCCGATTTTGCTGAAGGCCTGCACAAAACTGGCGTTGGGTGCAGCGAAAACAATGTCACAGGTCAGCGCAAGCGAAGATCCCGCTCCCGCAGCCACACCGTTGACGGCTGCAATGGTCGGCATGCGCAGGCTGGTAAGACGGCGCGCCGTCGGGTTAAAGGCCTGCTCGATGACTGGCCCTGGATCGGCACGCTCCACCAGATTGGGGCCGGGTGCCAGGTCAAACTCAGACAGGTCTGCGCCTGCGCAAAAACCACGCCCGGCTCCGGTGAGGACAAGCGCGCGTATGGTCCTGTCGGCCTCCGCACGGTCCAGTGCTGTGCCCAGATCGCGATGCATCTGGCGCGTGAAGCTGTTCAGGGCCTGAGGACGGTTCAGCGTCACCAGTGCGACGGCACCATGAGTTGAATAAAGGACGGTGGTTTCAGCCGCAGGCTCGGAAATCGGGATTGTCATTGGGAGGTCTCCGTGGAAGATGGCGCATGTCAGTATGGGTCATTGTGCCTTTTAGGCCAGTGAGGCCATGGCATGATGGCATCCTGCAAAAAAGGAGACCTCCGTGACTTACGAAACGATTTTGACCTCGACCCAGGGCCCCGATACACGCAAGGTGGGCATCGTCACCCTGAACCGCCCCAAGCAGCTCAATGCCCTTAACGACCAGCTCATGGACGAACTGGCCAGCGCCCTCAAAGCCTTTGATGCCGACGACAGCGTCGGCTGCATGATTCTCACCGGCAGTGAAAAGGCCTTTGCAGCCGGTGCCGACATCCCTGCAATGGCACAGTACGGCTTTGCCGATGCCTACGGCAAGGATTTCATCACCCGCAACTGGGAACAGATCCGCGGCATACGCAAACCCGTGATCGCGGCAGTCAGCGGCTTTGCGCTGGGTGGCGGCTGCGAGCTGGCCATGATGTGCGATTTCATCATTGCGGCAGACAACGCAAGGTTCGGCCAGCCCGAAATCAAGCTTGGCATCATCCCCGGCGCAGGGGGAACTCAGCGTTTGCCGCGCGCAGTGGGCAAGGCCAAGGCCATGGACCTGGCGCTGACCGGACGCATGATGGATGCCACTGAAGCCGAACGCTCCGGTCTCGTGAGCCGCGTGGTGCCGCTGGACAAGCTGATGGAAGAAGCGCTCGGCGCGGCCCTGATGATCTGCAGCTACGGCCAGATCGCCGTCATGGCGGCCAAGGAATCCGTAAACCGCTCATTCGAAGGTACGCTGAGTGATGGCGTGATGTTCGAGCGCCGCATGTTCCACGCCATGTTCGCCACCCAGGACCAGAAGGAAGGCATGGACGCCTTTGTCAATAAACGTCTGCCAGCCTTTACGCATTCCTGAAACCCGGCCCCGGCGCCGGTCTTTCAAGCCGCTATAATGTCGGCCTGACGGTGATATAGCTCAGTTGGTTAGAGCGCAGCATTCATAATGCTGATGTCGGTGGTTCAAATCCACCTATCACCACCAAAATTCAAAGCCTCAGGCCTTAAAACCCTGGGGCTTTATCACTTCACAGCCTCTGGATATAAACCATGAACCGCTGCACACATGTATTTTTAGGCTGTCTGCTGGCCGCTGTGGCCACTGCACCGCTGGTGCCTTCCGCACTGGCCCAGCAGGGCGAAACCGTCAAGCCCAATGTCAGGCAGTTCCCGAAACTCGCCAAGCGCGGAGAGATTGTCATCGTCACGCCGCCAGATGTGGTCGTGGACGGAAAAGCAGACCGCCTGTCGCCCGGCGTGCGTATTCGGGATGCCAACAACAACCTCGTACTTTCCGGGACGCTGGTCAGCCAGAAATTACCGGTCAGGTATCTGCGTGACAACATCGGCCTTGTACATGAAATCTGGGTGCTCAATGCCGAAGAAGCCCGGCAGAAAATGCCCGGAGAGGACGGCGGCGGCATTTTGAACAACATCCGCTCCCTCTTCGAGACACCGCCTGCGTCTGACGACGGCAAAACGCCCTACGACAAGCTGCCCCTGTACAAGCAGTAGGCAAAGACTTGTTCCAGGCCTCCCGCTTGCCCCGCCAGCATGTGCAGCAGCGCTGCGGGCCACACATTGGACACCGATCATGAGCAAAAAAGTATTCATCAAAACCTTTGGCTGCCAGATGAACGAGTACGACTCGGACAAGATGTCCGACGTGCTGCATGCTGCCCAGGGTTACGAGCCCACACTGGACATGGACCAGGCCGATCTCATCCTGTTCAACACCTGCTCCGTGCGTGAAAAGGCCCAGGAAAAAGTCTTCAGCGACCTTGGCCGTGTCAAACACCTCAAGGCAAAAGGCGTGCTCATTGGCGTGGGGGGCTGCGTCGCCAGCCAGGAAGGCGCAGCCATCATCCAGCGTGCGCCTTACGTTGATGTGGTGTTCGGCCCGCAGACGCTGCACCGCCTGCCCGACATGCTTGAAAAGCGTGCCCGCCTCAACAAGCCCCAGGTCGACATCAGCTTTCCCGAGATCGAAAAATTCGACCACCTGCCCCCTGCACGCGTCGACGGTGCCAGCGCCTTTGTCAGCATCATGGAAGGCTGCTCGAAGTACTGCAGTTATTGCGTGGTGCCCTACACACGCGGCGAAGAAGTCTCGCGCCCTTTTGAGGACGTGCTCGTCGAAGTCGCCGGTCTGGCCGATCAGGGCGTCAAGGAAGTCACCTTGCTTGGCCAGAACGTCAATGCCTATCGCGGCCCCATGGGCAAGACTGCAGACATCGCTGACTTTGCCACGCTGCTTGAATATGTATCAGACATTCCCGGCATAGAGCGCATACGCTACGTCACCAGCCACCCGAATGAATTTACCCAGAGCCTGATTGACGCCTACGCAAAACTGCCCAAGCTGGTCAACCATTTGCACCTGCCTGTGCAGCACGGATCTGATCGCATCCTGATGGCCATGAAGCGCGGCTACACGGCGATGGAATACAAAAGCACCATCCGCAAGCTGCGCGCCATCCGCCCCGACCTGGCCATGAGCAGCGACTTCATCGTCGGCTTCCCCGGTGAAACCGAGGACGATTTCGACAAGCTGATGAAGCTCATAGACGACGTGGGATACGACACCTCCTTCAGTTTTATCTACAGCCCCAGGCCCGGCACGCCCGCCGCCAATCTGCCGGACGACACGCCGCACGAAGTCAAGCTCAGACGCCTGCAGCGCCTGCAGGCCGCCATTGACGAAAACGTGCGAGCCATCAGCGCCAGCCGCCTGGGCACGGTGCAACGCGTGCTTGTTGAAGGAGCGGCACGCAAGACAACTGATGCGCTCTTCGGCCGTACAGAATGCAACCGGGCTGTCGTCTTCGACGGCCCGGACAGGTTGATAGGACAGCTGGTGGATGTACGCATCACGGAAGCCCCACAGCGTTCGCTGCGTGGTGAAGTCGTGCAGCTCGAGCCGCAAGACCTCCTGGCAACCGCCTGAGCCGTTCACGCAATACAACGGCACAACAGGACGGCGGTGTTCAAGCGGATTTCATTTCGCCAGCTTCTGGTGATGGCCTTTCTGCTCATCGCTGCGCTGCTGGGCGCCTCCTCCCTGCGCGCCCTCTACACCCTGGAATCGCTGACGACGCAGAGCCGGCAGAGTGCAGCGAAGGCGCTGGAACTCAGCGCCGCCGCACAGTCACTGACCGAGCGCAGCGTGTCCATGGAACGCGCATCGCGCCAGGCCATCGTGCTGGAAGACCGCGTGTTGCGTGACCGTTTCAACAACACCGCCCGTGATGCCGCAGCGGTTCTTGAGCGGCTGGCCAGGCAGGGGGTGCCGGCCGAACTGATCACGCAGTGGAAGGCGCGTGTGCAGGCCATCACCGCCCTGCTGCCGGGACCTGTCACCACCGCGCTTGAGCGTGAGCAGCAGGTCGCACGCGAGTTTCGTGAAATGGATGTCGTCAGTACCGCCATCGCGCAGCAGGTCCAGCAAACCATAGAGGCGCAAAACCGCGGCCTGCTGGACACGCTGGAATCCAGCCGCGCATCGCTGGCACGGCAGGTGATTTCTGCGGTGGTACTGGCCATCGCCCTGGCGCTGGCTTTCGGCATCTGGCTGACCAGGCCGCTCAAGCAGCTTGAAACAGCCATCATCGGTCTCGGCGAAAACCGCCTCGATGAATCCATCGCCATTCAGGGCCCTGCCGACCTGCAACTGGTGGGCCAGCGCCTGGACTGGCTGCGCCTCAGGCTGGTCGAGCTGGATGCCGACAAGTCGCGCTTTCTGCGGCACATCTCCCACGAACTCAAGACACCGCTGGCATCACTGCGCGAGGGCGTGTCACTGCTCGAAGACGGTGTGGCGGGTGAGCTCAGCGAGAACCAGCGCGAGGTTGCCAAAATACTGCGCCACAACACCGGCGTGCTGCAGGGCCAGATTGAAGACCTGCTGCAGTTCAATGCCGCAGCATTTGAGGCGCGCCAGCTGCATCGTGAAAAAACCGATCTCGTCCAGCTGGTAGAGGCCCAGGTCGAGGCGCAACGCCTGCAGTGGCGCGCACGCGAGCTCAGGGTCAGGGTAGAAGGCAGTTCGGTTCAGATGGAAGTCGATGCCGAAAAGATCGGCACGGCCATCGCCAACCTGATTTCAAACGCCATACGGTTTTCTCCCGCCGGTGGCCTGTTGCGCATCAGGCTAAAACAGCTGACGGACAGTGTGTGCATAGACATACAGGATGAGGGGCCCGGCATTGCCGAGGCTGACCGCAAGCGCGTTTTTGAACCTTTCTTCCGCGGTGAACGTCAACCCGCCGATGCCCTGCGCGGCAGCGGTATCGGGCTGTCCATCGTTCACGAATATATTTCCGCACATGGCGGCCGGGTGGAACTGATGCCCGATGGCCCTGGTGCACACTTCAGGATTGAACTCCCCCATGCTTTCAGACATTGATCCATCAGCCAAGCTCCGGCGCGCAATGATCGCAGCCACAGCGCTGCTGGCCGTTTGCTGCGTTGCAGGATGCAGCACAACCGGCACGCAGCCAGTACAGCCTTTGCCGCAGGTGCAGCCCGCTCCCTTCGCTGTGGACTTGCCTCCAGCGCCCGTGGCCGTCACGCCGCCACCGCCTGCCGCTTCGGACCCGCTGACCCCGGTGCTGGCCTATGCCGACAGGGTCCGCAACCTGCCCGGCAACGAACTCGCACAGGAAATCGCCCGCCTGGGCGACGCTGCAGCACCTGCTGACCAGTTGCGGCTTGCCCTGACACTCATACAGACGCGTCAGCTTTATGACCTTGTACGTGCACAAGAGGCGCTGCAACGTGTGCTCGCCAATAACAGCGCCGAAGCACGCGCGCTGCACCCCTTCGCAAGACTGCTGGCCGCCCGGTATGCGGAGCAGCGAAGGGCAGAGGATCAACTCGACCGCCAGGGGCAGCAGTTGCGTGAGACCCAGCGCCGCCTGGACCAGACCAACGACAGGCTGGAGGCACTCAAGGAAATCGAACGCAGCCTGACGCCACGCCCCGGCGCATCGGCACCCGGCACATCGTCCCGCAGCCGCCCAAGAACGGCGACCCAGTGACACAGAACACCGCACACCTGCTGGTCGTCGATGACGACGCCGACATGCTGCGCCTGCTCACCATGCGGCTCAACGCTGCAGGCTACCGGGTGAGCACGGCCACTTCTGCAGAAGCAGCCCTTAATCTGCTCGACATCGAAAGGCCGCAGCTCGTGCTCAGCGATGTACGTCTGCCCGGCCGCGATGGCCTGGCCCTGTTTGACGACATACGGGCCCGCCACCCGTCGCTACCGGTGATTCTGCTCACCGCGCACGGCACCATTCCTGACGCGGTGGAAGCCACCGAGCGTGGTGTGTTCACTTATTTGACCAAGCCCTTCGACGGCAAGGCCCTGGAGGGCAAGATCGCCCAGGCGCTGGCACTGAGCGCACCTTCAACTCCGGTGCGCAGCGATGGCAAAGAGAGCAGCTGGCAGGCCGACATCATCAGCCGCTCCAGCCGCATGGCCGAAACGCTGGCCGAGGCACGGCTCATCGCCCAGTCCGACGCCAGCGTCATGCTGCGCGGTGAAAGCGGCACCGGCAAGGAGATGCTGGCGCAGGCCATCCATCGGGCCAGCGCACGCGCAGCCCACCCCTTCATCGCGGTGAATTGCGGCGCCATTCCAGAGGCCCTGCTGGAATCCGAACTCTTCGGCCACGTGAAAGGCGCGTTCACCGACGCTGTGGCCAACCACAAGGGCCTGTTCCAGGCAGCCGAAGGCGGCACCCTGCTGCTCGACGAAATCGGCGATATGCCGCTGGCCTTGCAGGTCAAGCTGCTCCGTGTGCTGCAGGAGCGGGTCGTCAGGCCGCTGGGCTCCAGCCAGTCCATAACGGTGGATGTGCGCATCCTGTCGGCCACCCACAAGGACCTGGACGCTGCCATGTCCGACGGCCAGTTCAGAACCGACCTCTATTACCGCCTGAACGTGGTGACACTGACCCTGCCGCCGCTGTCGGAGCGGCGTGAAGACATCCCCCTGCTGGCCAACCACTTCCTGGTCAAGCTGGCAGCCAAATACAGCAAACGGCTCAGCGGTTTTGCACCCGAAGCCCTGAAGGCACTGGCCACGGCGGCCTGGCCCGGCAATGTGCGGCAGCTTTACAACGTGGTCGAACAGGTCTGCGCGCTGGCGACCACGCCGCTGATTCCGCTCACCCTGATCCAGCGCGCCCTGCGCGTGCCCAGCGTGCAGATTCTGACGCTGGCCGATGCACGCCAGCGCTTTGAACGCGGTTACCTGGTCGACCTGCTTAAACTGGCCGACGGCAATGTGGCTGATGCGGCCCGGCTGGCCGATCGCAACCGCACCGAGTTCTACCGCCTGATGCAAAAGCACGGCCTCACACCAGGCCACTTCAAACCGGAAACCTCGGGTAATCCCTGATTTCCCGTCGCTGACAGGCGACTTCATAAGTGCTTGATTCTTAACGAAAAAGCGCTTGTCCTACAAGGTCTTGTCGTCGTTCAGCGACAAAAATGGACCATCCAGGGCCTGTTTTGGCGTTGATACAGTTTGTCACCGGAGATTTCACTCCCAAGTCTTTGATTTAAATAGACTTTCTCAAGCTGGCACAGGGTTTGCCCTAGTGATGGCATGCAAGCCATTTTTGCCCCCCTGTTCACCCGCCCGGTACGCACCGGCTGGGCAGGCCGGGTAGCACGCGCAACGCTGCTTATGGCCCTCGCCCTGCTGGCTTCTGGTGTACGGGCATGGACGCTCAATGACGTCGCCACACTGGCAAAAACGCGCGCACAAGCGCCTTTTCAGACCATTGGCCAGCCAGTGCCCACAGAACTTGCCACGCTGGGTTATGACGACTACCGCGACATTCGCTTCAATACCGACAAGGCTCTCTGGCGCGCAGACGCCCTGCCTTACGAGGCAAATTTTTTCCATGTCGGCCCACATGGCGACATCGTTCGCATCTCCGAAGTCACGGCCGGTAGCGCCCGCGCAGTGCCCTACAACGCAGCCGATTTCAGCTTCGGCAAAAACCGCCTGCAAGCGCAAACCTGGGGTGATCTGGGTTTTGCCGGTTTTCGGGTTCACACCGCCCTCAATTCACCCAACTACAAGGACGAGCTGATTGCCTTTCTTGGCGCCAGCTATTTCCGCGCGCTGGGTGCGGGCCAGCGTTACGGCCTGTCTGCACGTGGCCTGGCCGTCAACCCTACCGGCCCGGGTGCAGAAGAGTTTCCGCGCTTCACCGATTTCTGGCTTGAAAAGCCATCTGCCAACGCCGCACCCGGCGCGCCGCTGGTGGTGTATGCAATGCTGGACTCCCAGCGCATGACGGGAGCCTACCGTTTTGAGGTCAAGCCCGGCGAGCAGACCACGGTTGATGTGCGCGCGAAAATTTACATGCGCACCGGCATCGCACCGGCATCCACGCTGGGCCTCGCACCGCTGACCAGCATGTTTTTCTTTGGCGAAAACCAGCCCCGCGCGGCAGATTTCCGCCCCGAGGTGCATGACTCCGACGGCCTGATGATGGTCACAGGCGATGGCGAATGGCTTTGGCGACCGCTGCAGAACCCTTCGTCAACACTGGTCACCTCATTTGCCATGAAGTCGCCCAAAGGCTTTGGCCTGATGCAGCGTGACCGCGATTTCAAAAGCTACGAAGATACCGAAGCGCGTTACGAACTGCGCCCCAGCGCCTGGGTCACCCCGGTGGGTGACTGGGGCCCGGGCCGGGTTGAGTTGCTTCAGTTCAACACGCCTGACGAAACACACGATAACGCCGTCGCCTACTGGGTGCCTGAAAAGCTCCCCCAGCCCGGCGAAAGCCTTGAGCTGGCTTACCAGATCGCCTGGCAGGGCAAAAACCAGCAACTGCCGCCCAACGGCTGGGTGACGCAATCGCGCCGAGGCACAGGCTATTCGCGGCTGGATGCCCAGACCTTGAGCCAGCAGGTGCAGTTTGTCATCGACTTTGCCGGCCCTGCCCTTGACGCGCTGCCCGAAGGTGCGCCTGTCAAGGCAATTGCCAGCACCGACGCCAATGGCCGCGTGCTTGAAAGCCTGGCCTACAAAAACCCCGCTACCGGCGCCTGGCGCGCCACCCTGCGCGTGCAGCGCATAGACCCGGCAAAACCGGTCGAGCTGCGCGCCTTTCTTCAGCACAACAGCAACTCAGTGAGCGAAACATGGACCAACCTGATCACACCGTAACGTCTTCCGTGACCACCCGCAGCGCATTGCGCGAAGAGCGTCATCCGAACTCGGTCACGGCACCGCCGGTCAACCGCGGCTCCATGATGCCGAGGCCGTGGCGCGGCTTCTGGAACAGCATGGGCACGCTGGCCCTGCGCCCATTGGTAGCACTGGTCAGCCCGGCCAAACCTGCCGTCTCGCGCGGGCAGCTTCAGGCTGAAAAACTGCTGCCCTGGCAACACGCTGCCAAACGCCGCCGCGCCACCTTTTTGCTGCTGACGCTGGTCAGCACCGTCATCGCCACCCGCCTCTTTATCGACATGCAGCCGGACTACGACAACGCCTGGCTGCAGTACGGCCAGATCGCACTGTTTGCGTTGCTGTCGGCCTGGGTGGTGACCGGGTTCATGACCGCCATGATGGGTTTTTGGGTCACGCTGTTTGGTGACAAGCACACGCTCTCGAGCAAAAAAGTCCAGCACCACACGCTGGACCCCGCGACGCGCACCGCCATCATCATGCCGATCTGCAATGAAGATGTGCGCACCGTGTTTGCCGGCCTGCGCGCCACCTGCGAGTCAGTTTCAACCACCGGCCACACCCGCGCCTTCGACGTGTTCGTGCTGTCTGACAGCAATGACAAGGCCATCATCCGGGCCGAGCGCGCCGCCTGGGAAGAACTTCGTACGCAGCTGGCCGGCCACCCCGAGCAGCCGCAGATCGAGGTCTATTACCGCCTGCGCAAACGCCGCACCGACCGCAAGGCTGGCAACGTGGCCGACTTCTGCCGCCGCTGGGGCAAGGACTACCGCTACATGGTGGTGCTCGATGCCGACAGCGTGATGAGCGGCGACTGCCTGGTGGCCATGGTCAAGCTGATGGAAGCCAACCCGAGCGCCGGCATCATCCAGACAGCCACCCAGGCCATCGGCCATGTCACGCTGCATGCGCGGGCGCAGCAATTCGCCTCGCGCGTGACGGGCCGCCTGTTCACGCTGGGCATGCAGTTCTGGCAGATGGGCGAGTCGCACTACTGGGGCCACAACGCCATCATCCGGATCGAGCCCTTCATGCAGCACTGCGCGCTGGCGCATATCAAGGGCACGGGCGGCATGTCGGGCAGCATCATGTCGCACGACTTTGTCGAGGCCGCACTGATGCGTCGCGCCGGTTACCACGTCTGGCTGGTGGCCGATCTGGTGGGCAGCTACGAACAGCAGCCGCCCGACCTGCTGGCCGAACTGCAGCGTGACCGCCGCTGGTGCCAGGGCAACCTGCAGAACTCGCGCCTGATTGCCGAGCCCGGCATTCACCCTGTGCATCGCTCGATGTTCGGCACGGGCGCCATGGCCTACCTCTCGGCTCCGTTGTGGCTGTGTTTCCTGACCCTGGGCACGGCACTGTGGCTCTCTGGCACACCCATGGTCAGCGACTGGACGCTGCTGCCTGGCGAACTGCTGACCTTGTGGGCATGGACCTTGTCCATGCTGTTTTTGCCGCGCCTTCTGGGCATCGCAGCGGTGCTGATCAAGCGCCAGCAGCAGGCCTACGGCGGCACCGTCAGCCTGCTGCGCAGCGCGCTGCTTGAAACGCTGATCGCCCTGCTGCAGGCACCTATCCGCATGCTCGCGCACTCGCTGTTCGTGCTGGTCGCGCTGACCGGGCTCAAGCTGGAATGGAAGTCGCCGCCGCGGGAAGCAGCGGCGGTGCCGTGGCGCATCGCACTGCAGCAGCTCGCGCCCATGAGCGCAGTGATTGTGCTGCTGGCCGCCGGCATCACGCTGATTGACGCCAGCGCGCTGGTCTGGCTGCTGCCGGTCGGTCTGCCCTTGCTGCTGGCCATCCCGATGACCGTGCTGACCAGCAAGGTCGGCGTCGGAACAGCCATGCGCACCAACAATTACCTGCTGATTCCCGAAGAAACCCGATCACCTGCGGTCTTGCGCCGTGCCTGGCTGCATGCCAGCCAGCTGGCACGGCCAAGGCACCGGACTACCTGATCGCCAATACGAAATGATCACATTACAAATTCATGATGTGATCACACTGCAGTTCCAGATATATCGCGGTATTTCGGTCTGCCTTGGACAGCGGGTCTGACTCCCCACTCCCACTCCCACTCCCACTCCCACTCCCACTCCCACTCCCACTCCCACCCCAACCCCTGCCCTCGCCCCGCTGGGCGATGGAGGGGGACTTCATTTGGCCGCGTGTGCTGCGCT
>JAZKHN010000140.1:0-10600 GCA_040385325.1 Pseudomonadota bacterium
CGGTTGACGGCGCTGGTTGATGGGTCCGTACCCATGGGCGCGCCGCCGGTGTTGTGTGTGGACTGGTAGGCGCGGGTGTCGTAGTGATCGCCCATCTTCTTGAAGCCTGCGGCCATCTGGCGCGGGCCCATGGCCTGGGCGATGCCTTCCATCTTGCCCTTGATGAACTGGGTCATGTTGATGTCGTTCGGTTTCCAGTCGAAGGTCATGCGCAGCAGCGGCTGGCCATAGACATCCTTGTAGGTTGGGTCGAGGTCAAGGTAGTTGTCTCGGTAGGACATGACCGAACCCTGGCTGCCTATGCTGATGGCGTAGCGGTAGTTGTCCTTGATGGCTTTTTTCCAGCCCGCGCCCCAGGCCGGTGTGCCGGGCGGCACGCTCATCTGCTGTATGGGCCGGCCGCCGGTGACGGTGCAGGCGATCGATGCGCCGCCGACAAAACCCAGCGGGCCATGGTCGAAGTTGTCGCCATCGAAATCATCAATCACCGTGCCGCCCGCGCCTGCGCCGGCAAACGGGTTCATGGGCTGGTCGGCGTTGAAGAACATCGAGACGCCACCGGTGAGCTGATAAGCGTAATTGCGGCCCACCACGCCCTGGCCTGTGGACGGGTCGTATTGTTTGCCGATTTTTGACAGCATTAACAGCCGCACGTTGTGGAACTGGTAGGCGCACAGCACGACCAGGTCGGCGGGCTGCTCGACTTCGTTGCCCGCTGCGTCGACGTAGGTAACACCGGTGGCCTTCTTGCCGTCAGCCGACATGTTCACCCGAAGCACATGCGAGCGCGTGCGCAGCTCAAAGTTGGGGCGTGACATCAGCGTGGGCAGCAGCGTGGTTTGCGGCGAGGCCTTTGAATACATGTAGCAGCCATAACGCTCACAAAAGCCGCAGAAGTTGCAGGGGCCGAGTTGCGCGCCGTGCGGGTTGGTGTAGGCGCGCGAGGCATTGGCCGCAGCCTGCGGAAACGGGTGGTAGCCGAGGTTGCGTGTGGCCTTGTCGAACAGCAGCGCGCTGTTGGTCGAGGCCAGCGGCGGCAACGGGAATTCTTCTGAACGCGGGCCTTCAAAAGGGTTGCCGCCTGCCTGTATCTGGCCGCGCAGGTTGCCGGCCTTGCCGGATATGCCGCAGACTTTTTCAAAGTGATTGAAGTGCGGCTCAAGCTCGTCGTAGCTCACGCCCCAGTCCTGTATCTGCATGCCTTCGGGAATGAACTTCTTGCCGTAGCGCTCCATCACGCGGCTCTTGATGCGCAGGTCATCAGGCAGGGCGCGCCATTGCTGGCCGTTCCAGTGCACACCGGCACCGCCCACACCGTCGCCGGGCAGGAATGAGCCGAGCTGGCGGTAAGGCACGGCCACATCGGCCGTGGCGTGGCGTATGGTCACCGTCTCTTTGGCCAGGTTCTGGAACAGCTTGCCGCGCACGCCGTAAGACAGTTCGTCGGTGATGCGCGGGTAGGCAAAGTCGGGGTTGGTGTCGCGGTTCTCGCCGCGCTCCAGCGCCAGCACCTTGAGGCCCGCGGCGGTGAGTTCCATGCCCATGATGGCGCCCGTCCAGCCGAAGCCGACAAGCACCGCATCAACAGACGGTTTTTTAATCGTTGCCATGACGCCGCCTTAGCCCTGAGGCCCGTTGATGCTGACGGGGGCCAGCGGGTATTGCACACCCGGCCGGCCGACCCAGTCGGTGAAGTCGGCACGCGCGCCGGGAAAGCCGATCATCTTCCAGGCACCTGCATCCTTGTTGCCGCCGTGCATGGGGTCGCTGAGGTAACCTTCCTTGGTGTTCTGCAGCAAAAAGCCGAAGAAGGTTTTTGACGAGAGCGTGTCGAATTTCGCTTCGCCGGATTCCATGCTTTTCAGGGCCTGGTCCTGCTGGGTGGCATCAAGCTGGGTAAAGGTCTTGCCGCTGAAAGTGTTCTTGCAATACGTGTCGCAGGCGGCGATGCCCGCACGGTAGACATCACGTGGCGCCAGCTTGCCCTGGTAGCCGAACTCGGGCGGCGAGTCGACAAACGGCCCCTGCATGTACCAGGTGGCGGCGTGGCCGAAGGCGGCATCCATCTGGCGGTCTATGAACTCGGGAACACCTGCTTCAATGGCGCCAGGGCCTGTGTCGTCAGAAGGAATGAGGCGTGCGACTGCTGACTTGATGAAGGCCCATTCGCCGGGGTTGAAAAATGCGGGGTTGTATGCGGCGCCGGAGTTGGGGCCTGTGGTGGGGCTTGATGGCCCAAGTGGAATGACGGTGGTGGTGACTTCTTTTGTGCAGCCTGTCGCTGCAAAGGCTGCAGCGGGCACGATGGCGATGGATTTGCGTAAAAATCCGCGCCGGGCCGAGTCGTGGGACATGAGGGTTCCTTGTCAGCGAAGGTCATCCATCGCTGTTTGTTAAAGACGGAATCTGGCCCAGTCACTGTCTTTTTTTACGCGCAAACTGTCTGTAGGTTTTATTCGGTTGCGTGCGTCGGCTGGCTTTGCCGTTACCAGAACACGGTCTGATTTCCGATATTTGGTCAGAGTCCGGTCAGGTCTTCTTTTCTGTTTTCATGACCCCGCGGATGTTCATGACGGCCAGTCCCAACTGCAAAACCACAAGTGCAGGGGCGTTGGAGTAAACACCCCAGCTGACCCACAGGACGTTGCTGGCCATAAAGAACCAGAAGCCCCAGTTGCGGTAACCCTTGTTGTTGGAGCCCACAAGCCAGGAGGCGGCGATGGTGACGACCATGGCTGGCCATTGGAGAAGGTTGATGAGGTCCATGTTTGTGTCTTGCCGTGCAGGTTGTGGTGGTTGCCAAGTCTGAATCGGTGGGCTCCGCGGCTGGCGGGCAAGGCAGCCAAAGCGACCGTAGGACGGCGGCCTTAAATGCCTCGCGCCGTACTTCGGCGAAAATCACGGCATGCATACATCGGCACTCGTTTTATTTTCTGGCGGCCAGGACTCGACCACCTGCCTGGCGCAGGCGCTCTCGAAATACGAACGCGTTGAAACCGTCGCCTTCGACTACGGCCAGCGCCACATCGTCGAACTGGAGGCGCGTTTGAATGTGCTGCGCGAGATCAAGGCGCAGTTCCCGCAGTGGGCACACAAGCTGGGTGAAGACCATATGCTGGACCTGGCCGTGCTGGGGCAGGTCAGTGATACCTCGCTCACGCGTGATGTGGCCTTCAAGATGGAAAGCTCGGGCCTGCCCAACACCTTTGTGCCGGGCCGCAACCTGCTGTTTCTTACGCTGGCGGCTGCGCTGGCCTACCGGCGGGATCTTCAGGTCCTGGTCACGGGCGTCTGCGAAACCGATTTTTCAGGCTACCCGGACTGCCGCGACGACACCATGAAGGCAATGCAGCTGGCGCTCTCGCTGGGCATGGACAAGCGCTTTCTGATCGACACGCCGCTGATGTGGATAGACAAGGCCGACACATGGGCCATGGCCCATGCGCTGGGTGGCCAGCCGCTGGTGGACCTCATCGTGGAACACACACATACCTGCTACCTTGGTGATCGTATTCATCGCCATGCGTGGGGCTATGGTTGCGGCACATGCCCGGCGTGTGAGCTGCGCGCGCGGGGCTTTGAGCGTTATATGTTGGCCCCCACGTTCGCTCACTCCGTGTAGCTCTCTGCCCCCCGAGGGGGCGCTGCGCCTGCGGTCTGGCAAAGCCAGTCCCGCGGCCCCGGCTCGCACGGAAAGCAAACGGAGGCTAAAGATGCCTCAAGACGTCTTCAACAATGTGGCGAGTCACTACCGGTGGTTCTTCTCCGATGTGGAACGCCAGTTTGCTCTCGCGCAGCGAAACGTCGCTGGCGGTTACGCGGTCGAAGCGGCGCAGGTGTTCTGTCCATGACTCGTCGGTGATCTGTTCGACGTAGCGGCCGGGTTTGCCGATGTCGCGCAGCAACTCCCATTGCAGTGCACCCTGGCGCAGGCGGCTGCGGCGGCTTTCCTGCATGAGCACGTGAAATTCAGCGCTGCGCATCGGATCAATGACGTATTCAATCGTGACCACCACCTGGCCCACACCCGGGGCGGCATACTCCGGAACCTTGAATTCGCGTGACGGTGTCAGGTCTTCTTCAATGCTGAGATCACCCAGGCGCTTTTGCGCTATGAGCATGGTGACTGTGCCGCTGATGGCTGCCACAGTGAGGCCAATGGCGACCGTGCTCAGGGTGGATATTTGTCCCCACAAGGCTGCACCTGCTGCGCTGGCGCCCATGATGGCCATCTGGTAAATGGACATGCCGCGTGCGCGCACCCAGTCGGGAAGCGAGAGCTGCGCAGAGACGCTGAGTGAATTGGCACAGATGATCCAGGCGGCACCGTTAAGCACCATGGCCGGCACGGCGATGTAGATGTTGGGCGCAAACGCAACGACAACTGTCACCACTGACTGAATCATGGTCGAGCGCAGCACCAGCGTGTCGCGCGGCATGAGTTGCCGCATGCGCGAGAGGTTGAGGGCCGCAACAATCGCGCCCACACCCATCGAGGCCAGCAGCAGTGTGAAGGTACCCGCATCGCCGCCGTGCAGGTTGCGGGCAATCAGCGGCAACAACGCAAGCAGCGCTGTGGAATGGAGGAAGAACAGTGACACCTGTATCAATACCGCACGCAGCCGGGTGGACTGCATGACGAATTGCACGCCGACGCGCATGGCGCTGACGAGGCGCTCGCGGCCCAGTGGGTTGGGTGTATGGGCGCGCCGCCAGCGCATGATGACCAGGCCCGAAATGACCGACAGCACTGCATTCAGTACAAACACATATTCAGTCCCGGCGCTGGCGATGATGGCGCCGGCCAGCAGCGGCCCGATGATGCGCGAGGCATTCATGGCTACGCCATTCAGCGCCAGCGCTGCGGGAAGGTGGGCACGCTTGACCAGTTCGGGAACGATGGCGGCGAAGACCGGCCAGCGCATGGCCAGACCGACACCGTTGGCAAAGGTCAGGGCCAGCAGCAGGGGCGGCGTCATGACGTCCGAGATGACCACAATGCACAGCAACACGGCGACAACGGCGACCCAGAACTGCGTCATGATGAAGTAGCGCCTGCGGTCCAGGATGTCGGCCAGCGCACCGCTGGGCAGGCCCAGCATGAACACCGGAAGTGTGGACGCAGTCTGCACCAGCGCCACCCAGATCGGTGAAGTGGTCATGGACGTCATCAGCCAGGCTGCGGCGACGTCGTTCATCCACATGCAGGTGTTGGCTGTGAGCCAGGTCAGCCACAGCATGCGGAACACCGGGACCTTGATGGGGTCCCAGGCCGAGAGTCTTTCGGGTGTGACCGGCGTGGTGCCGGCGGGTGGCGGTTGTTCCTCTGGCATTCAGTGACTTTTCAGGAAGGGGTCAATCGGTGGCTGCATATCGCGGATCATGCCGACAGCGCGCGTTCATGCAGGCTGTAACGTGCGGGCGAACCTTCGGCCTGGGGCATCAGCTCCCACTGACGGTTATGAAAGGCTGCGACGCTGGGCCGGTGCGCAATCGACACCATGCCGCCATGCACCGCATGTACATGCGCCTGCAGTTTCTCATAGAGCGTTTTTTCTGCGGCTTCATCGAGCGCGCCTGTGGCTTCGTCAGCAAAAATCCAGCGCGGCTTTTTCAGCAGTACGCGTGCAATGGCCAGCCTTTGCTGCTCACCGCCCGACAGTTTCTGGCTCCATGCATCGCTGTCATCCAGACGGCTTGCCAGTTGCGGCAGCAGCGCGTCGGTCAGAACCTGTTTAAGGGCCTCATCGCTGTACTGCGCGGCGGGTTGCGGATAGGCCAGGGCATCACGCAGGGAGCCATCCGGGAAGTAAGGGCGCTGGGGTATGAACATGGTGTCCGGGGGCAGATGGCTTTTGCCTTCTGAAAAAGGCCAGATGCCGGCAAAGGCGCGAAACAGCGTGGACTTGCCGCTGCCGGATGGGCCCTTGAACAGCACGCTGTCGCCCGCGCGTGCAGTAAGTGTCAGGTCTCCCAGCAGGGTCTGGCCTGAGGGCAGGTTGATGCTCAGGCCTTCAGCTGAAAGGCTGTCATTGCCCAACGGTGCCACCGCGCTGTCGGCGACACCATCAACAGTTGCTTGAGTCAGGGCCTGACGGTCTATTGTTGCCATGCTGTCTTCAAAACTGGTCAGACGGTCCGTCGTCGCGCGCCAGCTGGCAAGACTGTCGTAGTTGTCGACAAACCAGCTGAGTGAGTCCTGCACCTTGCCGAAAGCCGAAGAAATCTGGATCAGCTGGCCGAGCTGGATGGCGCCGCTGAAAAAGCGTGGGGCTGCCACGATAAAGGGAAAGATCACAGCGGCCTGACCAAAAAAGCTCTGGAACCAGATGAGCTTTTTGTTGGCGCGTATCAGCTGGATGTAGTTTGCCAGCACGGTACCGAAACGGCCATCGAGCTGGCTGCGCTCTACGATCTCGCCGCGATCGAGGGCGATGGATTCGCTGTACTCGCGCACACGCACCATGTGATGCCGGAAGTTGGCTTCAAAGCGCTGCTGCATGAAGTTGAGCCTGATCAGCGCCCGGCCTATGTAGTGCGTGAGCACGCTGCCGACGAGGCAGTAGGCGATGGCTGCCCAGACCATAAAGCCGGGGATGGTGTAGCTGTTGCTGCCCACGGAAAAGCCGAAAGAGCCGGACAGCGCCCACAAAATTCCGACAAAACTGATCAACGTCACGACTGAGTTGAGCAGACCCATGCTCAGCGATATGGTGGAGCTGGTAAATGACTGTACGTCCTCCTGAATACGCTGATCCGGATTGTCGGGGCTTGCATTGACATCGGTTTTGGCTGAATAGCGGGCCAGCTCCATCTTGTAGAAAGCATGGTTGGAAAGCCAGCGGCGCAGGTAGTCGCGTGTCATCCATGAACGCCAGCGTACCTGCAGCAGCTGGGTCAGGTAAAACTTGTAGACGGCAATGATGATGGCCGCGAAGGCCAGATAGCTAAAGCGGCCCATCTGCTGCCAGAACACGGCCTGGTCGCGTTTTTCAAGTGCGTCGTAAAACACCCGGTACCAGTCATTGAACTGGACTGCCATGTAAACCGTGCCGAGGTTGAGCAGCACAATGGCCAGCAGTAGGCCGCGCGCCTTCCATTTGTCTTCTGACGTGAAATAAGGCGCGGCGAGCGCCGACACCCTTTTTGCAAAAGTTGTGAAAGAGCTGAATCTTGCTAGCAGGCCCGAGGGCCGTGTTGGCTGGTTCACGGTGACATCCGTTCTCGGCAGGGTTAAGAGAGCTGGTTTGAAACGCCGCTGGCGACATGGCCGGCGGGCACATGTTCGGCGGCCGCATTGACATGACCTGTCTGGTCATCAAAGAAAAAATCGGGTTCGAATTCACGCAGAAATTCGCCCTTGGCCAGGCCGCCGAGGAACATGGCCTCATCAACCTCGATGTTCCAGTCCATCAGTGTGCGAATCGCACGTTCATGCGCGGGCGCACTGCGGGCAGTGACCAGCGCGGTGCGAATGCGCATGTGCGACGTGCCGGCCTGCTGCAGGCGGTGCAGGGCTTCCAGCAGCGGCTTGAATGGCCCGGCCAGCAGGGGCTGGGAAGCCTTGTCCCGCTCATGCTGCTGGAATGCGTTGAGACCGTCTGTCTGGAACACGCGCTCGGCCTCGTCGGAGAACAGCACCGCATCACCGTCAAAAGCAATACGCACTTCGTTAGGGTGTGCATCACTGGCGCGTGCCGAATGCGGGTACACCTGCGCGGCGGGTACACCGGCAGCAAGTGCATCGCGCACGTCGCTCAGATGTGCTGACAAAAACAGGTTGGCATGCAGGGGTTTGAGGTAACGCCAGGGCGCCTCGCCGCGGTTAAAGGTACCGCGCTGGATGTTCAGGCCGTAGTGCTGCGCCGAGCGGAACACGCGCATGCCGGACACGGGGTCATTGCGTGAGAGGATGACGACTTCAACGCGTTGCTGCGGCGGAGTTGCTGCTGCCGGTTCGCCCTGCTGCTCGGGGACCTCATTGAAGGCCAGCAGCTTCTTGACCAGCGAGAAAGCCACGCCAGGTTTGGCGGGCACATCAAGCCTGTCAAGCTGCAGCTTCATGTAAGCCGCATCTTTTTTTGCGCCGGGTACGGGCGGTGCAGCCAGGCCGCTTTCAAAGATGCGGTTTTCTTCTTCAAAGTCAAACAGCGCGCGCGAAGAAATTGCGACGACGAGTTGACCATCCAGATTTGCTGCCATGTGTTTACCTTAGCAACGGGGGTGTTTCAATTGATCTCTAGTCTGCACCATTGTCCATAGCTTGGGGCTTGGGATGGCCACTGGTCTGCCCTGTCTATCTTGCGTATGCCTTGAGTCAGCAATTGTGCGGCCCGAATCACACCTGCATGAGTGACCCATAGAACATCAGTATGGCGGGGCAGGGCATCGAATGCCGAAGCGACGCGGTGCATGAACGTTGAAACGCTTTCACCGTTTTGTCCGGCCCTGTAATTGCCAAAATCTGTTGTCCAGTCGTCCATTTCCGATTTGGAAACATTGCTCCAGGCGCGGTTTTCCCAATTGCCGAAGTGCATTTCCTGCAGCCGGTTATCAATCGTGAACGCAAGCTCGGGGCGCAGTGCCGTCAACGCCTGGGCAAGTTGGCGGCATCTCTGTAGTGGCGAGCTGGCGGCAAGGATGTTCAGGGGGAGGGTTACGGACAGGTCGGCTGCGGCGGCCTGTGTGGCCTGGGCATCAGCCTGCATGTCGAGCTGTCCGTAACAAACACCTGCCTCAACAAGCGGAGTGGCATGGCGGACTAGCCACAACTTCATAAGCTGATGGCCAGCCCGAAGTAAAAGGCGATTTCGCACACCTGCTGTGCCGCGCCCAGGCAGTCGCCGGTAAACCCCTGCAGCCTGCGTTTGAACATGCGCCCCATCCAGAGCAGGGCCAGCGCCGCAAAGCTGCAGGCCACAAGCAGATTCATGGCGTCCATGACGCTTGATACCGCCAGCAGTACCGCGAGGCACCAGGTCAATGCCAGCACCAGGCTGGCCGGACTGATCTGGTCTGCCAGGGGTTTAGATTTGGAGGAAGCTGTATCGCCGACATGGGGCAGCAGGTAAATCAGCAGCAGTGGCAGGCCGCGTGACACCACGTGACCGGCCAATAAAGCCGCGCAGATGTACCAGGCACCAAACGGTGCTTCGTCCCAGTTGGTGGGCGCACCTTCAACCGTGCCCAGCATGGCAAGCAGTGCGATCTTGGCCAGCAGCGCCAGTACCAGCGCCATGGCACCGAAAGCGCCTATGCGTGAGTCTTTCATGATCTCAAGGGCGCGCTCGCGGTTGGGGCTGCCGCCCAGCCCGTCGGTAACATCGGCCAGGCCGTCCTCATGAAAACCACCTGTGACGAGCACCGTCACCACCGTCGAAAAAACGGCGGCCACCAACGGCGAGAAGGCGCTGTCGGGCAACAGCATCTGGAAGAACGCAAATGCGGCGGCAGCAATTGCGCCGACGAGAACACCTATGCCGGGAAAGTGCGCCGTGCTGGCACGCAGCATGTCGGGGCTATAGCCCACCCATTCCGCGAGCCGGCCTGTGACGGGAATGCGGGTGAAAAACTGAAGGGCGAGCAGATACTCGCGCGCAAACTGGCTGATGGCTTTCATGCGTGGTTCATGGAGTGCCTCAGGCGCTTGTGCCATCCTTGTTGCTGACGCCGGCGGATGCAAAACTGGCCATCTCGTTCATCAGACGCGCAGCCGACTGCACCAGCGGCCAGGCCAGCAACGCGCCGGTGCCCTCGCCGAGGCGCATGTCCAGGTCCAGCAGCGGCCTGGCTTTGAGGTGCTCCAGCAGCAAGCGGTGGCCGCGCTCTGCCGACCTGTGGCAAAACACCATGTAATGCAGCACCTGCGGCGCCAGGCCCTGTGCAACCAGGGCGGCTGCGCCGGCAATGAAACCATCAACCAGGATGACGCGGCGCTGGCTGGCTGCCTGCAGCATGGCGCCCGTCATCATGGCAATTTCAAAACCACCCATGGCAGCCATGACCTGCAGCGGATCCACGGCATCAGGGTGGCGCAACACGGCCAGCATCAGGACCTTGCGTTTGTGCAGCAATTGCGGGTCGGTCAGGCCGGTGCCGCGGCCGGTGGCGTCTTTCAGTGTGACATCGGTCAGGCGGTGAAGCAGCAACGCGGCAGAAGAGGTGTTGGCAATGCCCATTTCACCGAAGGCAATGATGTTGCCGGGCAGAAACTTGACGATGTCTGCGCCGGCCTGCAGGGCGGTGTTCAGCTCGTCTTCCGACATGGCTGCAGCCTTGGTGCAGTTTTTTGTACCGTGCGCCACCTTCTTTTTGATGAGCTGGGGGTGGTCTTTAAAGTCGGCGGCAACACCCGCATCGACCACCTGGAGGTGAAAGCCGTGCTGCCGCGCCAGTACATTGATGGCGGCACCACCGGCCAGCATATTGCCAACCATCTGTACCGTCACTTCCTGCGGAAAGGCCGATACGCCATCTGCGGCGATGCCGTGGTCGCCCGCGAACACCAGCATCTGAGGGTCCTTGAAGCTGACCACGTCGTTGCGCTGTATCAGGCCGAGTTGCAAGGCGATGTCTTCGAGCTGACCCAGCGAGCCGACAG
>JAZKHN010000141.1:0-8185 GCA_040385325.1 Pseudomonadota bacterium
TTTTTCATCCAGGCGCTCAAGGGCCTGTCGCACCCGACCACCTCCATCCGCGGCAACCTGTTCGGCATGGCCGGCATGACGATCGCCGTCGTTACCACAGGTGCACTCATCATCCAGTTGTCAGGCGGCAAGGGCATTGGCATGGCCTATGTGCTGAGCGCGCTGGTCGTGGGCGGTGCCGCCGGCACGTTGATGGCCAAACGGGTTGAGATGACCAAGATGCCTGAACTGGTCGCTTTCATGCACAGCATGATTGGTCTGGCGGCAGTGTTTATCGCTGTGGCTGCCGTGGCAGAACCGTACGCTTTCGGCATTGTCGAAAAAGGCCTGCCGATTCCGGCGGGCAACCGGCTTGAGCTCTTCCTGGGTGCCGCCATCGGCGCCATCACTTTCAGCGGCTCGGTGATTGCCTTCGGCAAACTCAGCGGCAAATACAAGTTCCGCCTGTTCCAGGGTGCACCGGTCACGTTCCCGGGCCAGCACATGCTGAACCTGGTGCTGGGCCTGATCACCATCGGCCTGGGTCTGGTGTTCACGTTCACCGGCAACTGGACGGCCTTCTTTGCCATGCTGGCCTTGAGCTTTGTGATGGGCGTGCTGATCATCATCCCGATTGGCGGCGCCGACATGCCGGTGGTGGTGTCCATGCTCAACAGCTATTCGGGCTGGGCCGCTGCAGGCATTGGTTTCTCCTTGAACAACGCCATGCTGATCATTGCCGGTTCGCTGGTGGGTTCTTCAGGCGCCATCCTCTCGTACATCATGTGCAAGGCGATGAACCGCTCCTTCTTCAACGTCATCCTGGGTGGTTTTGGTGGCGAAGCGGGCACGGCAGCCACAGGTTCGAAAGAACAGCGCCCGGTCAAGTCAGGCTCTGCAGACGATGCGGCCTTCATTCTGGGCAATGCTGAAACCGTCATCATCGTGCCGGGCTATGGCCTTGCAGTTGCACGCGCCCAGCATTCGGTGAAAGAGCTCGCGCAAAAGCTGATCGACAAGGGCATCACGGTCAAGTACGCGATTCACCCGGTTGCAGGCCGCATGCCCGGTCACATGAACGTGCTGCTGGCCGAGGCCGAAGTGCCTTACGACCAGGTGCACGAGATGGAAGACATCAACGCCGAGTTTGGCCAGGCCGACGTGGCCATCATCCTGGGTGCCAATGATGTGGTGAACCCTGCGGCCCACGTCAAGGGCAGCGCGATTTACGGCATGCCGATTCTGGAAGCCTACAAGGCCAAGACCGTCATTGTGAACAAGCGCTCGATGGCGGCAGGTTATGCAGGCCTGGACAACGAGCTCTTCTACATGGACAAGACCATGATGGTCTTTGGTGACGCGAAGAAGGTTATTGAAGACATGGGCAAAGCCATCGAGTAGGTTCACCCCTATCGGACGCTCACTCCGTGTAGCGCCTTTTCCCCTTGCAGGGGACGGTGCCTGCGGCCCCCGCTTGCGAAGAGTCTCTGTTCTGATATCTTCAGAATTAGAGGATTCACCCTTCAAGCAGGGAGGGTTTCCTAGGGAAAACGCAATAGCCCCGCAGAGGGCCAGCCGTCAAAATCAACGGCAGTCAATACAGGAATGGAGACACACACATGAACGCAGCAACCCAGGACCGCCCCTGGCTCAAGGCTTACCCCCCCGGAGTTCCCTCGGACATAGACGCGTCACAGTACGCGTCGCTGGTGGGGCTGATGGAGGAAAGCTTCAAGAAGAACGCCGCCAAGGTCGCCTACAGCTTCATGGGCAAGGACGTGACCTTTGCCCAGACCGACAGCCTGTCCGTCGCATTCGGAGCCTACCTGCAAAGCCTGGGGCTGGTGAAGGGCGACCGTATTGCCATCATGATGCCGAACGTGCCGCAGTACCCCATCACGGTGGCGGCCATCCTGCGCGCCGGGTATGTGGTGGTCAACGTCAACCCGCTGTACACACCGCGCGAGCTTGAGCATCAACTGAAGGACTCGGGTTCCAAAGCCATCGTCATCATCGAGAACTTCGCGAACACGCTCGAGCAGTGCATTGCGGCCACGCCGGTCAAGCACGTGGTGCTGTGCGCCATGGGCGATCAGCTCGGTGTGCTGAAGGGCGCGCTGGTCAACTATGTCGTGCGCAACGTCAAGAAGATGGTGCCTGCCTTCAACCTGCCGTCTGCGGTTCGCTTCAACGATGCGGTCGCGCGCGGCACGCGCCTTTCTCTCAAGCGCCCTGACATCAAGCCAGACGATGTGGCTGTGCTGCAGTACACCGGCGGCACCACCGGTGTTTCCAAAGGCGCCGTGCTGCTGCACCGCAACGTGATTGCCAACGTGCTGCAGTCCGAGGCCTGGAACGGCCCGGCCATGACCACCCTCGAAGCCGGCGTGCAGCCTGTCTATGTGTGCGCACTGCCGCTCTATCACATCTTCGCCTTCACGGTGAACATGATGCTGGGCATGCGCACCGGCGGCAAGAACATCCTGATCCCCAACCCGCGCGATTTGCCCGCCGTGCTCAAGGAACTCTCCAAACACACCATTCACAGCTTTCCGGCGGTCAACACGCTGTTCAACGGCCTGGCCAACCACCCGGACTTCAACACCGTTGACTGGTCGCACCTGAAGGTATCGCTGGGCGGCGGCATGGCCGTGACCGGCGCAGTGGCCAAGCTCTGGCTGGAGAAAACCGGCTGCCCGATCTGCGAAGGTTATGGCCTGTCTGAAACCTCGCCATCGGCCAGCTGCAACCCGACCAACAGCAAGGCCTTCACCGGCACGATTGGTGTGCCGATTCCCGGCACGTACTTCAAGCTGCTTGACGACGATGGCAACGAGGTCGGCCCCGGCCAGCCCGGTGAAATCGCCATCAAGGGCCCGCAGGTCATGGCCGGTTACTGGCAGCGCCCTGACGAAACCGCCAAGGTCATGACACCTGACGGTTACTTCAAGTCCGGCGACATTGGCGTGCTGGAAGACAACGGCTTTTTCAGGATCGTCGACCGCAAGAAGGACATGATTCTTGTCAGCGGCTTCAACGTCTACCCGAACGAGATCGAGGACGTGGTGGGCCGCATGGAAGGCGTGATGGAATGCGCCTGCGTGGGTGTGGCCGATGAAAAATCCGGCGAAGCGGTCAAGCTGGTCATCGTCAAGAAGAACCTCGACCTGACCGAAGCCCAGGTGCGCGAGTATTGCAAAACCAACCTCACCGGCTACAAGCAGCCCAAGGTGGTGGAGTTCCGCACCGACCTGCCCAAGACACCGGTCGGCAAGATTTTGCGCCGCGAGTTGCGCGACAAGAAATAAGCACCAAGGTTTAATGGGGCCCGCAAGGGTTTTCTGACAAAGGCGGCGCGAGCTGCCTTTTTTTTCGCCATCGGATTTTCTGTTTCGATGGCCGGCAGAGGCAAAATCCGTTCATGACTTCCACACCCTCCATCACCGCCATCCTCAGCGCCCTGCATGAAGAGCAGCAAGGCCTGATTGACCTGCTGCACAAGCCGCAAAAAACAGTTCATGCCGGACGCGATTTCTGGGAAGGCGAGCTGCACGGCCAGCCGGTGGTGCTGGTGCTGTCGCGCATAGGCAAGGTGGCCGCTGCCACTACCGCGACCGCGCTGATCGAGCGCTTCAAGGTCAGCCGTATCGTGTTCACTGGCGTTGCCGGCGGCCTGGGCCATGGCGTGAAGGTCGGCGACGTGGTGGTGGCCGAAGATTTTGTGCAGCACGACATGGATTCATCGCCGCTGTTCCCGCGCTACGAGATCCCGCTCTATGGCCAGACGCGCTTCAAGGCCGACCCTGCATTGACCGGTCTGCTGCTGCAGGCCGCCAACTCGGCCTTCAAACACATCAATGACGGCGAAACGCCCTGGGCCTTTCCGGATGCAAAGGTGCACCACGGCCTGATGGCCAGCGGTGACCGCTTTGTCTCGGGCGCGCAGGAGGCGCACGACCTGCAACATGCGCTGCAGGCAGCCGGCCACCCTGTGCTGGCGGTAGAGATGGAGGGCGCAGCCATCGCGCAGGTGGCGCTCGACTACGGCCTGCCGTTTGCAGCGGTGCGGACGGTTTCCGACCGGGCCGACGACCAGGCGCATGTGGACTTTCCGGCTTTTGTGCGTGATGTGGCCAGCTATTACGCCCGTGCGGTGGTTGAAAAGTTTCTTGAATTGCTACCAAAACAATAGCTGTTCACGCACATATCTATTGGCCTGCAGCCATTTTTGATGCCTGAAAATGGCATTTTTGGGGCTTCCCGGGCGTTTTTCTGGCTTCCGCTGACGCTCAAAACACCTTTAAACAGCTAATTTAGCTAAATTAGCTGTTTTCAATCCGTTGTCTCCACAAGACGCGCGATCTGAAGGGATTCGCCAGCCGATGCCACACCGAAGACGGTGCGCTCCAGGCAGCGGAACAAGCCGCGCAAAACGGCGGGTGCATTTGTCATGTGTATATGAGTAATGATTTCTTGTGGGGCGAAAACGTGTTCGGTAATATCCGTACGCCAGCAGCAGGCAGTCAGGTTCAAGTCAGGTGATTCGCTTGTCATGCTGCATCCCCCGTACAGTAAGGAAACCCAATGGTTCGTCAGTTGCTTGTCTCCGCCATGCTCGCCGCCGGCTTGCTGCATTCCGTTGCCGGTCACGCCGAAAGCGTGCGCTGGGCGCGCAGCGCCGATCCGGCCACGCTGGACCCGCATGCCGTCAATACCGGCACCAACTTCAACCTGCTGCACCAGGTCTACGAGCCCCTGATCCTGCGCAGCAATGACGGCAAGCTGCAACCCGGCCTGGCAACTTCATGGAAGCTGGCCTCTGACCCTTCGATATGGGAGTTCAAGCTGCGGCCCGGCGTCAAGTTTCATGACGGCTCGCTGCTCACGGCTGACGACGTGGTGTTCTCGCTCAAACGGGCACAGGCGCCCAGCTCGCAACTCAAATCGCTGTTGTCGTCGGTGGACACCATCACCAAGGTTGACCCGCTGACTGTGCGCGTGAAGACCAAGGGCCCTAACCTGATCTTCCCCAATAACCTGACCAACCTGTTCATCATGAGCGAAGCCTGGTCCAAGGCCAACAAGGCCGAGGTCTCGCAGGACGTGGCCAGCAAGACCGAAAACTTTGCCACCCGCAACGTCAACGGCACCGGCCCCTACACGCTGGCCTCGCGCGAGGTGGATACGCGCACTGTGCTCAAGCAGTTTCCGCAGTACTGGGGCCGCGGCGAGGTGCCGCTGGACATCACCGAACTGATTTATGTGCCGATCAAATCACCGGCCACGCGCGTGGCCGCCCTGCTGTCGGGCGAAGTTGATTTTGTGCAGGACCTGCCCGCGCAGGATGTGGGCCGCCTCAAGGCCGACAAGCGCCTGCGCGTGACGGAAGGGCCAGAAAACCGCTCTATCTTCCTGGGCCTGAACGTCGGCGCCAAGGAGCTCAAGTACGCCGATGTGAAAGGCAAGAACCCGCTGGCCGAGCCCAAGGTGCGCGAGGCCATCAACCTGGCGATAGACCGTGACGCCATCAAGACCGCTGTCATGCGGGGACTGTCGATTCCCTCTGGTGTGATTGCGCCCCCTTTTGTGAATGGCTTTGAAAAAGCCTATGCCGCCTATCCCAAAGCCAACGCCGTACAAGCCAAAAAACTGCTGGCGGAGGCCGGCTATCCCAACGGCTTCTCGATCACGCTTCACACGCCCAACGACCGGTATGTGAATGACGAGGCGATCAGCACGGCGGTCTCGGGGTTTTTGGGCCGCATCGGCATCAAGACCTCGGTGCTGGCCCGTCCGATCGCGCTGCACAGCACGGCGATCAGCACCGCCGACACGGACCTCTACCTGTTCGGCTGGGGTGTGCCGACCTATGATTCGGCCTACATCTTCGATTACCTCGTGCATACACGCGGCAAGGACGGCCGGGGCCCATTCAATGCCACCGGCTACAGCAACGCCGAAGTCGATGCCAGGATTGTTTCCCTGGCCTCGGAGAGCGACAAGGCCAAACGCGATGCCACCATCAAGAGCCTCTGGCAAACCGTGCAGAAAGAACGCTTCTACATTCCCCTGCATGACCAGGTACTCAGCCAGGCCTCGACGCCGCGCCTGAACATCCCGGTCAGCCCAGACGGCATCCTCTTCTTCAAATCCGTCAAGGTCGCGAAGAAGTAAACCCGCATGCTCGTTCACCTGCTGCGCCGGCTCGGCCAGTCCGTGCTGGTGCTGCTGGCGGTGTCGTTCATCTCATTCGGAGTCTTTCGCCACCTCGGCGATCCGACCATCAGCCTGCTGGGCGAGGACGCCACGGTTCAGGAGCGTGAGGAACTGACGGCCCGGCTTGGCTTTGGCAAGCCGGTTGCCGTGCAATACCTGCACTACCTCGGCAATGTGCTGCACGGTGACCTGGGTGTCAGCTACCGGCTCAAAAGGCCGGTGGCCGAGCTGATTGCGGAGCGCCTGCCGGCCACGCTGGAGCTGGCGCTGGTCGCCGCCGTGCTGGCGGTGGTGGGCGGGGTGACACTGGGTGTGTTTACCGCGATCCGGCGCGACAGCGCCCTGAGCCGCGCGCTCATGACGGTGTCGCTTGTCGGTGTGTCCCTGCCAACCTTCCTGATCGGCATTGGCCTGATTTACCTGTTTGCCGTCGAGCTGCGCTGGCTGCCGTCGTTTGGCCGGGGGGACACGGTTCAGGTCGGTAGCTGGAGCACCGGCCTGCTGACGGCATCGGGCTGGGCTTCGCTGATTCTGCCCGCCCTCACGCTGGGGCTGTACAAGCTCACGCTGATCATGCGGCTGGTGCGTGCCGAGATGCTGGAGGTTTTGCGCGCCGACTACATCCGCTTCGGCCGCGCGCGCGGGCTGCGCAGCCGCGACCTGCATTTCGGCCACGCACTGCGCAACACGATGATCCCGGTCATCACCATCACCGGGCTGCAGATCGGCTCGCTGATCGCGTTCGCCATCGTCACCGAAACCGTTTTCCAGTGGCCGGGTGTCGGCCTGCTGTTCATTTCGTCCATACAGGGCGTTGACGTGCCGGTGGTGGCGGCCTACCTGCTGCTGATTGCGCTGCTTTACGTCTTCATCAACTTCGTGGTGGACCTTCTGTATGTGCTGGTCGATCCGCGACTGCGCCACGCCTGAACAATTATTCCCCTGATGTCCGAGCCCTCCCTGACCCCTGTTGCGCACGCCCTGCCCGGTGGCTGGCGCAATGCCGAATCGCCTGTGCTGCGCGCCTTCGCCCGTTCGCGCACCGTGCAGGTGGCCGCGTTCGTGCTGCTGCTGATCGCCATCGCCGCACTGTTTGCGCCATGGATTGCGCGGCAGAACCCGTTCGATCCGGCCAATCTCGACCTGATCGACGCGTTCACGCGGCCGGGCGGCAACGGTGCTTCTGGCTTCTTCTATCCGCTGGGTGCGGACGACCAGGGGCGGGACGTGTTTTCTGCCATCCTGTACGGGCTGCGCATGTCGCTGCTCGTGGGCGTGGCCTCTGTGGCGCTGTCGCTGGCCATCGGCGTGCCGCTGGGCCTGGCGGCCGGCTATGCGGGCGGCTGGTTCGACACACTCGTCATGCGCATCGCCGATGTGCAGCTGACCTTTCCGGTGCTGCTGGTCGCCTTGCTGATTTTTGGCATTGCGCGGGGTGTGTTGCCCGAAGGCTACCGCGACGACATGGCGGTCTACGTGATCGTGGTGGCCATCGGCCTGTCGGACTGGGTGCAGTACGCGCGCACGGTGCGCGGCGCCGTGCTGGTTGAAAAGCACAAGGACTATGTCGCCGCTGCCCAGATCATTGGCCGCTCCCACACCGGCATTCTGGTGCGCCACATTCTGCCCAACCTGCTGGCGCCTGTGCTGGTCATCGCGGCCATCAGCTTTGCCCTGGCCATCGTGGCGGAGTCCACGCTCTCCTACCTCGGGGTGGGCCTGCCTTCCACCCAGCCTTCGCTAGGCACCCTGATCCGCATCGGGCAGGGTTTCCTTTTCTCGGGCGAGTGGTGGATTTTGCTGTTCCCCGGTGTGGTGCTGCTGGCGCTGGCCCTGTCGGTCAACCTGGTCGGTGACTGGCTGCGTGACGCCCTCAACCCGAAACTGCAATGACCGTGCTGTCCATCCCGACCGGTGCATTGCCGGTGCTTCGTGTGCGCGACCTGAGCGTCGACTTCGACACTTACCGCGGTACGGTCCGGGTGCTCGA
>JAZKHN010000141.1:8285-26070 GCA_040385325.1 Pseudomonadota bacterium
CTGACCAGCCTGAACCCGGTGTACACGATAGGCCGTCACCTGGTTGAAACCATACGCACCCATTTGCCCGTGAATGAAGCCGAGGCGCGCCGCCGCGCCGTGGCACTGTTGGCTGATGTTGAAATTACCGATCCTGAAGCGCGGCTGAACCAGTACCCGCACCAGTTCTCGGGCGGCATGCGCCAGCGCGTGGCCATTGCACTGGCGCTTTGTGCAGAACCCCGGCTGCTGATCGCCGATGAGCCCACCACCGCGCTCGATGTGTCGGTGCAGGCACAGGTGATCCGCGTGTTCCGCCGGGTCTGCCGTGAGCGCGGTACGGCCGCGATGCTGATCACGCACGACATGGGCGTGATCGCCGAGGCCGCCGACAGGGTCATGGTGATGTACCGCGGCCGGGTGCTCGAAACAGGCCCTGTGCGTGACGTACTTGATCGCCCGCGCGAGCCTTACACGCGCGCGCTGATGGCCGCCATTCCGTCGGTGCACACACGTTTGCATCGGCTGCCCGTTCCCGAAATCGGCCAGGACCTCGCCGCGCCAGCGGTGTTGCCACCGGCTGTGCCCGAGCGTGAAGAGGTGGCTGGCGACAAGCCCCTGATTGAGGTCAGGGGCCTGGTACGCGATTTCGATCTGTCTGCCGGCTGGCTGGTGCGCACCCTGGCACGCGAACCGAAAAAAATCCTGCGGGCGGTGGATGAGGTGAACTTCGACATTCCGCGCGGCAGCACCTTCGGCCTGGTGGGCGAATCGGGGTCGGGCAAGTCCACCGTGGCGCGCATGATCGCCGGCCTGTCGAGGCCGACGGCGGGCAAAGTACTGTTCGATGGCGTTGACCGCTGGGGCGGCGCGGCGCAAACCGCAGCGCTGCGCCGGCGTTTCCAGATGATTTTCCAGGACCCGTACGCCAGTCTCAACCCGCGCTGGCGTGTGGATCGGCTGATTGCCGAACCGGTCGAAGTGCTGGGGCTTGCGGGCAGCGCAGACGAGATCGCCGCGCGCGTGGCCGACGCCCTGCGCCGCGTGCGTCTGTCCCCTGATGATGCACGCAAGTATCCGCACCAGTTCTCTGGCGGCCAGCGACAGCGCATCGCCATTGCGCGTGCGCTGGCCAGTCAGCCGGAGTTCATCGTCTGCGACGAGCCGACGTCTTCCCTCGACGTGTCGGTACAGGCCCAGGTGCTCAACCTCATGCGCGACCTGCAGGATGAGTTCGGCCTGACCTACCTGCTCATCAGCCACAACCTGGCAGTCATCCGCCACATGTGCGACCACATCGGTGTGATGAAAAGCGGACGGCTGGTGGAGCAGGGCCTGGCTGCAAGCGTGCTCGACGCGCCGCAGCACGCCTACACCCAGGCATTGATGGCGGCCGTTCCTGATATAGGCCGCCCAGGCCTGGCAGATACCTCCGGCAAAGAGGCCGCTTTGGGGTAGCTTACTTGAGCCAGCCGCGCTTGCGGAAGTAATACATCGGCACCAGTGCACTGGCCACCATCAGCGCCAGCGCATAAGGGTAGCCCAGCGCCCAGTCCAGCTCCGGCATCCACTTGAAGTTCATGCCGTAGACGCTGGCGATCAGCGTGGGCGGCAGCAGCGCGACGCTGGCGACCGAGAAGATCTTGATGATCTTGTTCTGGTTGATGTTGATGAAACCGACCGTCGCGTCCATCAAAAAGTTGATCTTGTCGAAGAGGAAAGCCGTGTGCGAATCCAGCGAGTCGATGTCGCGCAGGATCTGCCGGGCTTCTTCGAACTGCTCTGAATTAAGCATCTTGCTGCGCATCATGAAACTGACCGCGCGGCGTGTGTCCATCACGTTGCGGCGGATGCGGCCGTTCAAATCCTCGTGACGGGCGATGGCGCCCAGCACTTCACCGGCCAGCGCATCGGTCACGTCGCCTGACAGCACCTTGGTGCTGACTTTTTCGAGCTCGACGTAGATGTTCTCCAGCGTGTCGGCCGAGTATTCGGCGTCCGCATCGAACAGCTTGAGCAGCACTTCCTTGGCGTCCTCGATCAGCCCCGGCGCGCGGCGGGCGCGCATGCGCAGCAAGCGGAATACCGGCACGTCTTCATCGTGGATGGAAAACAGCACGCCCTTGCTTTTGAGGTCGTCATTGACCAGGTTCAGGATGAAGGCGACGCGCACCGTGCGGGGCTCGTCTTCGTCGGCGATTAAAAAGTCAGAGCGGATGTGCAGTTCGCCGTTGTCTTCTTCGTAGAAACGCGCGGATTCCTCAATGTCTTCGTCCATCGCGTCTTCCGGGATGGACAGGCCGTAATACTGCTTGATCCAGCGTTTTTCTTCGACGGTGGGGGACTCCAGGTCGACCCAGATCGGCTGGAACCTGGAGAGCTCTTCAAGCGACTCGATTTCTTCCTGAAAGAGCCGCCCGTTGGCGAGGGTGAAAATATTGAGCATGACCGACTGCCTTTGTTTTCAAGGTTATGCACCGGGCACCGCATGACGGGCGCCGGGTGGCAGGAGGGTGGGGGTGAATGTGCATCGCTTTCAACCCCGCTCTCCGTGACCGCGCATGGCGCGCGTGTCAGGCAGTGGCATTGAAAGCTAGCAACTAGGGCTGCTTTCCAAGGATTTCTCCGTAGTGAATCTGCCGCGATTATGGCACCGCAGCCATGATTTATCTACCGCCGGCGCCGGCCGGATTCAACTCGCGGGGTAGCCGAAAAACGCCAGCAGTTCGGCCTTGCGGGCATAGGCGTCGTGCTCGCCGAGCGCCATCAGGGCCTTGACGAAGCCGGGCTCGAACAGCAGGTAGCTGGCGAGTGCGGCGCCACCGGGGCTGCCGCGGCTGCCCAGCGCACCCAGGCCCTCAAGCGCGTGGTATGTGGCTGCAGGCAGTTCGCTTGCATGTGCCTGGGCCAGCGCGTCCAGCGACTGTGATGGTGCCATGGCCAGGATGTCGACCGCGCGGTAGGGCATCACGGCGGCGATCTCGCGTGGCAGCTCGCGCAGGGTCTTGCTCACGCGTGTTGCCTGTTCGACATCGGCCTGCAGGGTGTCCTGAAAGACGCTGGCCATCGCGTGGCCTGCAATTGCGCCCAGGGTGGGGCGCACGCCGGCTGCCGCTGCCTCGGTCCCGCCGAAACCGGCACGCTCCGGTTGGCCCACGCCTATCACCATGATCTTGCTCGCACCCAGGTGCAGGGCGGGCGACAGCGGCGCGCTTTGACGCATGGAGCCGTCACCGAAGAACTCGCGCCTGCCATCGACCCACAGCGGGGTGGAGGGGAAGATGAAAGGCAGGGCGCTGGACGCCATCAGGTGCTCGATGGTGACGGGCTGGAACTCCGCACGGCGGCCGGGGCGGCTCCACAGGCCATCTGGTTTGCCGCTGGCGGTCTGGCAGAACGTCCAGTGCACGCCGCTGGTATAGCTTGATGCCGTGACGGCCAGCGCCTTGAGGGTTTTATCGTTCAACGCCTGGTCGATGTTGGCCAGCGAGATCGCCCGGTGCAGCGTGTCAACCAGCGGCGTGTTGTTCAGGAAAGCCTGCTGCGCCCGCACCTGCTGCGACAGGAACAGCGCGGCGGCAATGCGGCTGGAGCGTATCCAGGCCGGCACCTTCAGGTGGTAGACCTGTGAAGACCGCAGGCCGGACCAGAAGTTTGCCAGATGCGCAAATGCGTTCAGGCCCTCGCCGACGCGGCTGGCCAGAAAAGTCGCATTCAGCGCACCCGCCGAGGTGCCGACCAGAATCCTGAAGGGAAAGGGCGGCGCAGCAGTGTTGCCAGCCAGGCCCAGCATGCTGGACAGCGCATGCAGCACACCGGCCTGATACGCCGTGCGTGCCCCGCCACCCATAAGTACCAGTGCCGTGCAATCGTCGGGCCTTGTCAGTGCTGAGGAAATGATGGTGTCAAGCGACATGGGGTGTGGTGTGGCTGGTCCTGAACCTTACATCCGTTGCGGTCACGGCCGCCATGCGCTGGCGTGGCCCATCCATCTGCGCTGCTGAATTCCGCTATGGCTGGGCAATGACCTCTGTCACCACCCATTTGCCGTTGGCGGTCCAGGCCTTGATGAGATAACAGTGCCTGGCAGGTGTACAGAGCTGAAATTCGGCCACACTGCCCGCCGATCTGGTTCTGAAATTCCATGACGACCACCACCGCAGCTGGTATGGCTCAAGCGCATCGGGTGATTTTTTGGCCGCCAGGTATTCAGCCAGCGCTTTTTTTGACAGCGGAAACACCTCGGAAGACGTGATGCGGTACACCCCCCAGCCTATGCTGGCGAAATAGGCCGCCAGCAAAACCAGCGTGATGACGATGAATTTGTTGTGTGCAGGTCTCATACATGAAAGGGGCAGCAGGGTGAACGGTTGCCAGCTCATGGCCAATGGTAGCCCGAGTCGTTTTGCCCAGGGCCAGGAACACGGATTCAGTGGGTAAACCGGCTTGGCTGCGCCGTAATTTTGCTATCAATAAAATAGCTGCTTGCGCCCGTATCTATTGGTTTGCGGGCCAATTTATGCCTGAAAAAGGTCATTTTCAGGCATTTTTGGCGGCTCTGGCGACAAACCCAGGCCTTTTTGCCCTCAAAAGTTAACTTTCATATTAACTTTTGCTTGAAATTTAACTTATACGTTAAATTTTTAATGTCTACATTAAAAATCTCCTAGCGGTTCGCTGCTAACCTTCAGCCATGAACGCGCAAACCGGCTTGATCATTCACACCTTGCGGCTGAACCCCGGGGAGGACCTTCGCCTTGCGCTCGAAGCGGCATGTCAGCCGCTGATGACCGAAAAAGACTGCCAGGCGGCCTGCGTCATTTCGTCTGTCGGCAGCCTTTCATGCGCCGTGCTGCGATACGCGGCGGAGCCTGAGGGCAGCAGGCTGGGCGGGCCGCTGGAGATCATCATGCTGTCGGGCACACTCTCAGCACCGGGCAGGGGTGGTGTTCACCTGCATGCCAGCGTGGCTGACGCCCGGGGGCAGGTGCGGGGCGGGCATCTGATGCGGGGCTGCATCGTGCGCACCACCGCCGAGGTCGTGCTGGGCCTGTTGCCCGGATGGTCGTTTGCACGCACGCTGGACGCGGCCACCGGTTTCCACGAACTGACCGCCATCCGCCGCCCCTGATTGCGGGAAGCCGTCCTACGTCAGGGCTGCACTCAGGGCGCTGGCCCTGCACGCGCATGTGCCCAAGATGAACTTCATAGCGTTATGAAAGGAGTTCTCATGGACATCCATCCAGCACATCACATGTTTTCAGCAGAGGCAAATGCCGGGATAAACGCGAAGGCGAAACGCCCACATCCATATCGCGTAACGGGTATCTGGCGACCGTCGGCAGCCGCGGGATTGGTGCTCATGCTTCTGTTACCCGCCCAAGCCTTTTCCCAGACCCGAAGTGCCGGCGTGATGTCTGGCGGGGCAGCAAGCGCGGCGTCTGGTGGGGCGATTGGCCCTTCCGGTACATCAGCCGGACTTTCGGGGGCTGCAGCTTCAGGCGCCACGCCGTCAGGCACATTGCGCGCTGTGGGCACCACAGTCAACGGCAATACGGCAGGCACATCCGGCACCGACCCCGGTGTTTCGTCGACGCAGCCCGCGGCCGCAGCAGCGGCTGCGGCGAGTTCTGGTGTGACCTTGAGGCCGGTGGGTGTCAATGTGGACGGAAGTGTCGCCGGCAGTTCAGGCACTGACCCGGGCTCCCAGACACTTTCCAATCCCCTGAACCGCAATCCTGCCAACCGCCCGGTCGTTCCCGATGCCTCGCCCGCTGCAGATTCGGGCAACTCCCTCTCAAGGCCGACCCTGGGTGCAGTGACACGGCCCGACAACCGCGATACGGTCGTGGCGCCCGACCCCTCGCGAGACAGCACCACCACCCGCTAATTCAAGGACACTGCTTTATGAAATCCCTCGTTTTCTCAAATACGCTGGGCGCTTTTGTGGCCATGGCCGCACTGGGCAGTGCCGGCATGTGCATGGCGCAAACTCCAGGCCTGCCGGCTGCGGCCGAAACCACCGCACCAGCCTCGCGCATCGGACCCCCCGTCAAGCCCCCGTCTGCGGTTATGCCGCCCCTGACCACCTCACCGGCAAGAACCACACCGTCCAGGTCAACTACCATGACCTTGCCCCGAACACCTGCTGATCCGTCAGGAACTACCGTTCCACCGTTGACACCAGCGTCTGCGCCGCGGGCATGACGGGAAGGGCCGGCGCGCCACAGGACGAATGCCTGACAATCGGACAGAAGGGGCGCAGTCGGTCTGCTGAACGGCGCTGCCCCCCGTTCTGAGGATGTGCGTGTCACCAAAGGAGATCGCCATGCGGCGCAGGTCTGGTTATTTATGGATGGCGGCAGTGATATCGACATTCGTCCTGGCGCCTGCCGAATCCGGCGCACAGAGATGTTTTCCCTGCTACCTGAAACCCAATCCCAAAGACCGCAACCCGGACAGGCGCGACAACCGGCCCGATACTCTGGAGACACCGGATGGCAGGGACTCCTACACCCGGCCGACAGAACTGCCTGGGCACAACCATGATGCGCGCGATTTTGTCCCCCCACAGGACATCATCAGGAGCGTGCCCGGCGACGTTGCACCGGATGAAGTACTTCCCCCACCATCGGACTCCTGACGCCCTTCAGATATCTGGCCCGAAGGCGTCAGTTCTTCAGAAGAGAAAGGTCTTCAAGCCAGGCTGACCAGGCTTGCGACTTTGCCTCGGGCGGCAAACGCAGCAATGCGGAAGGGTGCAGGGTCACCAGCACTTTCAAACCATCTTCACGCTCAAAAAACTGGCCCCGTGATGCCATCACGGGTACAGGCCGCCCGAGCAGTGAGCGGGCGGCGGTAGCGCCCAGTGCCACCAGAATTTGCGGTTGCACGATGCGGATTTCATCGTCAAGCCAGTGCAGGCAGGCGGCCGCCTCACGCTGGGACGGCGTTTTGTGTATGCGGCGCTTGCCGCGCACTTCGTATTTGAAATGCTTGACCGCATTGGAGACAAATACGCCGTCACGCTCAATGCCAAGTTCGGCCAGTGCGCGGTCCAGCAGTTGACCGGCAGGGCCCACAAACGGTTTGCCGCGCACGTCCTCATGGTCACCCGGTTGTTCACCCACAAACATGAGGCGTGCACCGAGCGGGCCTTCACCCGCAACTGCCTGCGTGGCGCATTCACCGATAGGACATTCGCGGCAATGCTCTGTGGCCTGGCGCACGGCAGACAATGATGTCATCAACCTGCCATCAGGGCTTTGGGACAGGCGTGCGACGGGTGGAGGCGTGACGTCGGTGATGGGAATGCGCCGGTGCGGCAGGCTGCCCGGCTGCTCGATCATGCGTATGCTGCTTTCATGCGCACCGGCCACCAGCGTGTGAATCATTTCTGCCTCGGGCAGGTTCTTCCAGTACTTGCGTGGCATCTCTTTTTGCATCATCTTCACCTTCAGCCGCGCCGGGTTGAAGATGTTGCGGTAATAGGTCAGCCACAGTTGCTCGCCGGCGTCAGGCGGCGGGGCGTCTTCCTTGCGGGCGCCCGGCCCAAAGCGCAGGCCCGCCATCACCGCATCTGCATCTTTTGACGACGGCACATCCGAACCTGCATTGAGCCATTCCACGCTGCGTTCAGGCGTCAGGATGGCCCAGCGCATTTGCGCAAAACGCCGTGCGAAAAACGGCGCCACGGCTTCGACGATGTGGTGTTCCGGTTCAAACCAGGCCACGTGAAGCGGCCCGCCCTCGGGATGGGTGTTGAAGGTTTCGTCCTGCACGCTGCGAAAGCGCACAAAGGCTTTCATCTTGTGCATGTCGCGCCGCACGGCGTGCGCCATTTGCTGGGCGCGCATCATGTCGGCATCCAGCGGATCATTTCGCAGACCAGGCTCATGCGCAAGCCGCCACAGGATGCGATACAGCAGGCCAAAGCGGGCAGGGTCGCTGTGCAATATTGCCGCCTGGCACAACGTTAAAAATTCTGGCGGCACGCTGACGGCGGGTGCGGCTGCGAACTCCTGGGGGCTGAGATAGTGAAAGGTGTCGTGCTCGCCTGAAGCCTGGGCGCCGAAGAGATCCTGCGTGGCTTCATCGCTGCTGCTCCAGATGATTTGCTCGGGCAGCATCTGCCGGGCCAGCAATGCGCGCGAAGCACGGCGGAAGCCTTCCAGATCAGTTGCACCCTGCAGGGTTACGGGCAACAAGGCTTGTGGAAACAGGTCGGTCGTCAGCGGGTCATTCATCACGCCCATGGCAAACTCCTTTCTTCACTTACTGATGCCCATGGTGCGCCCGGCCCTGGAGCTGCCAATGTAGGCAAAGGGGCCGTCATGCCTGCTGCCATGGTCGTGATTTGCGAGGGAATATACGGAAGCTGCGGCGGCGGACTGGCTGGCGCAGCTGTCTTGTCCCCAAGGGCCGGCTCATCAAAAAGACCGGGCTGGACGGGGTCACGCAATTGCTCACCCAGGCCCATGCCATCGAGCAGTCCGCCCGGGTGGTGATCAGGCAGCAGTACAAAAGGCATGACCTTTTTAAGCGGCAGATGAAGGCGCAGCAGGTCGGCTGCCCGCAGCTGGCGAACACGGCGGCTCTGCAAAATCCGATCTACCGCCTTCACGCCCATGCCGGGCACACGCAGCAGCATTTCACGGGGTGCGAGGTTCAGGTCGACGGGAAAGCGGCCGCGATTGGCCAGCGCCCATGCCAGCTTGGGGTCATGCAGCAGCGACAGCATGCCGCCGGTATCAGCAACCCCGGGTGCGGGCGCGCCGGGCACGATCTCTTCGTGGCTGAAGCCGTAAAAACGGATCAGCCAGTCGGCCTGGTACAGGCGGTGCTCACGCAGCAAGGGTGCCTGCAGCAGGGGCAGACGTATTGATGCATCAGGGATGGGGCTGAACGCCGAGTAATAAACCCGCCGCATGCGGAAGGTACCGTAAAGGGAGGCAGAAGTTTGCAGGATGACGCGGTCACTGGAATCATCGGCACCCACAATCATCTGCGTGCTTTGGCCTGCAGGCGCAAAGCGCGGCGCGGCACTGCGTTTGGCCGTTCGCGATTTTGGCAATGAGATGACGCTGGTACGGGCGCTGTCGATGGCCTCGCCTTTGGCGTCATCAATATGCACACGCAGCCTGGCCATGGAGCGGCGAATGGCGGGTGCATTTTTTTCGGGAGCCAGCGCATGCAGGCCATCCTGCGTGGGCAACTCGATGTTGATGCTGAGCCGGTCGGCATAACGCCCGGCATCGGCAAGCAGTTCGGGCGACGCATCGGGAATGGTCTTGAGATGGATGTAGCCGCGAAAGTCGTGGTCCACACGCAGCCTGCGCGCCACCTCGACCACCTGCTCCATGGTGTAGTCGGGGCTCTGGATGATGCCGCTTGAGAGAAACAGCCCCTCTATACAGTTGCGGCGGTAAAAGTCGAGCGTCAGTGCAACAACTTCATCCACGGAAAAACGGGCACGCGGCACATTGCTGCTGACCCGGTTGACGCAATACAGGCAGTCGTAGGTGCAGAAATTTGTGAGCAGGATTTTCAGCAGCGAGATGCAGCGCCCGTCAGGCGCATAACTGTGGCAGATACCTGACCCTTCGGTAGAACCTATGCCCTTGCCGCCCATGGAGTTGCGTTTGGAGCTGCCGCTTGACGCGCAGGAAGCATCGTATTTGGCGGCGTCGGCCAAAATCGCAAGCTTGCGCTGGAGGGGTTCATTGGGCACTGTATTAATATACAGCTTTTTGCCAGTTTACTGTATTTATTTACAGTTATCGGGGGCTTTTCGTTGCACGCAGTGCAGTTCTGCCCTTGATTTCAATGACGACATAAGCCATGGCTGCCAAAGCCAGCGGCACGATGTAATAAATCACCCGATAGGCTACCAGCGCCGCCAGAAGTTCAGCCTGGGGAATCCGGTAGGACAGCATGGCGACAAAAACCGCTTCAAGTACGCCCAGACCGGCCGGAATGTGGGTGATGACACCAGCCACCGCAGCCAGCAAAAGCACGCTGATCACCATTGAAAATTCAATGCGGTGTTGGAGCAGGATAAAAATAATGCCCGACATGATCAGCCAGTTGGCCGCGCCCATGAGCAGTTGAAGGCCGGCAAGCCTGGCCGATGGCAATTCCACTACATGGCCGCGCAAGGTGAACTGGCGCTGACCCAGAAATGCGCAGGCACTCACATAAGCGGCAGCAATGCAAAGCAAAGCGGCACCACACAGACGCAGGACGGCAGGCGGGATCTCCCAGCTGGCAGGCAGGGTTGGCGGAAACGTGCTGAACACCAGGCCTGCAAGAAACACATAGCCCATCCAGTTGGCCAGCATGCTGATGGACATGATGCGCGTGATGACACCAGGTTTGAGCCCCAGCCGCGAATACAGGCGGTAGCGCATCGCAACGCCGCCCACCAGCGAGCCGAGGTTCAGGTTGAACACATAACTCACAAACGTCGTGGCCATGACGGCACGTGTACCCAGGTGATGCCCGGTGTAGTGCCGGCCCAGAAGGTCAAAACTGCTGTAGAGCGTGAAACTTGCAATCGCCAGCAAGACAGCGCCCCACGCAGCAGACAGGGGATAGTTTTCAAGTGCGGTGAGCACTTCCTGCCATTCGATGCTGCGCGCCTGGGATGCCAGCAGGGCGATAACCAGAAGCATGAACACCACGCCTGCCCCCCGCTTCAGCCAGGGCCACCAGGGACGGCGTGGGGCCGTCGCCAAAGGCGGGTCAGAGATATTGACGGGCACCGCGTCCACAGTCTGCTTCACACAGGGTCTGCGTTGGCCACATTGTCTGCACCTGCGCGCTTCAGCCGATCCGCTTCGTCGCCTTGCTTGCCGGGCACCATCGCAGGGATGATGTGAGGTGCATGTGCAGGCAACCAGCTTGCCCATGACGGATAGCGGCGCAGCAGGTGAAAGACAAAAAAACTTCTGAGCGAAAACCACCAGCGCGAGGTCTCCAGCTCGTCGGCCTTGATCTGCTTGCAGCTGTTCTGCATCAGATGGTCGAGACGGGCTGTGAGGTGCCTGTTGAACTCCCGGTCGCGAATGATCACATTGGCTTCAAGATTCAGGGACAGGCTCAAAGGGTCGAGATTGCTGGACCCCACCGTCGCCCATTCGCCATCTGACACGGCCACCTTGCCGTGCAGCGGCCTCTCGCAGTATTCATAGATCTGAACCCCTGCCTTGATCAGGTGGTGGTAGAGCATGCTGGCAGCGGTCTTGACGATCGGCATGTCGGGCTCGCCCTGCAGAATAAGCCGCACATCAACACCGCGGCGCGCGGCCCGGCGCATTTCCTTGATCAACCGGTAGCCGGGGAAAAAGTAGGCATTGGCAATCACCACGCGTTCACGCGCGGCGCGTATGGCGATGCGGTAATGGCGTTCTATGTCATTGGTGTGCTTGCGGTTGTCACGCGTTACAAAAATGGCCCCCGCCTCACCGGCCTTGTCATTGATACGGGATGCAGCCAACCGGTCACCGGGTGTACCTTGCGAACGGCCAGGAAAACGGTCACGCCATGCAGCAACCGCAGTGGATCCCTGCGCATTGCGCTGGCCCGCCGCGAGTGCGCGATGCACAAAGTCATGAATGGTCGAGACGATGGGCCCTTCAATCTCGACCGAATAGTCCTGCTTGGCCTGCGGGCCGAAGTCTGCAAGGTGATCAGCCGAATAGTTGATGCCGCCGACAAAAGCGCGTTTGCCGTCAACCACCACGATCTTGCGATGCATGCGGCGCAGGACATTCGTACGCCAGCCCAGAACCGGCGTGCTGGGGTCAAACACATGCACCCGCACGCCAGCGTGCGTCAGCGTCGAGATGAACTCATGCGAAAGGTCTGGCGAACCGAACCCGTCAATCGTGATATCCACCTGCAAACCTTTTTCAGCGGCTTTCAACAGGGCAGCGTGAAGCTCTTTACCCACCTTGTCCTCGAACAGGATGAAAGTTTCAAGAACAACTTCGCGCTCGGCTGCGGCGATGCATTCAAAAACACGCGGGAAAAACTCCTCGCCGTTTTCGAGCAGCTTGAACCTGTTGCCTTCAATCCATTTACTCACAGCGTCCTCCTGATGACGGCCTAAATTTCTATTTCTGCTGCAAGCGGCGCGTGGTCAGACAGGTGTGACCAGGGTTTGTTGGGCAGAACAACGGGCGCATGGCCAATGGCGTTGCGGACATAAATACGATCAAGCCGCAGCAAGGGAAGCCGCGCAGGAAACGTTCTGGCAGGGTGGCCGTTGGCCTGAACGAATACTTCATGCAGCCCGGCACCATCGGCCAGCTGCTTGCCTGCGCGCTGACGCCAGTCGTTGAAGTCCCCCGCGACTATGAGGGGAGCTGCTGCAGGAACAGTGTCTTCAACAAGTTTGCAGAGCTTTTGCATCTGCTGCATACGGTGATCTTCTGTCAGGCTCAAATGCACGCAAATGGCATGAACGTTGAGGGAGCGGCCAGGTATCTGCAGCTCGCAGTGCAGCAGGCCACGACGTTCGGGTCCACTGATGGAAACATCATGATTTTCAAACCGGACGATGGGAAATTTGGACATGATGGCGTTGCCGTGATCGCCATGGGTGTAGACCGCGTTCCGGCCGTACGCAAACTGGGGCCAGATGCTGTCGGCCAGAAATTCATAGTGCGGCGTGTCGGGGTAGTTTTCAAACCGGTCCTGGTGTGTTTTGTGGCTGCCCGTCACTTCCTGAAGAAACACCACGTCGGCACCGACGGTACGGACAGCCTCCCTCAACTCGGGAAGGATGAATTTGCGATTGAAAAATGTAAAGCCCTTGTGGATATTGACGGTCAAAACCTTGAGCGAAAAGGTCATCGCCGCCGTGGCCAGCGCCTCCTGGGTCTGGGCAACGACATCCGCATCAGCGTCAGATGACACAAGGGCGGGTATTTCTTCAGTAACAGAGATGGCAGAAGGGGGAGTGGGCATATGAATTGTGAACTGCACGCAGGCGTGAAGACCATGCAACGATGGAAACCACCATTAAAACAAACAGGTGAAGTTATTGTTCTGCAAACGCGATGTCCTGCATGTAGGACCGCAAGCTAACTGTTTGTATGAGGGTGTTGGTTAGAGGGTGTTTTCGGTGGAAAAAGCGGCTTGTGTAAACCCCCTTGGGGACCGGTTTTGTGCACGTTGGCCGGGCGTACTGTCCTACGCTCAGGGGCGGGTAGCGCCGATAAGCCGGCATCGTACCGGGGCCTAAATTTGAATCAACCAAACCAGTCGGTCTGGCTTCTGATGAAGTGCCTTGTTCAGGCGCGGTTCAGATTGTTGGTACGGGAGCCTGACTCGTCAGGTCTTCCAAGTCTCTAAAAGGAGTCAAAAATGAACAAGTTTTCAATGCGATCCATCCCTGCTGCAATCGCACTCACGGCAGCAATGGCCCTGTCCGCTCACGCGCAGGTTGGTCTTGGCGTGGGTGCCGGTGTCGGCGTTGGTGTCAATGCCGGTACAGGTGTCTCAACGTCGGGCGCAGGTCTGGGCGCGGGTGTGCGTACCGGCGTCAATGCCAACATTGGCGGCGACGTACGCTCCAATGCCGGTAACCCCGCCACCAACGGCTCTGCTGAAGCAGGGCTGAATGCAAACACCAACACCAGTGCCAATGTAAATACCGGCCCTATTGCCACAGGTACAGCCCGTGCCGGTGCCCGCACCGCTGCTGCAGTGCAAGGCAGCGCAGAAGCCGCCACCAACACCACACGCCGCACGGCACGTCGCGCCGTCAATACAAGCGGTGATGTTGCAGCACGTGCCGGTGGCACGGTTCGTGGCGGCCTGCCAACGTCTGCAGGTGTGGCAGCCGGCGCATCCGCAAACATGCAGGGCAACCTGTCTGGCCAGGCCAACTAAAAACAGTCCCGTCGGCGGCACGGCAGCAGCAGTCATTGCCAGGCAGTGACTCCTGAAGAACACACGCCATGTCGCCGATGTTCGCTGTAAAAAAGTCTCCCGGCGAAGTATGTCCCGCATACATGGCCAACAATCTTCACAATCCAAAGGAAATCGAAATGAACAAGTCAACAATGTCCGTCCTCCTCGCAGCCATGATGGCTGTTTCCGGTTTTGCCGCAGCCCAAACTACGGATGTCAAGTCTGGCACCCAGGGCGGTGCTGGCCCTACCGGTGCAAGTGGCATGGGTGACAACGGTGCGTCCGTGAAGTCACGCGCTGAGGTCAAGGCCGAAACCACGCCGCAGAAGTCAGGTGTGGCCACAGGTTCCGGCACCAGCCGCGCGAGCAATCCCAACACCATGAACACCACAGATGGCGCAGGCGCGAAGCCGGCCCGTAAAACTGCAGAGGAGCGTCGTGCAGAGCGTGCTGAAGCCCGTGCAGCGCGCCAGGCGCGCATGTCCGGCAATGCCGGCAATACCCCGATGAAAGACGGCAAGTCTTCAAACTAGTTTTCGACCAGGGTCAAATGTGGGGCGGCGATATCTGCCGCTCCAGGTTTGCAAACCAGAAGCCCCGTCTTTGAAAGCGGGGCTTTTTGCGTCTGATGTCACAAAGACATGGGTTAAGCTGGACCAGCATATCCTGGGTCCTGTGCAGTTCCCAACAGCCGCTACTTCGGTCTTGGACGCTGGATCTTGCGGTCGGGTTGCTCCAGCTTTCCGGCGCGCAGCTGCTTGACCGCCGCAGCTACCGCACTTGCCACATTTTTGACTTCACTCAGCACCTTTTTATCTGCATCAAGGGTGTTATGGCTGTTGGCATAGGGTTCGTAATAACCGATAAAACGGTCCAGCTTGGCCTGCGTGCCTGCGTCGATCAGGCCCATCCAGTCCAGCCAGTCGGTCAGGCTGCGACGTGCGCCTTCAATGCCCGCAACATCACCATGAACCACTACCCCATAGGTGCGCCCATTCAGATGCTTGGGATAGTCCCATCCTTTCATCTCCAGCTGTTTGGCCAGCGCAGGCTTTTTGCCTCCCGTAGTCGTCGGGTCTGGATTGCCGCCATCTGCGCAAACGAGCCGGTCCACCATAAGTTTCAAAGGGCTGGGTGACTGGTACCAGTGCACTGGCGTGAGAATAATGACACCGTGGGCCGCAACCCAACGCTCATATATTTCTGCCATCCAGTCGCTGGTCTGCCCCAATGAATGGTTGGGGTAGCAACTGCAAGGCCAGTGACATAAGGGCATGGCCGTGGATACGCAGCCTTTACAGGGGTGAATGTTGAGGTGGTAGCTGGATGTGATCAGGCTGAGGTCAAGCACGTCCACCTCGATACCGGCTTTGACGAGAACCGTTTTTGCAGTATGGGTCAGCCGCCATGTTTTGGAAATCTCGCCGGGGCAGGTGCCGTCATTGCGCGGTGAGCCGCACACGAGCAGCACACGCGAAGTGGTTGCCGGCTTGCCCCATACAAGCTGCGCCTTTTTAAGTCTGGCACGCGTTTCCAGCCATTCGACCGACATGTCGTAGTCGGGATTTGCGAACGAGGGGCCAGCCTTGCGCGTGACAGGTGCCTTGCGGCCTTCCTTGTAGGCGTCCCATGCCACGTCTTCAACGCGTGACAGGGCATCACTTTCAGCCTTGAAGGCCGGATCCATGAAGGATTGCATGAAACGTTCGTGAAATTCCTTGCGCGTCAGAACGGCCGGCGCCTGGCCTTTGCGAATTTTGATCATCGGCACAGTTTAAGAAGCGCAGAAGATGCGAAAAGCGCTTGCGGCAACCGTCCTACGCCGGCTTGCGCGGCAGTCCGAGTTGCTTCACGAAGGGCTTGCAGGCTGCCGGCCTGTATGCTGTACTTCTACAAATAAAGGGAACGCCATGTCACGCGCATTACTCGACGAAACGCATGTCCATCCGGCGATACGAAACCGGCTGTCTGGCTGGCATCAGTCCATCGTCCTGGAAGTGCAGGCTGTTTTGGCTGTCAATGATGTTGTGGTTGTTGGCATGGGCATCAATCCATTTGTGAAAAGAGCACGCCGCAGCCTGGAGCAGGCAGGCATTGCTTTCGAGTACCTTGAATACGGAAGTTACTTCAGCATGTGGCGCGAACGCACCGCACTGAAAATGTGGACGGGCTGGCCGACCCTGCCCATGGTTTTCGTTCGGGGAATACTGGTTGGCGGTGCGACCGACCTGAACAGGCTGATCGCCAGCGGCGAACTCAAAAACCTGCTCTCCAAATAAAAACCCGCACCGCCTGACATGAGCAGGTGGTGCGGGCAGGCGTCAGGCAAACCTGACTGCGCATGTCAAACCCGGCAGATCAGCCCTTTTGTGGACCGGCACCACGATGGCCGCCGCGTCCATGGCGCTTGTGTTCTGCATCAAACACTTTTTGCTGGTCCGGCGTCAGCACTGCATAAAAAGTCTTGGTGGCATCCCCCCGCTTGTCCATTGCGGCACCCATGGCGGCCATACGCTGCGCGCGCATTTCCTTCATCTTGTCGATGCGTTGGGGTGTAGTCAGCTTGTCGAACTCGGCACGCTGCTCAGGCGTCGGACGGGCACCGCGGACTGGCGGTTGCATGGATGCGGTGTAGGCCGTCCATGCACCTTCCTGTGCGGGCGTGATCTTCAGTTTGGCTTTCATGTCTGCCTGACGCTTGGCAATAAACGCCTGCATTTTTGCCGGGTCATGCCGGCCCATGCGTTCACCGGGAGGGCCGGAAGGCTTGCCTGCCGCAGCAGGGCCAGCAGGCGGCGTGGCGGGAGCGCCCTGCGCCATGGCGCTGGCACCAACAGTTGCCAGCAGGCCAGCGAGGACAAAGCTGTTCAGCGCAGAAGATTTGATAGCGAATTTCATGGAGAGCTTCCTTTCGAGAAGATGCCTGATATCCGGAATTGGCTCAGGTTGGATCGAAGTTTGAAAGCCCCATGTATCGCAGCCATTGCGCCGCAGTGATGGTTTGTAAAGTTTGATGAAAAGCTGGTTTCCGCAGACCCAGGAATTTTCGCGGGTCTTCGCCAAGGGCGCCGCGGAACCGGCTTCGCCGGGCCGCCAGCGCCGTCCCCTGCAAGGGGAGAACAGGCTACACGCAGTGAGCCTGGACAGGGGTTTACAATTGTCCAGCTTGTCGGGGTGCCCAGGATGTTTCATCAAGGGCTGAGATCGCAAATGCGAGACCCGCTGAACCTGATCGGGATTATCCCCGCGTAGGGAACAACGCAATTGGCTCCGGCATTCCGCCTGCCCTTACCCAAAGGGCCTTCATGGCAGATCTCCGGCTCCCCAGCAGGCACCCCACCGCTGGAAAACAGGAGCAACAAGCCATGGCCAAAACCCGTCTTACCGTTGATACCGCCGACCTCACAGGTCGCATCACACGCACGCCTTTCCCGGGCTCCGCAAAGATCTACATCCAGGGCTCGCGGCCTGACATTCGCGTGCCTTTCCGTGAGGTCACGCTGACGGACACGCTGGTCGCTGAGGGAAGTGAAACCCGGCGGGAACCAAATCCGCCGATTCGCCTGTTTGACTCTTCGGGCGTTTACACAGACCCCTCGGCAGCCATAGACATCACCCGTGGCCTGCAACCGTTACGCGGTGCCTGGATCAACGAACGCCAGGACACCGAAGCCCTGCCTGGCATCAGCAGTGCCTATGGGCGGGAGCGCCTGAACGACCCGGCACTGGCTGCCCTGCGCATGACACATGCACCGGTACCGCGCCGCGCCAAAGCCGGTGCCAATGTTTCGCAGATGCATTACGCCCGCAAGGGCATCATCACACCGGAGATGGAATACATCGCCATCCGCGAAAACCTGGTGCGCGCCCAGCTGGCCGAACGCCT
>JAZKHN010000142.1:0-9413 GCA_040385325.1 Pseudomonadota bacterium
TTCCCCGGCGGCGCACTGATAGGCTGCGAAGCCGGTTACCTCAACGCCAGCCGCATCAAGGGCAGCCACGCCGCCATCAAGAGCGGCATGCTCGCTGCCGAAGCCGCGTATGACGCCGTCACCGCCGGCCGCCAGCATGATGAGCTGACGGCTTACCCCGAGGCCTATGCAAAAAGCTGGCTGGCTGCAGAACTCGACCAGTCACGCAACTTCAAGGCCTGGTTCAAGAAGGGCCTGTATGTCGGCTCTTTCATGACCGGCATCGAGCAGTGGCTGCTGCCAAAGCTTGGCATCAAGAGCCCGCCATGGACGATTCACCGGGACAAGCCTGACCACGTGATGCTCAGGCCGGCAGCCGAGTGCCAGCCCATTGCCTATCCCAAACCTGACAACAAGATCACCTTCGACCGGCTGAGCTCGGTGTTTGTCTCCAACACCAACCACGAAGAACAGCAGCCCGCGCACCTGACGCTGAAAGACAACAGCGTACCGGTGGGCATCAACCTGGCAACCTACGCAGGCCCCGAAAGCCGGTATTGCCCAGCTGGCGTTTATGAGTTCGTCAAGAACGAAGACAACTCCGACCGCCTGCAGATCAATGCGCAGAATTGCGTGCACTGCAAAACCTGCGACATCAAGGACCCGACACAAAACATCGTGTGGGTCACACCCGAAGGCGGCGGCGGACCGAATTACAGCGGCATGTAACAACCGCCAGGGGGTGACTGGCCTGCGCCGCCAGCACGAGAAATGAAAACCCTTGGGGCCTGCCTGATGTCTGTCAAAGCATGCATCTTTGCGCTATAAACAGTAAAAGGTAGCCTCACCCAAGGGAGAAACTGTCCGTGCGCATGGCCTGGCTGTATCAACGCAAATGGCTTTTGATCCGCCTGCCGGTTGTCGCATTGGCCGTGGTCACCGCTGTTTGCCTGTGGGTGTTTGTATACCCGATGCCGCCCACGCAATTGAGCGTGACCACCGCCGCCACAGACGGTGCGTACTACAGACATGCGCAACGCTACGCTGAACATTTTGCAGCGCACGGCATCACGCTTGAAGTCCAGTCGTCTGCCGGTTCACAGCAGAACCTGGAGCGATTAAGGCAGGCCCAGTCACCGGCTGATCTCGCTTTCATGCAGGGGGGCTTCGGGTACTTGGGTACTTCCATGGAACGGGGCGGTCGCAGCCGCATTCAAACCCTGGCCAACGTCGATGTGGAAGCCGTCTGGCTTTTCACCCGGAACCGGGAGATCGACTCACTCGCGCAATTACAGGGTCTGCGCTTTGGCATAGGGCCTGAGGGGAGCGGTAGCCGCACCGTGGCACTCAAGCTGCTTGAGCAGGCCAGGATCGCAGGCAAGGACGTGGCGCTTTCAAGATTGACGGGGAACGCGGCAGTGCAGGCCATGCGGCAAAACCAGCTTGACGCAGTGTTGATGGTGGCCCCGCCCGAATCCCTTGCCATCCAGAACATGCTGAGCATGCCTGGCATTCAACTGGCCAACCTGCGCAAATCTGCAGCCATCACCGAACGCAACCCCTTTCTTGAATCGCGTCTGTTGCCACAGGGCACGCTGGACACCAACCTGCCACCGCGTGATATCACCATGCTGACGACCTCGGCCAGTCTGGTAGCCCGCGAGTCACTGCACCCTGCACTGAAGCGGCTGGCCCTTGCTGTGGCCATGGAGGTGCACACCGGAGGAGGCCTGTTTTTTCGGGCCGGAGATTTCCCCTCACTCAGGCGCATTGACTTTCCCACCGCACCCCAGGCCCGTGACACATTGATCCACGGCCTGCCTCTGGTTGAACGGCTATTGCCCTTCTGGTGGGCACAGGTGGTTGAGCGCATCGTGTTGCTGGTGCTCCCGGTCACTTTGCTGGCCTTTTGGCTGATGCGGCTGATCCCTCTCTACCTGCGGTGGATGGTCGAAAGCCGGCTGAACCGCTGGTACGGTGAACTCAAATTCATAGAAAACGACCTCGGGCAGGAGTCGCTTTCCGGGATGGATCTCACGCGATTTCTGCTCCGCCTGAACGGCATGGACAAGGCGCTCCTGGCATTTGCCTGCCCGAAGGAACTGATGGCCCGTTCGTACACACTGCATCAGCACATCGAATTCGTGCGGCAGCGGCTTTACAGGATGCGTGGACGATGAAACTTCTGCTGCTTTACAAACGCCGCTGGTGGCTGTTCTACCTGCCGCTCATCCTCTTCACCACCGCTGCGCTGTGGTGGTCTGCGTCGCGCTGGCAGGTCATCCCACCCGACAAGGCTGTGATCGCGGCAGGCTCACCCCAAGGCGGATATTCCGCCCTGGCTCAGCGCTATGCCGACCAGCTTGAACGTCAGGGCATGAGCGTTGAGATTGTCTATTCCGATACCCAGCGCGGCGCGTTGAACCGCATCATGGATGACAACGATCCGGCCAGCATCGGTTTTGCTCATGGCATTTATGCCGGCCCTGCAACACCGCTGCAGGCGCTTGCGGTTGTGGGCCAGGAGCCGGTCTGGGCCTTCTCGGGCGCCGGCGGGCCGGCATCGCTGGCGCAGGTCAGGGCAGGCGCGCGGGTAGCTGCCGGCGCGCCCGGATCGTCGTCTTTTATTGCGGCCAGAGCCATGCTGGAGCATGCCGGTGTCAAGACTGCCGAGATACGATTTGACGCCGCGACCGGTGTAGCCGCCGCTGAAGCCCTGATAGACGGCAACCTGGACATGGTGTTCCAGGTTGCGGCTGAAGATTCGCAATCCATACAGTTGCTGACACGGCAACCTGGCATCCAGTTGCTGGGCACAGAGCACGCGGGAAGCCTCGCAGCCAAGGAGACCCGGCTACAGCCGCTCCTGCTGCCCCAGGGCGCGATAGAACTGCGTGGCGATATTCCGCCACGCGACCTCACGCTGATGAGCCTGCAAACGCATCTGCTGGTGCGGCCGGACGTGCACCCCGCCCTGCAACGCGCCCTGCTCGATGCAGCCGTGGAGATACACGAGGTTCCCAACTTTCTGCAGCGGCACGGCCAGTTTCCCAGTTTTCGGGGCACTGACTTCCCGCTGTCGCCGACGGCACGAACCTACAGCCTTGGCGCCAGGCCGTGGCTTGAAACATTGCTGCCCTACCGGACCGCGCAGTGGACGGAACTGGTTCTCTATGCCGTGATACCGATACTCGTGTTCGCTTTTATTGTTCTGGCATGGATCCCGAGGCTGTTCGACTGGCGTATCCGCGCTGCCTTGAACCATTTCTACGGAGACGTGAAATTTCTTGAGAGCGAAATGGACAGCGTGGCGAGTCAGCAGCCCATGGCCCTCAAGCGGCTTCTTGAACGCCTGGATGTCATAGAACGGCAGGTGGTGGCGCTCGACATGCCCGATGAATTTGCAGAGCGCTGGTACACACTTCGCGAGCATCTGGCCGCCGCCCAGGACAGGCTTTTGAAATTGCGCTCACGTTAGAAGCGGTTTCAACCCACTCCCACAACAAACAAACACAACCTCCAGACAGTGCACACAGGGCATCCGCTACACTTGAAACGTCAGGAGAGAGTTTTCCAGCGGAAAACCGCCGACGGCGCACGAACACCAGCCGGGACTACCCAAATGGTGCACTGAACGCTCAGGCAAAAGGACTGACAACCGTTTGCTGGCTTGCCGCGCCGGGAAACGTTCCCTACTGGAGAGAGGCAGCCCTTGAGGCTGCCCACCGAAGGAGCAAACCCGCATCGCCGGGTGAATCTCTCAGGTAAAGTGGACAGCAGGGGCAGCCCGCAGCTTGTGTTGCGGAACATGTTTGCCCCCGGAGAATGCCATTGTCCAGCCCCACATCCCCAGAGACCCTGCTCAAGACGCCCCTGCACGATTTGCACCTGGAGCTTGACGCACGAATGGTGCCTTTTGCCGGTTACTCCATGCCCGTGCAATATCCCGCCGGACTCATGGCCGAGCACCACCACACACGGACAGCCGCAGGTCTTTTTGATGTGTCACACATGGGCCAGTTGCGCCTTGCCGGGCCTGAAGCCGCCGCAGCCCTGGAGACCCTGGTTCCCGTGGATGTGATCGACCTGCCTGCTGGCAAGCAGCGCTACGGGCTGCTTCTCAATGACGCCGGCGGCATTATTGACGACCTGATGTTTTTCAACCGTGACGTGGGCAACGGCGGCGACCTGTTCATCATTGTCAATGGCGCGTGCAAGGCCGGCGACATCGCTCACATCCAGCGAAAAATTGGAAAAAAATGCGATGTAATCCCCATGCCGGAGATGGCATTACTCGCACTTCAGGGCCCGCAAGCCGTCACGGCATTGCAGCGCCTCGCACCGGGCGTTGAAAAGCTGGTGTTCATGACAGGTGGCCGGTTTGTCGTTGCAGGCTGCGACTGTTTTCTGACGCGCAGCGGCTACACCGGTGAAGACGGTTTCGAGATTTCCGTTGCGGCCGTACAGGCAGACAAACTGGCCCGCGCACTGCTCAACCAACCTGAAGTCAAACCCATTGGACTGGGTGCGCGAAACTCCCTCCGCCTGGAAGCGGGGCTCTGCCTTTATGGCAACGACATCGACACCAACACCACGCCCGTGGAAGCAGGCCTCAACTGGGCGATCCAGAAAGTCAGGCGTACCGGTGGGGCGCGGGCCGGCGGATTTCCTGGCGCAGACAAGGTGCTTGCGCAGTTGTCCGGCGCATCCGCGCTGCCACGCAAACGCGTCGGCCTCGTTGCACTTGAACGTGTGCCGGTACGCGACCACACCCTGTTGCACAGCCCTGATAACGCACAGGTTGGCGAAGTCACCAGCGGCCTGTTGGGGCCCACCATCAATCAACCCGTCGCAATGGCTTATGTGAGCCCGGAATTTGCATCCATTGGCACCAGGATGAATGCCATGGTTCGCGGAAAGCCCGTACCCATGGAAGTCACCACCATGCCTTTTGTACCGGCTCACTATTACCGCGGCTGAACCCATCGACTACCACGCCTCATCTTTTCATTAAAACTCTCAGGAGAAACCCATGACCATCAAATACACAGAAGATCACGAATGGCTGAAGATTGAAGACGACATCGCTACTGTCGGCATCACCGTGCATGCGCAGGATGCACTGGGCGATGTGGTATTTGTAGACCTGCCTGCCGTCGGTGCCACCCTTGCGCAAAAAGAAACCGCTGGCGTCGTCGAATCGGTCAAGGCCGCTGCCGACGTCTACATGCCTGTCAGCGGAGAAATCACGGAAGTCAACGAGACGCTGCGCGATGACCCTTCACTGGCCAACAGCGACCCCTTGGGTGCCGGCTGGTTCTTCAAGGTAAAACTGTCTGATGCATCGCAGCTCGCAGCCTTGATGGACGAAACCAGCTACAACAGCTTTTCTGCCAACAGCTGATCGGACGTTCCATGCTGATGCAATCTGCCAAGCCGCTGGGCAATCTTGAGAACCCGTCTGAATTCCTGGCCCGTCACATCGGCATTGACGGGGCTGATGAAACCCGCATGCTGGCGGTGGTGGGCTCAGGCTCCCGCCGCGAACTGATAGACGGTATTGTTCCAGGGTCAATTGCCCGCACCAGCACGATGGCGATTCCTTCGCCGGTTACAGAGGCAGCGGCACTCAAGCAGCTCAAGGCGATCGCATCAAAAAACCAGGTCCTCAAGAGTTTTATAGGCCAGGGCTACTACGGTACCTGGACGCCAGGCGTCATCCTGCGCAACATTCTGGAAAACCCCGCCTGGTATACCGCCTACACGCCATACCAGGCCGAGATTTCACAGGGACGCATGGAAGCCCTCATCAACTTCCAGACCGTGGTGTGCGACCTCACCGGCATGCCTATAGCCAACGCATCCATGCTGGACGAAGCCACGGCGGCCGCAGAGGCCATGACCCTGGCCAAACGCAGCGTGAAAAGCAAAAGCAATGTTTTCATCGTCGCAGGGGATTGCCACCCACAGACGATTGAAGTGGTGCAAACCCGCGCCAAACCGCTGGGCATTGAAGTCAAGGTCAGCTCCGCATCATTGACAGTGCCGCAGCTGATGGCTGCGGGCAATTACTTCGGCGTGCTGGCCCAATATCCGGCCACCACCGGAAGCATTCACGACCTGCGCCCTCTGGCCGGACAGGCGCATGTCGATGGTGCAGCTTTGTGTGTGGCTGCCGACCTGCTGGCGCTCACCCTGCTCACGCCACCTGGCGAATGGGATGCTGACATCGTGTTCGGCAACACACAGCGCTTCGGCATGCCCATGGGCAACGGGGGCCCACACGCCGCCTACCTCGCCTGCCGCGATGAATACAAGCGCTCTCTGCCCGGACGCCTTGTGGGTGTCAGCGTCGATGTCCATGGCAACCCGACTTACCGCCTCGCCCTGCAAACGCGCGAGCAGCACATTCGCCGTGAAAAAGCCACCTCCAACATCTGCACGGCGCAGGTTCTTCCAGCAGTCGTCTCCAGCATGTACGCGGTCTACCATGGCCCCCAAGGCCTGAAACGAATTGCAGAGCGGGTGGCTGCCTACACCGCCATATTTGTACAGGGCCTCAAACAGCTCGGTTATGAGATCACCAATACTGGCGCCTTCGACTCGGTCACCATCAAGACGGGCGACGCGACCCAGTTGATCGCCAGCCGCGCACGTCAGGCCGGCGCAAACCTGAGGTTCCGGCTCAAGAATCACCTGGGCATATCGCTTGACGAGACCACCAGCCGCAAGGACATTGAATTGCTCTGGTCTTTCTTCGCCACAGAGGACCAGACACTGCCCGTCGTCAGTGCCTTTGAAAAGGGCATTGAATCGCTGATTCCTGCTGACCTTCGCCGCACCAGCGATTTCCTCACCCATCCCGTCTTCAACACACACCATTCCGAAACCGGCATGCTGCGCTACATACGCATGCTCAGCGACAAGGACCTCGCGCTTGACCGCAGCATGATTCCCCTTGGTAGCTGCACCATGAAACTCAACGCGACCAGCGAGATGATTCCCATCACCTGGCCAGAGTTCGCCAACATCCACCCATTTGCGCCCGCCGAACAGCTGCTGGGTTATGCCGAGCTGGACCAGCAGTTGCGCGACTGGCTGTGCCAGGCCACGGGTTACGCAGGCATCAGCCTGCAACCCAATGCAGGCTCGCAGGGCGAATACGCAGGACTGCTGGTCATCAAGGCGTTTCTTGAAGCGAACGGACAGGGTCACCGCAATATCTGTTTGATACCGTCATCGGCCCACGGCACCAATCCGGCCAGCGCGCAGATGGTGGGCATGACGGTGGTTGTCACGGCCTGCGATGCCAAAGGCAATGTCGACATGGCAGACCTCAAGGCCAAGTGCGAACAGCACAGCGCCAACCTGGCCTGCGTGATGATCACCTACCCCAGCACGCACGGGGTATTTGAAACTCAGGTCAAAGAGCTTTGTGAGCTGGTGCATTCACACGGCGGCCGTGTCTATGTGGACGGTGCCAACATGAATGCACTGGTGGGCGTGGCAGCACCGGGCGAGTTTGGCGGCGACGTGAGCCACCTCAACCTTCACAAGACCTTTTGCATTCCCCATGGTGGTGGTGGTCCGGGTGTTGGGCCAGTCTGTGTGGTCAAGGATCTTGTGCCTTATCTGCCCGGCCATGCCACTGCAGGCATTCCTGTCAATGGGGTTGGTGCCGTTTCAGCCGCACCGCTTGGAAATGCAGCGGTGTTGCCCATCAGCTGGATGTACTGCCGCATGATGGGCCCCGAAGGCCTGAAGCAGGCAACCGAAATCGCCATCCTCAGCGCCAACTACATCAGCGCGCGCCTGAAGGACCACTACCCCACCCTGTACGCGAGTGCCAACGGCCACGTGGCGCATGAATGCATCCTGGACCTGCGCCCCCTGAAGGACACCAGCGGCGTCACGGCAGAAGATGTGGCCAAACGTCTGATGGACTACGGCTTCCACGCACCGACCCTGAGCTTTCCCGTTCCCGGCACCCTCATGGTGGAACCTACGGAAAGTGAGACGCTCCCGGAGCTTGACCGTTTCATCGCCGCGATGATCGCCATCCGTGAAGAGATCCGCAAGGTAGAAGCCGGGCAATGGCCGCAGGACAACAATCCGCTCAAACACGCGCCACACACGGCTGCCAGCCTGCTGGGCGGCGACTGGGCCAGACCATATTCACGCGAGACCGGGGCCTTCCCGCTGGCAAGCCTGAAGCAGGCCAAGTACTGGCCGCCTGTCGGCCGCGTGGATAACGTGCATGGCGATCGCAATCTCTTTTGCAGTTGCATACCTGTCAGCGATTACGCCTGACGGCAGCGGCAGGGCCACTGAACACCGATGGCATCCTTTCCTCCTGTCAGGGCAGTTGAGCGCGCCATCGAACTGCTCCAGTGCCTGAACCGGCAACCCATCTCGACGCTCGACCTTTTGCATCGCCAGACAGGTTTGCCCAAACCCTCCCTTGTGCGCCTGCTGCAGACGCTGATGGGCATAGGTCTGGTCAACCATGCGCCGCAGCATGGGTCTTATTACCTGACGTCGGCCGTTCACACACTGTCGTCCGGCTATCACAGTGAACCACGCATCATCGAAGCTGCCGCTCCGATTGCAGATGCATTTACCGCACGCTTTAAATGGCCGGTCGCGATTGCCGTGTTCGACACTGACGCGGTAGTGGTGCGCTACAGCACCATTGCACAGTCACCGCTCTCACTGCTTCACTCAAGCATCAACATGCGGCTGTCCCTGGTCAGCCGTGCGCTGGGCCGTGCCTACCTGGCTTTCTGCCCGCCCGATGAGCAGGAAATCATTCTTGGACTGCTGGCCCATTCAACTGAAGAAGAAGACCAGCCGGCGCAGGACATTGCGAGGATCATGAAGGTGCTGGAAGAAACACGCAAGCAGGGCTACGCGGTTCGCAACCCCACGGTGCGTCCGGTCTCCAACACGCTGGCCCTGCCGATCTTCGAAAATGGCCGTGTGGTCGCGTCATTCGGCCTCACATGGTTTTCTTCAGCACTTCCGCTCAAGGATGCCGTGCAAACGCTCTACCCCGAGATGAAGGCTGCCGCAGAGAAAATCAGCGTGCGCCTGAAGACGCTGGACGGAAAGAGCAGTACGCCAGCCCGATTGGGAGGAAAGCCTTCGCCCCGCAAAACACGCCTGGTCAAGCCCTGACCAGACGTCCGGCGATTGCTTCAGGCCTTCACAGGCCGCTTGCGGGTTTCAAACTCACCAAGATAGTTGCCGTTGAGCGTCGGGCTCATCAATATTTCATTGATGCACACACGCGGCGGCAGTCCCGCCACGTAACGTGTGATGTCGGCCACATCCTGTGGACTGAGCAATGCGGCCCGGACTTCAGCGGTCGGTGGAATAGGACGCTTGTTCAGCAGAGGTGTGTCGATGCCGCCCGGAGCGATCGAGGTAGCGCG